>NZ_JBJMAW010000008.1:0-158052 GCF_046600735.1 Novilysobacter longmucuonensis
GCTGACCCCGAGCGCCTACGCCGAGCAGCTGGCAGCCGATACCACTACGATGAACCCCGGACTCTAGATAGCCCCGCTACTGAAGGCGGGGGGACGTCGCATCTAAACATCACAGTTGAGTGGATCGATACGGGCGAGCTTGGCATCAACCTGTTAGCGCTCGGCATGCTGGTGTGGGCATTACGGCGGCGCGCACCTGGCAACTCATTCAAGGCGCAGCCACTTCGCGGCTCGGCCTAATTCAGACGTCAAGCGGTATGAAATATTTTCTCGCGTCCCTCGCACTCCCAGTCGTGGCCTTCTCTGCGCCGCAGGGCATTCCCCACGCCGAACTGGCTCTGGGTGGAATCTCCATTGACGCTACGGAACAACAGGTCCGTGAACGCCTAGGTCAACCTGTCGGTGTCTCTGAGGAGTTGGACTATCTCAATCGTCATCTGCGCTACCCGAACCTCATCGTTTCCTTCAGTGGTGACGTTGCCGCAAGCTTGTTCAGCGAAAGTCCACAGGCCTGCACACCTGCGGGCCTGTGCCCCGGCGACCCGCTCGAAAGCGCCCTAGGGCTCTATGGAGCACCCGAGCTGGTGGAACGAGAAGATGGCGCCACTTATTGGGAGTACTACACCAGCTTCCCATGTTGGCTTCAGATCGCCCCGAAAGGGAGTGAGGTCGGCACAATTCGGGTGGCATGCCAACCGTAACCTGCCGCCTAGCAACTCGTCCTGGCCGACGCCGCTTCGCGCGCGGCTTAACCAGCATTGGGCCGCAGGTGGCTCATCGCTATATTCCCCGGTTTCGTCGGAGCCTAGGCTGGTTTCGTCGCAAGCTCATTGCCGAGCACTTTCGGGGATCCCAAGCTCTTCGCCTGCCCCGTCACGGGTAGCCGTATGAAGGTTGGGATGGATCGCATGATCAGTGCTGCATCAGTTAAGAAGTGGACCCTGCTCTCGCTCATCCTCGTGCTGGCGCTCTGCGCGGCTTCGATCCTGTGGGTCGATCATCAACTCAGGCGCTTTGCGGGGGCTGCTACGGCGGTCGTCGATCACGTAGGCTTCGATGCGATGTCCGGGCCCACGGCCATCACTGATGTCCATGTCTTGTCTGCGGATGGGAATACGATGATCGGCGGCCACACCGTGCTGTTCGACCAAGGCAGAGTCGTGGCCATCGGAGAGAGATTGGAACTCCCCGAAGGCGTCAACGTAGTCGACGGCAGCGGGCGTTATCTGATTCCCGGACTAGTCGACGCCCATGTCCATCTGAAGCAGAGTCCGAACGACCTGTTGATCTACGTGGCCAACGGAGTCACGGGCATCCGCGAGATGAGCGGCAACGCGGATCATCTGGTCTGGCGCGACGAGATCGACGCGGGGCGCTTGGGCCCGCGAATGTTCGTGGCATCGGAGAAGCTGGAAAGCTGGGGATGGTTTGCGGGTCACTTTCAGCGTTGGACGCGCAACCGGATCAACGTCCGGCGGCCACAGGATGCCGAGGCAGTGGTCCGCTCACTGGTCGGGGATGGCTACGATGCGGTCAAGCTGGGAAGTATCCTGGACGAGGAGACATACCGGGAGATTGATCGGGCTGCGTCGGAGTCAGAGGTTGCGCTAATCGGACATTTTCCGGTGTCAGCCCCGCTCGATGCGCTTTGGACATCCGGGCAAAGCGAGCTTTCGCACATCGAGGAGATCGCGAAGGCGCTCAATGCGGAGTTCGGCTTCTTCACCACTGCCAACGCGGACGAGTACCTCGAATTCGTTGCACGACGGAGCGATGACGTGGCCGCGAAGCTGGCGGAGCATGACATCGCGGTGGTGTCGTCCCTGTGGCTGATCGAGAGCATTGCGCGGCAGAAGGTGGCCCCCGCGGATTTGGTCGAGGAGATAGAGCTGCGTTACGCCAATCCCGGGCTGGTCGAGGGGACGCCGCTGTCAAAGGGCTGGCTTCCCGGAAACAACGCTTATGAGATGGGCCCGGAGGCCAGCCCTGCCGAGCGCGAGGCGGCGGCGGCCTACTGGATGACCTTCGCCGAGGCGCATCGCATTCTACTGAGGGCAATGCGCGACAGGGGGGTCCATGTGCTGGCCGGCACCGACGCCAATACGGCCGGCACGGTTCCAGGTTTCTCCCTGCACGACGAGTTGAAGTCCTTGACCAGCGCGGGGCTAAGCCCGGCGCAAAGCTTGCGTTCGGCCACCGCTGCGCCTGCGGAGCGGATGAACCGGGAGGCCGGCAGGATCGCGCCGGGATACCGCGCCGACATGGTGCTGTTGCGCGCCAACCCGCTGGTGGATATCGCCAATACGCGGGCCATCGAAGGCGTGATCGTCGACGGCCGCTTTCTTGATCGCGCGCAACTGGATTCGATCTTGGCCACAGTGGAAGAAGCAAACGAAAGAAGTCGTACAATCGCGTTCTAGAAGCCCGAGGAACATGAGTGCTTTCAGATAATCTGTTCTAGAAATCGGCATCGCCGTAACAGCCGAAGCCGCTTTGCGGCACGGCGTGGTTCGGGCGTTGGACCTCCGGGAGTTCGTCGCCTAATTTGGCGTTTGATCCAGTGCTCCGGCCGTTCCATCGGGTATCACTTGCCGCCACGCACCGGGACTGCAAGCCTTCCGGGGCCAAGTTCGGTGCCGCTTACCGGACCAAAAGGAGCAGCGTATGAAAGCACTCATTGCCACGGTTGTTTGGTGCATTCTCTTTGTCCTGTGCTGGCCGCTGGCGCTGCTGGCCTTGGTTCTGTGGCCAATCGCTTGGCTGCTCGCCCTGCCGTTTCGCCTGGTGGGGATCACGTTCTCTGCTATGTTCGCGCTCTTGCATGCCATTCTGCTTCTACCTGCCCGCCTCTTTGGTTGGCGGCCGGGACATGCCGCGGCGGCCTAGCGGTTCGTTCAAGCCAAGGCCGCCTGGCGGCTCGGCTTGACTCAGGCGTTAGGCGCCAGGGTACCTAGCGATTCGTTCAAGCCAAAGCCGGTTCGCAGTTCGGCTTAACTCAGTCATGCGGCACGGAATGGAAGTGCTGGGGCTTGGCCGCATTCCTCGGCTTGGTGGAGCGGGAGAACTGGGCTCCGTGCGCTCCTATCCCCGACAGTGTTCCGTCGGCTGGCTGGCAGCAGCTTGCCGCCAGCTCGGTCCAGGCAACGGTCCCCGTCATGAAGATCCTTGTTTTCGGAAACTCCGGCTCGGGCAAGAGCACCTACGCCAAGGCACTCGCCGATGCGCATGGTCTGGCACACCTCGACCTGGATTCCATCGTCTGGGAGCCTGGCCAGATTGCCGTCCAGCGCGACCCGCAGGCAATCGCCGCCTCGCTGGGTGAGTTCGTGTCGTCCGAGGCGGCCTGGGTGATCGAGGGCTGTTACGGCGAACTCATCGAGCGGGCGTCCGCGTACTGCACTGAGCTGGTCTTCCTCAACCCGGGGTTGGCGGCGTGCCAGGCGAACAACCGCAGGCGCCCCTGGGAGCCTCACAAGTACGCCTCGATCGAGCAGCAGGATTCGTTGCTGGACGCACTGCAGTCGTGGGTGGCCGAGTACTACACCCGGGGCGATGCGTGGTCGTACCGGGCACATCGCCGGATATTCGATGCGCATGGTGGCGAAAAGGTCGAGTACGCCTGCACTCCACCGGTGTGCGCCGGCAGCGTAGCCTGACAACCGACCCTCTTCCGGTTTTCTGGCGCGGCCCTATCCGTGCGTTGGCCATGCGGCTGGCGGCGGCGCAGGGGCTTGGTCGCTGCAATTGCGCTGCGCCCACGCCCTCCATACGGCGTGGGCAATGCGGAACACGTGGCGTTTTGCGACCGACCGCAACACTGAATGGGCATGATTTGTCAATGCCCGGGCAGTGGACTAAGGTCGGACACGCGACAGGCGTCATCTGGACGCGAACAGGGGGCTATCACATGAACAAGACGGCGTTATGCATGCCGATGTTGCTGCTGGCGGGACTGGCGGCACCGGCCCAGGCACAGGATCCGGGGGCATGTCCGCGCCTGCCCGCCGACACGGGGTTGACCTGGGAACACCGCGGCAGCGGCAACTCGGATTTCTGCCGGGCGCTGCGCGGGGACGGCTCGGAGGCGTTCGGGCTGTACATCGCCGCGGAGTCGCCGTTCGAGCCCAAGCGCGGCAACCGGGAGGAGCAGGGCCGCATCGACGGCCGATCGGTGCAGTGGTACCGCGCCGAGATCGCGATCAGGCCGAACATCGAGGCGCGCGAGGCGCTGGTCGAACTCGATGACGGCCGTGTCGCGCATATCTGGCTGCAGTCCCCTTCGGGCGAGCAGCTTGATCGCGCGTTCCAGCTGACCGAGAGCCTGCAGTTCGGGCCCGACCGCAGCACACAAGTGGCGGCCGGCCAGTAGACCGGGCGGGTTTTCCGCCGAGACACGGGATGCGCCAGCCGCCGTCGCCATGCGGCTGCGGCGTCAGAATCGCCCTTCCTGGAAATCGGCGAACGCCTGCATCAGTTCCTGCCGGGTGTTCATGACGAACGGCCCGTGGCGCGCAACCGGCTCGCGCAGCGGGCGCCCCGCGACCAGGATCAGGCGCCCGCCCGCATCGCCGGCCTGCACCTCGAACAGCGGGCCACCACCCAGCACCGCCAGCTCCTGCGCGGCCAGCGGGCGCGCCGCTTCGCCGGCGCCGATCACCGCCGCGCCCTCGAACAGGTACGCGAACACGCTGTGGCCTTCGGGCAGCGGGTGCTCCCAACGGGCCCCGGCCGCGAGTTCGATATCCAGGTACACCGGGTCGGTCGCCGGCTGCGCGATCGGCCCCTGCGCCTCGCCGACCATCCCCGCGATCAGCTTCACCCTCACGCCTTCGGCCGGTTGCAGCTGAGGGATGCGCTCGGGCGCGAATTCCTGGTAACGCGGCGCAGTCATCTTGTCGCGCGCAGGCAGGTTGACCCACAACTGGAACCCACGCATGCGGCCTTCGAGCTGCTCGGGCATCTCCGAATGCACCAAGCCGCGGCCGGCGGTCATCCACTGCACGCTGCCGGGCACCAGCACGCCCTCGTTGCCGTGGTTGTCCTTGTGCCGCATGCGGCCGTCGAGCATGTAGGTGACGGTCTCGAACCCGCGGTGCGGGTGTTCGGGGAATCCGGCGAGGTAGTCCTCGGGACGGTCGGTGCCGAACTCGTCGAGCAGCAGGAACGGGTCGAGGTCCGGCAGTTGCGGGCTGCCGATGACGCGGGTGAGCTTGACCCCGGCGCCATCGGACGCGGGCTGGCCGCGCACGGTGCGGACGATGCGGGCGTGGCGGGTGGTGTCGGAGGTGACGGTGGGCATCGGTGGCTCCTGTGGCTCCTGTGGATCGCGCCGCGCCGACAGCGGCGCAGTGAACAGGATGGCGCCGGCGTGGTGAAGGGCCCAGCGTCGAAAGCGAAAACCTGTGTTGCGGAGGTGGAGGTAATGCGTAGGGCGGGTTTCAACCCGCCACCTCGGCTGGAATCGACGGGTTGAAACCCGCCCTACCGAGCTCTTCAGCGCGAGTAGACGTACACCGTCGCGGGCGGTACGTTGCGCAGCACGAAGGCGCCGCGGCGCACCTGCAGGGCCAGCTCGCGCAGCACCGGCTCGGCCACCGGAGCGTTGCGCCCGTAGGTGAACTGCACGAACACGCCACCGGCGCGCAGGCACGACAGTGCCCCCAGCAGGATGTCGCGCTGCAATGGGTGCGGCATCGCCAGCAGGCCGAGCCCGGACACGATGGCATCGGCGTGCCCGGCGGCCAGCCAGCCGCTGTCGGCGACCAGTTGCGGCAGCGAGCGGGCATCGCCGAGCACCACCGGCACCCGCGGGAACTGCCGTTGCAGATGCGCCTGCAGTTCCTCGTTGAGTTCGAGCACGAGCAGGTGCTCGTCGGCGATGCCGGCGTCGAGCAGCGCCTGGGTGATCGCGCCGGTGCCGCCGCCGAGCTCGATTACCCGCGCAGTGTCATCGGGCAACTGGGCGATCATCGCCGCGGCCAGCTCGAAACTGGACGGGGCGACGGCAGCGGTGCGGAGCGGGTTCTTCAGCCACTGGCGGAAGAAGGTCCATGCGGGCGGCTTGATGGCAGGTCACCTGGGCGATGCATCGCCGGTATCGTGACCGAGGCGATGTTCGGCAGCCGTTAATTGCTTCGTGGAGGGGGCGCCCGGTGGACGGTCCTGTTCCGCACGACGATCGCCGATCGCGAGAGCCAACCCATCCGCATCCCACCCTGTCCGGCCCCCAAGCACAGCTTGAGGGCGTTCATCGGCCCGCGAGCCAATGGCTCGCGAGCGGCCCTCTTCACCCCCTTGAAGGGGAAGGAGCTAAAAGCAGCAGCGTGGCGGACGTTACTTCACATCACTGTGGCGCCGGCGCAATCGCCAGCAGCGGTGGATGCGCGCGTCGCGGGCGAAGTCCGGCGGGATGGTCTGTGCGCTGATCTCCTCGCAGTCGGCGAACGCTTCGATGCTGGCCTGGTCCATGCGGAAGCGGCGGAAGTTGTTGGAGAAATACAGCACCCCCTCGCGCGCCAGCCGTGCCACCGCGGCGCGCAGCAGGCGCACGTGCTCGGCCTGCACGTCGAAATCCTGCGCGCGCTTGGAATTGGAGAAGGTGGGCGGGTCGCAGAAGATCAGGTCGTACTCGCCGCTGTCGTTTTCCAGCCAGGCCAGCG
The DNA here is from genome assembly GCF_046600735.1 of Novilysobacter longmucuonensis. NCBI lineage: Bacteria > Pseudomonadati > Pseudomonadota > Gammaproteobacteria > Lysobacterales > Lysobacteraceae > Novilysobacter > Novilysobacter longmucuonensis. The sequence continues at coordinate 6,660 of NZ_JBJMAW010000008.1, forward strand.
CGTCGGCCTGCACCAGGCGGTGGCGGGCGCCGCCCATGCCATTCTCGCCCAGGTTGTCGGCGCACCATTGCAGGTACGTTGCCGACAGGTCGACGGTGGTGGTCTGGCGCGCGCGGCCGACCGCCGCATGCATGGTGGCCGCACCGGTGTAGCCGAACAGGTTGAGGAAGCGGGTGTCCTCGGCCTCCTCGGAGATGCGCAGGCGCAGCGGACGGTGGTCCAGGAACAGGCCAGTGTCGAGGTAATCGAACAGGTTGACGCGCAGGCGTGCATCGCCCTCGCGCACGGTGACGAATTCGCCGCGCGCGTCGAGGTTTCCCGCTCTTAGATCCGCATACTTGCTGCCGCCCTTGCCCCGCGCGCGGGTCTTCATCGCGATCTGCTCGCGCGGCACCGCGAACACCTCGCGGGCCGCGGCGAGCAGCTCGTTGCGGCGGCGGCGCTGGTCGGGCTCGGGGATGTCGGCCGGCGCGGCGTACTCCTGCACGTGCAGGAAGATGCGCGGCGGGCTCTCCTCGGTCTGGTAGACGTCGATCGCGGAGGCGTACTCGGGCAGGTCGGCGTCGTAGGCGCGGAAGCAGGTGACGTGTTCGAGCTCGCGCCACGCCTTGAGCTTGCGCAGGTTCTTGCGCAGCCGGTTTGCGACCATCTGCGCACCTTCCGACAGCACCGGCGCCGACGCGGTGTCGGGTGAATCACGTTGCGGCAGCGCGATCGGGTCGCTGACGATCAGGGTGCATTCGATCGCGCCGTTGAACACCTGGTACTTCTTCGCCGCGCGCAGGCCGGTGGCGTAGGCCAGTTCGGCGTCGCCGCACAGCAGGCTGGCGCGCCAGGTCGGCACCGTGGTTTTCAGCGCGGTGCCGAGGGCGCGGTACAGCGCCGGGTCGGCGGCGAGGCGGGCGTCGTAGGGCGGGTTGCAGACGACGAGGCCGCTTGGCTGCACAGATCCGGCAAGCGGCTCCTGCGATTGGTGCTGTTGCTCGTCATCCCCGCGCAGGCCCGGATCCAGCGACTGTGCCTTCGCTTCTGCCTCTGCCCAAGGTCCGGCCGCCACCTTGTCATGGGCAGCGGAAACCGCTGGGTCCCCGCCTTCGCGGGGATGACCGATCATCTGGGGCAACGGCAATGTCTGCTGTTGTGCAACGTCCGCGACCTTCAGGTCGATCACGCCGGCCAGGCCGGCCATGACCTCGTTGTCGCGCGCGGAACGGATCGCGTGCGGGTCGATGTCGCGGCCAAAGAACACCGGGCGCAGCGCGGCGCGGCCGGCGGTCTCGCGCTGGCGGGCATCCTCGACCAGCGCCTGCCATGCGGCGCGGTCGAAGCCGCGCCAGAGGGTCGGCGGTTTGCCGCCGTGGCGCAACAGGCCGGGGGCGACGTCGGCGGCCATCAGCGCGCCTTCGATCAGCAATGTACCGCTGCCGCACATCGGGTCGAGCAGCGCGCCGCCGTCGGCGTACACCTGTGGCCAGCGGCCGCGCAGCAGCACCGCGGCGGCGAGGTTCTCCTTGAGCGGCGCCTCGCCCTGCTTCTGGCGCCAGCCGCGGCGGTGCAGCGAGCCGCCGCCCAGGTCGATCGACAGGATCGCGCGGCCTTTGCGCACCACCAGGTTCAGGCGCAGGTCGGGCGAGTCGACATCCACGTCCGGGCGCGCGCCGGTCTGGTCGCGCATGACGTCGACCACCGCGTCCTTGACCCGCTGCGCGGCGTAGCGCGCATGGGTGATGGCACTGCCGGAGACATGCGCATCGACGGCAAGGGTATTGCCGTTGTCGAGATGTTCCGGCCATGGCAATGCGGCGACGCCGGCGTACAGGGCGTGCTCGTCGGGACAGTCGAACTCGGTGATCGGCCACAGCACGCGGCTGGCCAGGCGCGACCACATGACCGCGCGCTGCGCATCAGCCAGATCGCCCTCGGCGTTGGCGCCGGCGAGCGCGGCGGTCGCGCGCGTGCAGCCGAGCGCGACCAGCTCATCGGCGAGCAGGTACTCGAGGCCTTTGCCGCAGCTTGCGAAGAATTTCAATGTCGGTCCGTTTGAAAAGTGCAGCGGGGTGTGGGTGGGATCTACCACGGGTGGGGCAATACAGCTCCGTTGCCCCCTCACCCCAACCCTCTCCCGAGGGGAGAGGGGGTTTAGAGGCTCGCGAGCAGCGCGCCGAACGCGTCGGCGCTGGTTTGCACGCTTGCGGCGAGACGGTGGCTGTCGTCGACCAGCAGCAGGCGGGCGCTGCGCGGTTGCGCCCAGTCGACCACCTGCGCGGCCGGGATCAGCTCGTCGTGCCAGCCGTGGATGATCGTGGTCGGCACGCGTGCGGCGTCGAGCGGGTGGTCCTGGTTGAGCCGGATCGGCGGCGCCATCAGGAACAGCCCGGCGACCGGCACCTGCATCGACACCAGCCCGGAGATCCAGGCGCCCAGGCTCGACCCGGCCAGCACCAGCGGCCCCTGCGCCGATGCGGCGCGGGCCAGATCGAGCAGGCGCTGGCGGCGCGCGGCGACGTCGCCGAGTTCGCCGGCCTCGCGCCGTGCATCCAGGTCGGTGTAGTCCGGGCGCTGGTGGGTCCAGCCGAGGCGCTCGGCGGCCTCGGCCAGCGCGGTGACCTTGGTCGCGTCGGGACCGCTTTCGAAGCCGTGGGAAAGAATGCAGTGTCCGCGCATGTCAGGCCGTTCCCGGCTCGGTGGCGGTGTCGAAGGCCAGCGCCGTCACCGCATCGCCCAGGCGGATGGTGCCGCCCTCGAGGATCCGCGCACACAGTCCGCCCATGCCGCGCATCGCGTTGTAACCGCCAGGTCCGAGCGCCTGCTCCATGCGCGAACACGGGTCGCAGGGATCGGTGCCTTCCAGCAGCGCCTCGCCGATGCGGAAGCGCCGGCCCTTGAGCGCGATCAGCGGCAGGCCGGAGACCACCAGGTTGCGGCGCAGCAGCGCCGGCAGCACCCGGGCGTGGCCGGACAGCGCCGCGATCACCGGCAGGTGCTCGGCCTGGATCAGGGTGACGTCGCGCTTGCCGCTGCCGCCTTTGTAGCGGTCACCGACCAGGCCGCCACCCAGCTCGGCGACCACCGCCTCCACCGCCACCATCGGCACGCCGCGCGCAGGGCGCAGGCCGATCCAGTCGACACGGCCGCAACGCGGCAGGTTGGCCATCAATCGGCCGAGCGCGGAATCGGCGGGAGGCAGTTTCATCGAGGCTGTCCAGTGGAACCGGAGCGGCGGAACCGGAGCGGGCGGAACCGCACGGATGGGGCCGGGCGGACCGGGCCGCAGCGGGGCCGAATGGTAGCATCCGGGCGATGCTGCCCGACCTGCCGCCGGCCCCGCTCCACGTCGATCCGCTGCCCTATGAGGCTCGGCTTGAGCCGCGTCCGCGCGAGCAGATCGACCTGGTGGTGATCCACTGCACCGAGGTGCCGGACTTGGCCACGGCGCGGCGCTTTGGTGAGCGGGAGATGTATCCCGGCTCGCGCACCGGCAACAGCGGGCACTACTACGTCGACCGCGACGGCAGCCTGCACCAGTACGTGGCCGCCGGGCGCGTGGCCAACCACACGCGCGGCTACAACCTGCGTTCGGTCGGGATCGAACTGGTCAATACCGGGCGTTTCCCCGACTGGCTGGACTCGCGCCACCAGGCGATGGAGGAGCCCTACACCGAGGCGCAGATCGTCGCGCTGATCGCGCTGCTGCAGCGGCTTCGCGCAGAGTTGCCCGGCCTGCGGTTCATCGCCGGGCACGAGGAGTTGGACACCACACTGGTGGCGGCGAGCGACGATGCCTCGCTGCAGGTGCACCGCAAGCGCGATCCGGGGCCGTTGTTCCCGTGGGAGCGGGTGATGGAGGCGATCGACCTGCAGCGCCTGCGGCCGGGCAACGCACTATAGGAGCGGCTTCAGCCGCGATCGGATACCTGGCTGATTGCGCCGATTTGGGACCGCGGCTGAAGCTGCTCCTACAGGGGCAGTGGCAGCCGACGGCTATACTGGCGCGCCTGTTTCCGACGACCGTGCGCATGACCTCCACCGTTTCCGAGTTGATCGAATTGCTCTCGCTCGAACGCCTCGAGGACAACCTGTTCCGTGGTCAGAGCCGCGACATCGGCACCAAGTACGTGTTCGGCGGGCAAGTGCTCGGACAGGCGCTTTCGGCGGCCCAGGCGACGCTGGAGGCCTCGCGCGCGGCGCATTCGCTGCACGCGTATTTTCTCAAGGCCGGCGACATCCGCGCGCCGATCGTCTACCAGGTCGACCGCACCCGCGATGGCGGCAGTTTCTCGGTGCGCCGGGTCACCGCGATCCAGCACGGTCAGCCGATCTTCTTTCTCGCCGCCTCGTTCCAGGAAGCGCAGGACGGCGGCGAGCACCAACTGACGATGCCCGAGGTGCCGGGGCCGGAGGACCTCGAGCCGGCGGCCGCGGTGCCGGACAAGGTGATGGCCACGCTGCCCGACAAGATCCAGCGCTGGCTGTCGCGGCAGGGACCGTTCGAGTTCCGCCACGTCTATCCTCGCGACGAGCTCAAGCCGCCCAAGCGACCGCCCTACCAGCAGGTCTGGTTCCGCCTGGGCGAGCGCGTCGGCGATGCGCCCGAGCTGCACCGGACCCTGCTCGCCTATGCCTCGGACTTCCACCTGCTCGGCACCACGACCTTCCCGCACGGCATCAGCTACTACCAGCCGAACGTGCAGATGGCCTCGCTCGACCACGCGCTGTGGTTCCACCGCCCGTTCCGGGCCGACGAGTGGCTGCTGTACTCGATCGACAGCCCCAGCGCCCAGGGCGCGCGCGGGCTCGCCCGCGGGCAGATCTTCGACCGCGAGGGCCGGCTGGTCGCCAGCACCGCGCAGGAAGGCCTGATCCGTGTCGTCGCCGATGCGCAGGCCGCCGCGCAAGTGCCGGCGAGGGGCTGAGCGATGCGCCAGGTCTTCAGCAGTCCGCGCCTGGAAAACGTCGAGAAGCTCGCCGAGCTGCTGCGCGAGGCCGACATCGAGGTACGCATCACCGACGGGCGCTCCTACCAGGGCAGCCGCCGCAAACGGTTCAGCTACGGCGACAGCGAGGGGTCACGGCCGGCGCTGTGGGTGGTGCGCTCGGAGGACCAGGTCAAGGCGCGCGCGATCCTGCGCGAGGCGGGCCTGCTCGACAGCACGCGGCCCGGCAGCTTTGCCGGCCCGTCGTTCCGGATGGAGCCGCCGCCCACCCCGCAGGCCGTCTCGCGCAAGAAGCGCGCATTCCGGGTCAAGCTGTTCCTGCTGGCGGGTATCTCGGTGGTGCTGGCGCTGATGATGTCGCACATCATCAACTACGAGCCGCCGCAGCAGCTCGCCTCGCCGCCGTTCGACGGCACCGCCGCACCCACGCTGCTGCCGGTGGCGCGCGCGGTGTTCGCCAGCGAGATTCCCGCCGCGCGCATTCCGATCGTCTGCCTGGCGGTCGACGGCAAGGACGCGCCGCAGCCGATGATCGAGGCATTGAGCAGCGATGCGGTGGCGGTGGTGCCGGCTTCGTACTGCGTGCGCGTGGCCGACGAGGACCGCGGCAGCTATCACCGCGCGTCGGGACGTGAGGCGATGCTGCTGGACGTGCACGGCTTCCGTGCGTCGTCCCCTGAACTCGCGCAGGTCCAATTCAGCGCCTACCACCACCGCCTGTTCGGCTCCTACAAGACCCTGGAAGTGCGGCGGGTGGACGAAAAGTGGCAGGTGACGCGGGTGCTCCGTCACGTGGCGTCCTGACGCCTCGGCATAGGGAAAAGTCAAAGGCAAATCTCCCCCGGCCCCTCTCTGTCAAAGAGGGGCTGGGGAGATTTGCTGTTGCTGTTGCTGTTGCGGTCGCAGAACCCGCTCCATCGCGGTCCACGCCGCGCCGGGACGTTCAAGTGAAGAGCGACCATGACACCGCCGGCGCTATGCTGCCGGCATGGGCACCGAGCACCACGACACCGACGACCTGCGCCTGTTCCACACCGGCGAGCACCCCTGCGGCTACTGGCCCGACCGCATTGCCCGCGACTTGGTGCTCGACCCGCGCGATTCGCGTCTGTCGCAGTGGTATCCGCTGGCGCTGGGCTGGGGATTCCGCCGCTCCGGCGACATTGTCTACCGCCCGCATTGCCAGGGCTGCCGGGCGTGCGTGGCGGTGCGCGTTCCGGTCGAGCAGTTCGTCCCCGACCGCAGCCAGCGTCGCTGCCTGGCGCGCAATACCGACCTGGAAATACGGGTATGCCCGGCGCAACGCAGCGACGAGCACCTCGCGCTGTACCGCCGCTATCTCTCCGCGCGCCATGCGGGTGCGGGCATGGACGGCCACGGCGCGCTGGAGTTCGACCAGTTCCTGATAGGGACCTGGAGCGAGAACCGGTTCCTGGAGCTGCGCGAGCGCGCCGAGCACGGCCAGGGACGCCTGCTCGCGGTGGCGGTTACCGACGTCGCCGAGCGGGCGCTGTCGGCGGTGTACACCTTCTTCGAACCCGAGGCCGCCGCGCGCGGACTCGGCACGCTGGCGATCCTCAAGCAGATCGAATGGGCCCGGCGCGAGCAGCGCAGCCACTTGTACCTGGGCTACTGGATCCAGGCGCACGCCAAGATGGACTACAAACGCCGTTTCCGGCCGCTGGAAGCGTTCGACGGTCGCAGCTGGCGCGATCTCGATGCCGGAGACTGTGTGTGACGTGGTCGACCCGTTTCGCCCTGGCAGCGGCTTGCCTGCTGGCCGCCGGCGCCATCGCCGGCTGCGTGCGACTGAAGGTCCACGGCGACAGACCCCCGGAGCTGCAGCCACAGGCCGACACGATGGCAACCGACCGGCCGCTGCGCGTGGCGACCTACAACACCTCGCTGTACGAGGACGCCGCGGGCGGCCTGGTCCGCCGCCTCGAGCACGGCGATCCCGAGGCACGCAACATCGCCGCGGTGCTGCAGCGGGTGCGGCCGGACCTGGTGCTGCTCAACGAGTTCGACCACGACCCGGCGCAGCGCGCGGCCGACCTGTTCCAGCGCGAGTACCTGGAGGTGGCGCAAGCCGGCGGCGGCGAGCCGCTGCACTATCGCTACCGCTATCTCGCACCGGTCAACACCGGCGTGCCGAGCGGGCTGGACCTGGACCGCGATGGCGTGGCGCGCGACAGCCGAGCCGCTGATGCGGACCGTGCGCACGGCAACGACGCCTGGGGCTACGGCCTGCACCCGGGCCAGTACGGGATGCTGGTGCTGTCGCGCTACCCGATCGATGGCGAGGCGGTACGCACCTTCCAGAGGCTGCGATGGAGCGCGCTGCCGGGCGCGAGGCAACCGCGCGATCCCGGCACCGGCCAGGCCTGGTACCGGCCGCAGGTCTGGTCGCAATTGCGGCTGTCGTCCAAGTCGCATTGGGACGTGCCGGTGCATACCCCGTTGGGCACCGTACACCTGCTGGCATCGCACCCGACGCCTCCGGTGTTCGACGGACCGGAGGATCGCAACGGCGCGCGCAACTTCGACGAGATCCGGCTGTGGCCCGAGTACCTGTCGGCCGACCCGGCGGCGGGCGATGCGTCCGACTGGCTGTGCGACGACCAAGGCCGGTGCGGCGGGCTGGCGCCGCAGGCGCGCTTCGTGATTGCCGGCGATCTCAACGCCGACCCGCACGATGGCGATGGCGCGCCCGGCGCGATCGCGCAGCTGCTGCAGCATCCGCGGGTGGATGCGCGGGTGGTCCCGCGCAGCGCCGGCGCGGTCGAGCGGGCGAGGCAGCGCGACCTGCCGCGCGACGGCGATATCGCCAGCCACACCGGTGATTTCGGTCCCGGCGGCGGCACCTTGCGGCTGGACTACGTGCTGCCCTCGCAAGGTTTCGCGGTGCGCGACGCGGGGGTGTTCTGGCCGGCGGACGGCACGGCGGAGGCGTCGATTGCCGGGGCCAGCGACCATTACCTGGTCTGGATCGATCTGGCCGACCCGGCCGAGTGACCGGCGCCGGCTCCCCGCAACCGCAGGAGCCGTAGGCTGGGCTGGCAAGCCCAGCACCGGGATCCACGAGTGCTGGGCTTGTCAGCCCAGCCTACGATCCGAAAGGGCCACAGGACTCACGCCTTGCCAGCACCCTCGCCCGCCTCCGAGGCCGCGGCCTCCTTGGTCGACGTCGCCTCCGGTCCGGCCGCGGCGTCGGTCGGCGGCTCCGCGCCAGTTTCGCCGGGGCCGACGGCCGGCAGTTGCGTGACCGGCCGCGGGCCGAAACCGAACGCCTCGTCGCTGCGCGCCGACACGATCATCCGCACCATGCTGGACGGCACCATCAGTTCCAGCTCGACCGGCTCGCCGCTGACGGTGTGGCCGTCGAGCGTCATCTCGATCAGCGCGCCGGCGGTGTCGATCTCCTGGCACAGCACGTGCGGGCCGCCCTTGCCGTCCTGCAGGTAAGGCTTGATCGCCTCGCCCAGGGCTTCCAGCGCCTGCGGGAACAGGAACACGGCGTAACCCTGGCTGTTGTGTTTCAGCAGTCTGTCGACCATCGATACGTCCTGTGACGGGGTGGGTGGTGGTACGGCGCGTCCGATCAGCGCAGCTCGATCCGCAAGGCGGCCGCGGCGGTGCGCGCGCGCTCGCGGGCCTGCTCGATGTCCTCGCCCAGCGCCAGCGTCACCGCGACGCGGCGCTGGCCGTCCACCCGCGGTTTGCCGAACAGCCGCAATTGTGTGCCGGCCTGCGCGAGCGCAGCGTCGACGCCACCGAATACCGGCACGCCGTGCCCATGCGCCAGCACCGCACATGACGCCGCCGTCCCGCTGGAACGGACCGACGGGATCGGCAGGCCGAGGATCGCGCGCGCGTGCAGCGCGAACTGGCTGAGCTCCTGCGAGGCCAGGGTCACCAGGCCGGTGTCGTGCGGCCGTGGCGAGACTTCGCTGAACCAGACCTCGTCGCCCTTGACGAACAGCTCGACACCGAACACCCCGAAGCCGCCGAGGTCGTCGGTGATCGCGCGCGCGATGTGCTGCGAGCGCTCCAGCGCGAGCGGCGACATCGGCTGCGGCTGCCAGCTTTCGCGGTAGTCGCCGTCGCGTTGCAGGTGCCCGATCGGCGCGCAGAAGGTGGTCCCGCCGGCATGGCGCACCGTCAGCAGGGTGATCTCGTAGTCGAAGTCGATGAAGCCCTCGACAATGACCCGCCCGGCACCGGCGCGGCCGCCGGTCTGCGCATGCGCCCACGCCGGATGGATGTCATCGGCGCCGCGCACCAGGCTCTGGCCCTTGCCGGAGGACGACATCACCGGCTTGACCACGCACGGCAGGCCGACCTCGGCCACCGCGGCGCGGTACTGCTCGTGGGTGTCGACGAAGCGGTACGGAGAGGTGGCCAGGCCGAGGGTTTCGGCCGCGAGCCGGCGGATGCCCTCGCGGTCCATGGTCAGCCACGCCGCACGCGCGGTCGGAATGATCCGGGTACGTGCTGCCGCGCCGCTGGCCTGCGCGGCGGGTTCGCGCTCCATCTCGCGCTCCAGTTCAACCAGCGTCGCGGTATGGATCGCCTCGATTTCCGGCACGATCAGCTGCGGGCGCTCCTGCGCGATGAGCGCGCGGATCGCATCGCCGTCGAGCATGTCGAGCACGTGGCTGCGGTGCGCAACCTGCATCGCCGGCGCATCGGGGTAACGATCGGCGGCGATCACCTCGCAGCCGAACCGCTGCAACTCGATCGCGACCTCCTTGCCAAGCTCGCCGGAGCCAAGCAGCAACACACGGAAGGCATGGTCAGACAGGGGCGTGCCGAGCGTGGTCATCAACGGTCCGTGCAGGTGTCAGGGGCTGGCCAGTCTAACTTCCACCTCGCGCGCTGGTCGCACGCCGGGACTTTGGCCGGCGCGGACGCCGTGCGATGCTTCGGCCATGCTTGATGCGCCTTTCCCGCATTCCCGCCGATGGAGGCTGCCCTGCACGATGGCGGCCATGGCTGTGGCGCTCGCGGTCGCGGCCGGCTGCACGCGCAGCAGCGAAGAACAGCCCGGCGCGCGTCCGAGCGGATTGCTGCTGGACCCGCAGATGAACGAGATCAGCGGGCTGGCGGCATCGCGGCGGCATCGAGACGTGTTGTGGATGCACGACGACGGCGGCAATCCCGAACGCCTGTTCGCGGTCAGCGACAAGGGCCGGCGGCTGGCGACGTTCGGGGTCGAGGGCATCGTCAAGACCGACTGGGAAGACATCGCCGCGTTCGAGCTGGACGGCCGCGACTACCTGCTGATCGCCGACACCGGCGACAACGGTGGCCTGCGCCACACCCTGCAACTGCACGTGATCGAGGAACCGGCGAGCCTGCAGAACGCGCGCCTGCAGCCGGTCTGGTCGATTGCCTTCCGCTGGCCCGACGGCGCCCGCGACTGCGAGGCGGTCGCGGTCGATGTGGCGCGCAACCAGGTCCTGCTGGTGTCGAAGAAACGCCAGCCGCCGCAGCTGTTCGCGGTGGCGTTGCGACCGGCCGGCACCGGCCTGCAGACCGCGGTGCAGCTCGGCGAGCTGGCCGGTGTGCCGCAGATGAGCGAACCGGCGCTGCAGCAGGCTCCGGCAAGCGGGCGCTACGACAGCCAGGTCACCGCGGCCGACATCTCTCCGGATGGACGCACGCTGGCGGTGATGACCTACCGCTACCTGCTGCTGTACCCACGCGCCGACCGCGAGGACTGGGGCACGGCGGTGTCGCGCGCGCCGCAACTGAGCGAGCTGCCGTGGCTGCCGCAGGCCGAGGCGCTGGGCTGGTCGGCCGACGGCGACGCGCTGTACGCGACCGGCGAGTTCGTGCCGGCGCCGTTGTATCGGATCACGCCGTAGCGCGGGGCTTTCGGACGTTGCCGGTAGCTGCGGCGCTGCGGCGCTGCGGCGCTGCGGCGCTGCGGGACTCGGGACTCGGGACTCGGGACTCGGGACTCGGGACTCGGAAAGCAAAAGACGACGGCAGGTCCCTCGCGTCGCTCAGTACGACGAACCGCGGAAACCGATTTTCTGCTTCCCGCTTTTCCGCTTCCCGCTTTTCCCGAGTCCCGAGTCCCGGGTCCCGGGTCCCGGGTCCCGAAACCTTGACTTGATATCAATTTGATATCAATAATGCGGCCACCATCCGATGAGGCCCTGCCATGAAAGAGAACCCGACCCGCTCCCTGCCCGGCATCCCGATGCTGCTGGTGATGCTCGCAGCGCTGCTGGGCGCGATCTGGCTGTTCGTCGTCGGCGTCCAGGCCGGCAGCGGCATGACCGCCTTCGGCGCGGCGCTGATCGGCGCGCTGGTGCTGTTCCTGATGTGCGGGCTGTACATGGTCGAGCCCAACCAGGCCGCGGTGCTGAGCCTGTTCGGCAAGTACATCGGCACGGTCAAGGACAACGGGCTGCGCTGGAACAACCCATTCTTCTCCAAGCGCAAGGTGTCCTTGCGCGTGCGCAACTTCGAGAGCGGCAAGCTCAAGGTCAACGAACTGGAAGGCAGCCCGATCGAGATCGCCGCAGTGATCGTGTGGAAGGTGGTCGATTCGGCCGAGGCGGTATTCAACGTCGACGACTACGAAAGCTTCGTGCACATCCAGTCCGAGGCGGCGCTGCGAGCGATGGCCACCAGCTATCCCTACGACAGCCACGAGCAGGAAATCTCCCTGCGCAGCCACCCCGGCGAGATCTCCGATCACCTCAAGCAGCAGCTCGACGAGCGCCTGACGACCGCCGGCGTCGATGTGCTGGAGGCGCGTATCAGCCACCTCGCCTACGCCCCGGAGATCGCCCAGGTCATGCTGCAGCGCCAGCAGGCCAACGCGGTGATCGCCGCGCGCACGCGGATCGTGGCCGGCGCGGTCGGCATGGTCGAGATGGCACTGGCCGAACTGCAGAAGAACGGCGTGGTGCAACTGGACGAAGAGCGCAAGGCGGCAATGGTCAGCAACCTGCTGGTGGTGCTGTGCGGCGACCGCAGCACCCAGCCGATCGTCAACACCGGTTCACTCTACTGATGGTCCGACACCCTGCCCTCGTAGGAGCGGCTTCAGCCGCGATCACGTCCCCCTGTAGGAGTGACGTAAGTCGCGACCGCGGGATCTCCGGACGTAGCGCGGTCGCGACTCACGTCGCTCCTACAAAGGTCGTGGCGCCTCGTCCCATCGCGGCTGAAGCCGCTCCTACAAGAGCGTCCGCGGCGCGATGAGCGAGAAAAAAGCCTACCCGCTGCGCATCAATGCCGAGGTGATCGCGGCGGCGCAGCGCTGGGCCGACGACGAACTGCGCAGCCTCAACGCGCAGATCGAGTACGTGCTGCGCGATGCGCTGCGCAAGGCCGGGCGCCTGCCGCAGGCCGGTGACTCATCCTCAAAGCCGGCATCTTCGAGGAAACAGGAGGGAAAACAATGAGCGCGCGTTGGAGCTACCAAGTGGTGGAGGTGCCGCTGAAGATCTTTTGGCGGCAAGCAGAAGGACAACGTCCAGGACACGCTCGACAAGCTGGGTGCCCAAGGGTGGGAGCTGGTCACCGCCCATCAGGCGGTGAGCGAAAGCACCCGGCTGTATTTGAAGAGGGAGCGCTGAACAGCCGCTGCCGTTCGGCACCCGCTCCACGCACCAGGGCAACTATGGATGAAAAGCCGTCCTGGCCCTGCGGCCTGAGACACTAAAGACAACCGCAACAGGAGAGACCGTCATGCTGCACATCGTGAGACTGCTCGAAAAACGTTTCCCCGCCCATGCCGCCTTCGTGCTGCCGGTGCTGCTGGTCTTGGTCGCACTCGGCCTGGTGGCCGGCATGGCGCTGCTGTGGATGCAAGGCACGCCGCGGTGAGATCCGCGCCGGGTACGGCCCGCATCGATCCGCGGTTGCAACTGCTGCCGCCGGATCGCCGCGCGCGGCTGTGGCTGCTGGCGCTCACGCTGATCCTGCCAGTGGCGATCACCGGGATCGCGGTCGGCGCCGCCCTCGCCGGCGGCTCCTTCAGCCCATGGCTGCTCGACAACGTGCCGCTCAGCGTATCGGCGGTCATTGTACTGGTCCTGGTGGTCAGCCTGCCGCTGTGGCTGGTGCTGGATCGGGCGATGCAGCGCCATCGACTGCTGATCCAGGACGGCGCGCTGGAGCTCCACACCAGTTTCTACCGGGAGCGCGTCGGCCTGGACGAACTGCAACTGGACGCCGCCCGGATAATCGACGTGCACGAGCACACCGGGTACAAGCCGCGGCTCAAGACCAATGGCTTTGCCCTGCCCGGCTTCCAGAGCGGCTGGTTCCGCTTGCGCAACAAGCACAAGGCGCTGGTGGCCGGGATCGGCGAGCGGCGCGCATTGTGGCTGCCGACCACCCGCGGCCACGGCCTGTGGCTGCAGGTGCGCCAGCCGCAAGCCCTGCTCGATGTGCTGAAGGACATGGCGCAGCCGCGCCGCGCTCGCTAACCTGCGGTGATGCCGATCCCCGACGCGACCCTGGTCAACACCCCCGACATCGAGGTCTGGCCCGGCGGCCTGCTGCGCGCGCGCAGCAACCGCGATGCGCGTGCGCTATCGCGTGCGTACCACGTGCTGCGGCGCAAGCGCGACGGCCGATACCTCGCCGCCGAGCTGCCGGAGGGCCTGCTACCGCTGGTGCCGAGGCTGATGCACGAGCCGGGCATCGATGCCGCGCTCGACGTGCTCGATACCCTCGACGCGCATCCCCGGCGCCGCCCTCACCGATACAGCGAACTGCCGCTGGACCGCCTGCACGAGCGCCTGCATTCGCTCGGCCTGGATGACGGTTACGGCGCGGGCACCGGCCTGCCGCTGGTGGCCGAACCGGAGCGGCTCGCACTGGCCGGGTTCGACCGCTACCGGCGGCCGCTGTGGCTGCTGCAACCGGCCGCGCGCGCCTGGTCGCACCTGCGGCAGGCCGCGTTGCGCGACGACGTGGTGCTGGAAGCGATCTCCGGCTACCGCAGCCACGATTACCAACTGGGCATCTTCGAACGCAAGCTCGCGCGCGGACTGGGTGTCGCTGAGATCCTCACCGTCAACGCCGCGCCCGGGTACAGCGAGCACCACTCCGGCCGGGCGCTCGACATCGGCACGCCAGGTGAGCCCGCGGCCGAGGAATCGTTCGAAAACACCGACGCATTCGCCTGGCTGCGCGGCAATGCCGGCAGCCATGGCTTCGTCATGAGCTACCCGCGCGACAATCCACACGGCATCGTTTACGAGCCGTGGCATTGGTGCTGGGCCCCGGCCTGAAGGCCTGCGATTCCGGCAGGTCGGCAGGGCCGGGCTGTTTCGGCCGGTGGTTGCGGGTCGCGACTTACGTCGCTCCTACACGGGGGGGACGTTGCGATCTTGCGTGATCGCTTGGGACCGGCTCTGGTTCGCGGCTGAAGCCGCTCCTACGGGAGGACGAGTCTTTGCCGCCGACCTCGCTGGCTCAGCCCTGCGAGCGCGGCGTCGGGGCTTTCGCCTGCACGGCCGCGTCGGCGATGCGCCACAGGTAGAAGCCGGCGTAGCTGCGGTACGGCGCCCAGCACTCGCCGCGCTCGGCCAGTTGCTTGGGCTTGAGCATCTCATCGAGGCCGTCGACGCGTTGCGCGCCCTTGCGGATGCCCAGGTCATCGATCGGCAGCACGTCGGGGCGGCCGAGCCGGAACATCAGCATCATCTCGACCGTCCAGCGGCCGATGCCGCGCACCGGCACCAGGGCGGCGATGATCGCCTCGTTGTCCATCGTGCCCATGCGCCGCAGGTCGGGGATTTCGCCGAGCGACTCGCGCCGCGCGAGATCGCGCAGCGCCAGCAGCTTGTTGCCCGATACTCCGCAGGCGCGGAGCGTGGCGTCGTCGCAGCGCGCCAGGGTGTCGCAATGGAAGCGCTCGCTGGCAATCGCGGTTTGCACACGCCCGACGATGGTCGCCGCGGCCTTGCCGCTGAGCTGCTGGTACAGGATCGCCCGGGCCAGCGCGTCGACCGGATCGAAGCTCTTGCGCCAGCGCGGGTCCGGCGCGAGAGCTCCGAGCTTGCGCATCCAGGCGCCGAGCTTGCGGTCGCGCCGGGCCAGGTGGGCGAAGGCGGCCTGGGTGTCGAATCCCCGGGCGTGCCGTGGCATCTCAGCGCCTCATCGCGTCGACCGCGTAGGCCAGCCACGCCAGGATCATCAGGCTGCCGCCGAACGGCGCGAGCCGCGTCGGCGCGTCGAAGAAGTGCGCAGCGAGCAGGCTGCCGGCGAACAGGCATGCACCGGCCGCGATGCCGAGCAGCGCGAGCAGCGTGAGCCGGCGCGCGGCCGCGCGAGCCAGCGCCGCGAGCGCCACGCCGTGGCCGAAGGCGAATACCGCCGCCAGTTGCAGCCGCGACGCCGCCTGCGGCTCCACGCCGTGCGCGGCGTACGCGGCCAGGGCCACCGCAGCGGCCGCCAGTACCGCGCCCAGCGCGGCCAGTGCGCGGGCGGGCCAGGGTGGCGGGAGGGTCTCGGTCGGATCGGTCATGGCGCGCGGGACGGCATCATGCACGCGACGATAGCAGGGCCGGAAACAAAAACTGGAAAAGAAGCCGGAAACGAAAAAGGCCGCGGGTTGCGCGGCGTTTCTCGGATCATCCGGCCACTGGCCGGACCGGTGCGGTAGGCGTCAGCGGATGGTCCACACCACTTCGTACTCGCCGTCCTCGCTGAAGCCGCCGTCGATGCCGTTCTCCCAGATCTCGTACGGCCGGCCGGTGGTCTCGTAACCCTGGGTCAAGGCCCAGGCGCGCAAGGCGTCGCGGACATTCGGAAGGTTGGCCATGTGGCCCTCGAACGGCACCACTGCGATCTCGCTGGCCGGCATGAAGACCGACTCGACCGGGCTGTCGAGGCCGTCCTCGATCTCGATCGCTTCGGTCGGCTCGGGGCCGGACGCGACCGGTGCGCTGGACTCGCCGTTTTCGTCGGCATCGGCATCCTCGGCATCGGCATCCTCGGCTTCGTCCGCCGAGTCGCCCTCGCCGAGCGCGCGCACCGGCACGGCGACGTCGAAGGAGTAGTTCTCGGAGCCGAACTCGTTGGTGATGATGCGGACCGGGCCTGTGGCCTCCAGGTCGTTGGCTTCGATCACCCGCTCGATCCATTCCAGGTTGCTGCGCATCTGGCGCTGCACCACCTGGTTGTTGCGCTCCACCGCCGCGGTCACCACCAGCAGCGTCTCGGCCGGACGACGGCCGATGGTCGGGACGCGGTCCGGGTTGTCCCGGCTGAGTTCGGTGTAGTCGACGTTGGGCACCGTGGCGAGCATGTTGCTCAGGCGCGACAGGCCCAGCTTCATGTCCTGGCCCATGTTGCTGCTGACGTACATGCCGGCGTAGCGGCCCAGCAGGTTCCAGCCGTAGTCGACATCGTAGGTCTGGGTGATCTCGATGTTGCGCCCCGAGCGGCCGGTCGGACGCAGCGTGTACTTGGTGCGCTTGTTCTCGCCGCGCTCCGCGTTGGTGATGTCCATCGAGATGCTGCGGTTGGGCTCGTTGGCGACGATCTCCCAACTGCCCTCGGCCAGGTTCTCGTCCAGCGAGGTGTACTCCAAGCGCGCGCCAACGCCGGAATCGGGGCCGGTACGCTCCAGTTGCACCGCCGAATCGCGCAGCACCAGCGGGTGCCAGTCGTCGAAGCGGCGGAAGCTGTTCAAGGTGTCATAGACGATGGTCACCTTGCGGTTGGTCTCCACGCTCTCGCTCAGGTGGCGGCTGTTGGGTAACAGCACGCCGATGATCAGGAACAGCGCAGTGACGATCGCCAGGGAAATCAGGATCTCGATCAAACGGGTCATTCAGGGTTCTCCAAGGCCGACCCCGGGGTCAGGGCCGGGGCGCAGACCTGCAATCCTAGCAAGGAAGCCGGGGCCGGCACAGCTGTTGCGAGGCGGAACCGGGACTTCGCCAGATCCGGACATGTGGACGCTCGGGGTCTGGACTGCGGACTGCGGGCTGCGGGCTGCGGGCTGCGGGACTCGGGACTCGGGGCTCGGGAAAGCGGAAAAGCGGAAAAGCGGAAAAGCGGAAAAGCGGAAAAGCGGAAAAGCGGAAAAGCGGAAAGCGAGCCGCCATCAGCATTGTCGCGCGGAGCGCAGCGAAGGACCCGCTGTCGGCTCTTGCTTTCCCCGAGTCCCGATTCCCGCGAGTCCCGCGGGTCCCGGCCCCGAATCAAACGAGTTGCAGCTCGAAGGCCTTGAGCACCGCCCGCGTCCGGTCGCGTACGCCAAGCTTGGACAGGATGTTGGAGACGTGGTTCTTGATGGTGCCTTCGGCGACGCCGAGCGAGTTGGCGATTTCCTTGTTGGAGAAGCCCCCGGCCATCAGCCGCAGGATCTCGGTCTCGCGTTCGGTCAACGGATCGGGCCGGTCCAGGCTGACGAACTCGTTACGCATGTGCTCCAGTCCCGACAGCAGGCGCTGGGTGACCGCCGGCTGCACCAGCGAACCGCCGCCGGCGACGGTCTGGATCGCGCCGACCAGTTGCTGCAGCGAGACGTCCTTGAGCAGATAGCCCTTGGCGCCGGCCTTGAGCCCGGCCAGCACCAGTTGGTCGTCGTCAAAGGTGGTCAGGATGATGGTCGGCGGCAGGTTGCCGGCGCGCGCCAGCGCCTGTAGCGCCTCCAGGCCCGACATCACCGGCATGCGCATGTCCATCAGCACCACGTCGGGCCCGAGCTGGGGGATCACCTCGACCGCCTGGCGGCCGTCGCTGGCCTCGCCTATCACCTCGATCCCCTCGGCCAGCGAGAGCAGGGACCGCACGCCTTGCCGCACTAGGTTCTGATCGTCTACGAGCAACACGCGAATCATGCGATGACTCCTTCAGTGGCAGCGGTCGTGGCCGCCGATGCCGGCAACGTCAGGTGCAGGCAGAAGCCCTCCTGCGGCCGCGTCTGTATGTCCAGGCTTCCGCCATATTGCTGCAGCCGCTCGCGCATGCCGCGCAGGCCGTTGCCGATCGCGGGGTCGTCGGCGCCGCGGCCGTCGTCGCGCGCGGTCATCGCGATGCAGCCCTCCTCGCGACGCGCCTGGATCCAAAGATTGTGCGCGCCGGCGTGGCGCACGGCGTTGGTGATGATCTCCTGCGTGCAGCGCAGCAGCACGTGCGCGCGCTCGGGGTCGTCCATCGTCAGCGGCTCCTGCACATCCATGTGGATGTCCAGTGACGGCACGTTCTCGGCCAGCGGGCGCAGGGCCGCGGCCAGGTCGATCGAACCGGTGTCACGCAGCTGGCTCACCGCTTCGCGCACGTCGGTCAGCAGCAGCCGCGCCAGGGTGTGGGCCTGCTGCACATGGTCCCTGGCCCGGCCCTGCGACAGGTGCCCGGCGACCTCGAGGTTCAGGCTCAACGCGGTCAGGTGATGGCCGAGCAGGTCGTGCAGCTCGCGCGAGATGCGGGTGCGCTCGTTGACTCGGGCGCTCTCGGCCAACAAGGCCCGGGTCGCGCGCAGCTCGGCGTTGAGGCGGCGCTGCTCCTCCTGCGCCAGCGACTGCTCACGGGCCACGAAGCTGGTGACGAACACGAACCCGGAGAAGCCCGCGTACAGCAGCGACTGCATCATCGCCTCGAAGAACGGGAAGTCCAGCCGCACGTAGACCGGCACGATGATCAGCTGGCTGAGTACCACCCACACCACCGCGATGCTCAACGGCAGCATCCACGGCAGCACGCTGGCGGTGACCATCAGCAGGATGCTGCCCAGGCCGCTCACGCTGAAGTAGCTCACCCCGACCGCGCTGCCGATCAGGATCAGCAACAACCCGTGGTCGAGCGGACCCGCCCGGCGCGAGCCCAGGGTCCGGGTCACCCAGCCATAGCTCAGCCCGAACGCGAAATACCCCGCCCACGCCGGCCAGCCGACCCGGGCGGTGAACAGCGGCTCCTCGACCATGCCCGCGGCGATCGCATCGATCGGGTCGACCGGCTGCAGCGCCAGCGACAGCAGCGGCAGCCCGACCACCGCCCAGGTGAACAGACCGGCGTAGCGCAGCAGTCGCGTGTGGTTCAGGCGGCTCAACATGGCTGCATGCTAACGGCATCGCGGGCCTTGCGGGGCCGTCCGAAAGTCATGGTCGCCGCGCCGTGCGCCCGTCGCCAACGCCGCCGCCGGGTGCCCGATATGGTCGCCGACGCCGGGTGGTCATGCGATAATCACCTGGCCGGCCGCCACAGGTCCCGGTCAGCAAATCATGGAGCCCGGAATGTCGATCGTCGTCCGCGACGTGCTTGAGCACGAGCTGGATTCCGTCCTTGCCCTCAACAATGCCGCCGGACCCGCGATTCTGCCGCTGGATGCGGCCAGACTGCGTCACTTCTTCGACAACGCCGAGTATTTCCGCGTTGCCGAACGCGACGACACCCTGGCCGGCTTCCTGATCGGCGTCGGCAGCGGCACGGCGCACGACAGCAGCAATTTCCGCTGGTTTCGCGAGCGCCACCCGGACTTCTTCTATATCGACCGCATCGTGGTGGCCAGCCGCCGCCGCGGCGGCGGTGTCGGCCGGGCGCTGTATGCCGATGCGCAGAGCTACTCGGAGCTGCGCTATCCACAGATGGCCTGCGAGGTGTTCCTGGAGGACGCCAACGACCCGGTCCTGCTGTTCCACGGGAGCTTCGGCTTCCGCGAGATCGGCCAGCACGTGATGCCGGAGGCGAGCGGCGTGCGCGCGGCAATGCTGATGAAGTCGCTGTGCAGCTATCCCTGGGTCCGCGAGATTTACGGCGACGCGCTGCCGCAGGAGGCCTGGCTGCCGCGGCCACGTCCGCAGACGGTGGTGCCCGCCGGCCTGGAGCAGCGCCCCACCGGCACCTGGGGCACGTCCTCGTGAGTGCCGCCGCGGCGGATTACGAGCAAGCCGGCGAACTCAAGATCGGCCAGGTCGGCATCGCCAACCTGCGGATCCGCACGCTCGACGCGGCGCGCCTGGCCGGGGAAATGCGCGAGCGGGTGCAGCGTGCGCCCAAGTTGTTCGAACGCGCGGCGGTGGTGCTGGATTTCGGTGGCCTCGCGCAGACCCCGGACCTGGTGACGGCGCGTGCCCTGCTCGACGGCCTGCGTGAAGCCGGGGTGCTGCCGGTCGCCCTCGCCTACGGCACGGCCGACACCGAGCGGCTGGCCGAGCAACTCGGCCTGCCGCTGCTGGCCAAGTTCCGCGCCCAGTACGAACGCGACGAAGATGCCGCGCTGGCGCCGCCAAGCCCGGCAGCGAAACGATCGCCGGCGCCGGCCGCGGAAACCGCTGCGCCCGCAGCCGCAGCCGGGCCGGCAGTTACGGGCAGCCCAGGGCTGATCCAGTCCGCCCCGGTACGCTCGGGCCAGCAGGTCTACGCCGACAACCGCGACCTGACGGTGCTGACCACCGTCGGCGCCGGGGCCGAGGTCATCGCCGACGGTTCGGTGCACATCTACGGGCCCTTGCGCGGCCGGGCCCTGGCCGGCGCGCAGGGCAACGAGAAGGCGCGGATCTTCTGCCGCGAGTTCCATGCCGAGCTGGTCGCGATCGCGGGCCATTACAAGGTGCTCGAGGACATCCCCAAGGAGCTGCGCGGCAAGGCCGTGCAGGTCTGGCTGGAAGACGGGCAACTCACCATTGCGGCGCTGGACACTTGATGACCGCAAATCGGGCATCCTGCCGCGATTTGCGGAAGAACCGCGCCGGCAAATCCGGCCCGGTTCTTTGCTGCTGGCATAAAACGCCAGCAGCGCCGGCACATCCATGTGCCGGAGACCTCACTACTCACCGGAGGATTTGAACTTGGCCGAAATAATCGTTGTCACCTCGGGCAAAGGCGGCGTGGGCAAGACCACGACCAGCGCCAGTCTCGCCTGCGGCCTTGCGCGCCGCGGCCACAAGGTCGCCGTCATCGATTTCGACGTCGGCCTGCGCAACCTCGACCTGATCATGGGCTGCGAACGCCGCGTGGTATACGACTTCGTCAACGTGGTCAACGGCGAGTCGAGCCTCAAGCAGTCGCTGATCAAGGACAAGCGCTTCGACAACCTGTTCGTGCTGGCCGCCTCGCAGACCCGCGACAAGGACGCACTGACCAAGGAAGGCGTGCAGAAGGTCCTCGACGACCTCGCCGCCGACGGCTTCGACTACATCGTCTGCGATTCGCCGGCCGGCATCGAGAAGGGCGCGTACCTGGCGATGTACTTCGCCGACCAGGCCGTGGTGGTGGTCAATCCCGAAGTGTCCTCGGTGCGCGATTCCGACCGCATCCTCGGCCTGCTGGCGTCCAAGACCCGCCGCGCCGAGAACGGCGAGCGCGTCAAGGAGCACCTGCTGCTGACCCGCTACAGCCCCAAGCGCGTGGAGACCGGCGAGATGCTCAGCGTCGGCGACGTCGAGGAGATCCTCGGCTTGAAGACTATAGGAGTAGTCCCCGAATCCACCGACGTGCTGCACGCCTCCAACAAGGGCGAGCCGGTGATCCTGGAATCCGAGTCCGACGCCGCCCAGGCTTACGACGACGCCGTCGCCCGCCTGCTCGGCGACACCCGGCCAATGCGCTTCGTGCAGGTCGAGAAGAAGGGATTCTTCAGCAAGATGTTCGGAGGTTGAGCCATGGGCCTGTTTGATTTCCTGCTGACCAAGAAGCAGACCGCCTCGGTCGCCAAGGACCGCCTGCGGATCATCGTCGCCCACGAGCGCGCCAGCCGCGGCGGCCCGGACTACCTGCCGATGCTGCAGCGCGAGCTGCTGGAGGTGATCCGCAAGTACGTCAACGTCGATGCCGAGTCGGTCAAGGTCGACCTCCTCGGCGAGGGCGATAACAAGGTGCTGGATATCTCGGTGGCACTGCCGGAGAAGGGCGAAGGCGGGGCGCGCGCGGTGGCCAGCGGCTGAGCATGGCCGGCGGCCCGTAGCCCTGCCTCTGTAGGAGCGGCTTCAGCCGCGATCAGAGACAATGCCGGCTGACGATTCCGGATCGCGGCTGAAGCCGCTCCTACACAGACGACCACCTACGCTTCCGCCGATGCTGACCCTCGCCGACATCGGTTTTGCTGCCGCGGCCGCCCTGCTCGCCCGCCACGGCCTGCAACTGGCGCGCGTGCCCGACGGCGCCGCCATCCCCGGCAGCTACTGGGGTGACTGCGAGGCCGGCCTGATCGGATCGACCGTGTATGCGCGCGCCGACACGCCGGTGCATTCGCTGCTGCACGAGGCCGCCCACCTGATCGTGCTGCCGCCGGAGCGGCGCGCGGCGGTTCATACCGACGCGACCGATTCGCAGGAGGAGGAAGACGCCGCCTGCTATCTGCAGATCCTGCTCGCCGATGAGCTGGCGGGCATCGGCCGCGCGCGCCTGATGGCCGACATGGACACCTGGGGCTACAGCTTCCGCCTCGGCTCCAGCCGCGCCTGGTTCGAACACGACGCCGAGGACGCCCGGCGCTGGCTGGTCGATCGACAACTGATCGCCTGACTTCGCCACCACCGCCGCTCTACCGTTCGGGCCGGTGAAATCGCCGCGATCTGGGGCAAACTCCCACGTTCATGGACGCCCTCCCGCGCAATCCGGCCTCGCCCGAACTCTGGAACGGCATGGAAGTGCTGGCCCACGGCGCGCACCGCATCTGCGTGCGCGACGCCGGCGCGCCGCAGTTCTGCCTCAAGTTCGAACGCCCCCTGCACGAGCGGCCCGCGTCCGGCCTGCGCCAGCGTGCGCGGCTGTGGCTCGGCCACCGGCTGCCGTACTTCGGCGACAACCGCGCCGAGCTGCGCGCCTATCGCGCGCTGCACCGGCGCATCGGCACTGCTGCGGATACGCCGTTCACACGCAGCCACGGCATCGTCGCCACGCCTTGGGGCGCGGCACTTCGCACCGACTGCGTACTGCTGGCGGACGGGCAACCCGCGTGCTCGCTGCACGCGCACCTGCACCGGCTCCGCTGCCACTCGCCGGTGTCGCTGTGCCAGGCGGTGATGGATTTCGAGCAGTGGCTGGTCGAGCACCGCTTGCCGCTGTTCGATCTCAACCCGGGCAACTTCGTGGTGGTGCCCCATGGCGACGGCTTGCGCCTGGTCTGCGTCGATGCCAAGTCGCTGGCGCGCGGCAAGGAGTTGCTGCCGCTATCGCGCTGGTCGAGCCGGCTGATGCGCCGCAAGATCCGCCGCCGCGCCGCCAGGCTCCGCGCCAGGATCGTTGAGGCTTTAGACACGGATTGACACGGATCGGAGCGGATACGGCAGAGGCTCGATGGCCCCGCTCCAATCCGTGTTTACCGCGTAGATCCGCCAAGACGCTCGGCCCATCAACGACTCGCCGGATGCCGACGCAGGGTGGGCACACTTTTTGTGCCCACCGCACGACGGCCCGATCCGCAGCGATGGGCACCGACAGCGCGCCCGCCCTACGGCTTTGCAGAATCAGGTTCTTGACGCGCGGGTTGGTGCGGATCAGAGCGATCGGGCTCAAGCGCAGTGGTCCGCTCCAACTCCGTGTTTATCCGCGTAAATCCGGGTCAAACGCTGTTGTCCGGCCGGCGGCGCCCGACGATCCCTCCCACCAGACGCCTGCGCGGGCCGCGGCCTGCGTCACTTGCACCGGGGTCACGCGGCCTCTAGCCTTCCGGCTTCGGCGCATCAGCGCGAGTCGTCCGGGAGAAGCCTTCCATGAAACCCATCCGCGCGCTGCTTGCGCTCAGCATCACCGTCGCCGTGCTCGGCCTGGCCGGCTGCGATCGCGACTCCGCCACCGACGATGCATCGCGCACGTCGGTGCCCGAGGGCGAGACCGCCGATCAGTTCATCGCACGCGTCAACGCCGAACTCAAGGCGATGTACCCGCAGCTGACCAAGCCGCAGTGGCTGTCGTCGACCTACATCAATGACGACACCCAGTTCCTGGCCGCCAAGGCCAACGAGCGCTACCTCGCCCAGCTCAACGACTGGATCGAGCAGGCCCGGCGGTTCGACGGCCAGGAAATGACGCCGCAGACCGCCCGCGCGATCCAGCTGCTCAAGCTGTCGACCTCGATGCCGGCGCCGCGTGACCCGGCGCAGCTGGCCGAGCTGACCCAGATCGTCGCGCGCATGGAAGGCATGTACGGCTCGGGCACCTACTGCACCGGCGAAGGCCGCGACGAGAACTGCCGCCAGCTCGGCCAGCTCGAGGACGTGCTGCGCAACGACCGCGACTACGACGACCAGCTCGAAGCCTGGCGCGGCTGGCACACCATCTCGCCGCCGATGCGCAACGACTACACGCGCTTCGTCGAGCTGGTCAACACCGGCGCCGGCGAGATGGGCTTTGCCGATGCCGGCGAGATGTGGCGCTCGGGCTACGACATGAGCCCGGTCGAGATCGCCGCCGAGACTGACCGCCTGTGGGGCCAGGTCAAGCCGCTGTACGAGCAGCTGCACTGCTACACCCGCACCCAGCTGGAGACCGAATACGGCGCCGGACAGGGCAGCGTCGCCGGCGGCATGCTGCCGGCGCACCTGATGGGCAACATGTGGCAGCAGGACTGGGGCAACCTGTGGGACATGCTGGTCCCCTACGAGAACGCCGGCAGCCTCGACATCACCGCCGCGCTTCAAGCGCAGTACAAGGAGAACTTCGCGGAGGCGCTGGACAGGAACGGCGACGAGCGCGATGTCGGCATGCTGGCGCAGCTCGAGCAGGACGCGCAGCTCGCCACCGCCAAGCAGATGACCGAGCGTGCCGAGGAGTTCTACACCTCGCTGGGCATGCCCGAGCTGCCCGACAGCTATTGGAAGAAGACCCAGTTCATCAAGCCGCGCGACCGCGACGTGGTCTGCCACGCCAGCGCGTGGGACATGAACATGGAAGGCGACGTGCGCACCAAGATGTGCATCAAGCCCAACGAGGAAGACTTCACCACGATCTACCACGAGCTCGGCCACGTCTATTACTACCTGGCCTACAACGACCTGCCGCCGCTGTTCCAGACCGGCGCCCACGACGGGTTCCACGAGGCGATCGGCGACACCATCGTGCTCGGCATGACCCCGGAGTACCTGGAGTCGATCGGCCTGGTCGAGGCGCAGCAGCGGAGCGAGGAGGCGCTGATCAACGCGCAGATGCGCATGGCGCTGGCGAAGGTCGCGTTCCTGCCGTTCGGGCTGATGATCGACCGCTGGCGCTGGGGCGTGTTCGACGGCTCGATCGAGCCGGGCGAGTACAACCAGGCCTGGTGGAACCTGAAGGCGCGCTACCAGGGAGTCGCCCCGGTGGAGCCGCGCGGCGAGGAGTTCTTCGACCCGGGCGCCAAGTACCACGTGCCGGGCAACACGCCCTATACGCGCTACTTCCTAGCCCACATCCTGCAGTTCCAGTTCTACAAGTCGCTGTGCGACGCCGCCGGCTACACCGGGCCACTGCACGAGTGCAGTTTCTATGGCAACGAGGCCGCCGGTGAGAAGTTCCAGGCAATGCTCAGCAAGGGCGCCAGCCAGACCTGGCAGCAGAGCCTCAACGAGCTGACCGGCGGCGAACGGATGGACGCCGCGGCGGTGCTGGAGTACTTCCAGCCGCTGCAGGCATGGCTGAACGAGCAGAACGAGGGCAAGAGCTGCGGCTGGCAGGCGAGCGCCGCCACGCCGCCCGCACCGGAAGGCGACGACGCCGCGCCGGCACAGGGCTGAACGCGCAGGTAGGAGGCCCGGGCAGGGTCAAGAGCAAATCCCCCCTGCCCCCCTTTTTCAAAGGGGGGAAGCAAAGCCGCTTTTGGCTCCCTCCTTTGGAAAAGGAGGGTTGGGGAGGATTTGCCGTTGCCTTGAAGCTTGCGACAACATCAGAAGCAGGTACTTCAGTCCTGTTTCAGAAAAAAAATACGCCGAGAAGCCGGCGCAGAGCGGGCTTCTCGCGTCTGGCGCAAGCTGCAGGAACCTGAACAGGCCGCGTGAGGGCGTCGTGAACGCCACGCTCACAACCGGACCCCTAAGGTCCGCAAGTTGCGTCTGCCAAGTCCATTGACTGCATGGGGGAGTGAGTGGCTACCGAAGTGAAAAGTGGTGCCCGTAAATCGACCCGCAGCCCTGCTGCGGCCGCCCAATCCGATCCGATGCAGGTGATGCTGGCAGCGATGCAGGCCGCCCGGCAGGGTGACTTCTCGGTGCAGCTGCCGCTGCACTGGGAGGGCGTGGAGGGCAAGATCGCCGAGACCTTCAACGAGATCGTGCTGTCCAACCGCCGCCTGGCCAACGAGCTGGCGCGGGTCGGGCAGAAGGTCGGCCGCGAAGGCCAGACCCGCCAGCGCATCGCGGTGTGGAACCGCCAGGGCGCCTGGGCCGACATGGAGCAGTCGGTCAATGACCTGGTCGATGACCTGGTGCGTCCGGTGGAGACCATCACCGAGGCGATGGCCGGCGTCGCCAAGGGCGATCTAACCCGCACCGTGCCGCTGGAGGCCGACGGCCGGCCGCTGCAGGGCGAGTTCCTGCGCTCGGCCACCATCGTCAACCGCATGATCGACCAGATGAGCGAGTTCAGCTCCGAGGTCACGCGCGTGGCGCTGGAGGTCGGCACGCATGGTCGTCTCGGCGGGCAGGCCAAGGTCAAGGGCGTGTCGGGTGTGTGGAAGGAGTTGACCGACTCGGTCAACCAGATGGCCTCCAACCTGACCACCCAGGTGCGCAACATCTCCGAAGTGACGATTGCCGTGGCCAGCGGCGACCTGTCGCGCAAGATCACCGCCGACGTGCGCGGCGAGATGCTGCAGCTCAAGGAGGTCATCAACACGATGGTCGACCAGCTGCGCGGCTTCGCCTCGGAGGTGACCCGCGTGGCGCGCGAGGTCGGCACCGACGGCAAGCTCGGCGGCCAGGCGATCGTGCCCGGCGTGGCCGGCACCTGGAAGGACCTGACCGACTCGGTCAACGCGATGGCGTCCAACCTGACCAGTCAGGTGCGCAACATCGCCGGGGTCACGATTGCCGTCGCGCAGGGCGACCTGTCGCGCAAGATCACCGTGGACGTGCGCGGCGAGATGCTGGAGCTCAAGGACACCGTCAACACGATGGTCGACCAGCTCAACGGCTTCGCCGCCGAGGTCACGCGTGTCGCAAGAGAGGTCGGTACCGAAGGCAAGCTCGGCGGCCAGGCCGCGGTGCCCGATGTCGCCGGCACCTGGAAGGACCTGACCGACCACGTCAACTCGATGGCCTCCAACCTGACCTCCCAGGTGCGCAACATCGCCGAGGTCACCACCGCGGTGGCCCGCGGCGACCTTTCGCGCAAGATCACGGTGGATGTGCGCGGCGAGATGTCCGAGCTCAAGAACACCATCAACACGATGGTCGACCAGCTCAACAGCTTCGCCGCCGAGGTCACCCGCGTGGCGCGCGAGGTCGGCACCGAGGGCAAGCTCGGCGGCCAGGCGCAGGTGCCCGGCGTCGACGGCACCTGGGCCGGCCTGACCGACTCGGTCAACGCGATGGCCTCCAACCTGACCAGCCAGGTACGCAACATCGCCGAGGTCACCACCGCGGTGGCCAAGGGCGACCTCTCGCGCAAGATCGGCGTCGATGCCCAGGGCGAGATCCTGCAGCTCAAGGAGACCATCAACACGATGGTCGACCAGCTCAACGGCTTCGCCTCCGAGGTCACCCGCGTGGCCAAGGAAGTCGGCACCGAGGGCAAGCTCGGCGGCCAGGCGATCGTGCCCGGCGTGGCCGGCACCTGGAAGGGCCTGACCGACAACGTCAACTCGATGGCGTCCAACCTGACCGCGCAGGTACGCAACATCGCCGAGGTCACCACCGCGGTGGCCAAGGGCGACCTGTCGCGCAAAATTGGTGTTGACGTCAAGGGCGAGATGTTCGAGCTCAAGGACACCATCAACACGATGGTCGACCAGCTCAACAGCTTCGCCGCCGAGGTCACCCGCGTGGCCAAGGAGGTCGGCACCGAAGGCAAGCTCGGCGGCCAGGCGCGCGTGCCCGGCGTGGCCGGCACCTGGAAGGACCTGACCGACAACGTCAACTCGATGGCCTCCAACCTGACCAGTCAGGTGCGCAACATCGCCGAGGTCGCGACCTCGGTGGCCAAGGGCGACCTCTCGCGCAAGATCGGGGTGGACGCGCAGGGCGAGATCCTGCAGCTCAAGAACACCCTCAACACGATGGTCGACCAGCTCAACAGCTTCGCCGCCGAGGTCACCCGGGTGGCGCGCGAAGTCGGCACCGAGGGCAAGCTCGGTTACCAGGCGGCGGTGCCCGGCGTGGCCGGCATCTGGAAGGACCTCACCGACAACGTCAACTCGATGGCGGCCAACCTCACCACCCAGGTGCGCGGCATCGCCAAGGTGGTGACCGCGGTGGCCACCGGCGACCTGGACCAGAAGCTCACCGTGGAGGCCAAGGGCGAGATCGCCGAACTGGCCGAGACCATCAACGGCATGACCGACACGCTGGCGATCTTCGCCGACCAGGTCACCACCGTGGCGCGCGAGGTCGGCGTGGAGGGCCGCCTCGGCGGCCAGGCCAAGGTGCCCGGCACCGCCGGCATCTGGGAAAACCTCACCGCCAACGTCAACCAGTTGGCCGACAACCTGACCACCCAGGTGCGCGCGATCGCCGAGGTCGCCACCGCGGTGACCCAGGGCGATCTGACCCGCTCGATCCAGGTCGACGTGCGCGGCGAGGTCGCCGATCTCAAGAACAACATCAACGCGATGATCGGCACCCTGCGTGCCACCACCGAGAGCAGCAGCGAGCAGGACTGGCTCAAGACCAACCTGGCCAAGTTCAGCGGCATGATGCAGGGCCAGCGCGACCTGATCACGCTCGGCCGCATGCTGCTGTCGGAACTGGCGCCGCTGGTCAACGCACAGCAGGGCGTGATGTACGTGGTCGAGACCGAGGACGGCCGGCGCCGGCCACACCTGCGCCAGCTCGCCGGCTACGCCGACTCCGCCAGTTCGCCGACCGCGCCGCGCACGCTGCAGTTCGGCGAGGGCCTGATCGGCCAGTGCGCCGCGCAGGGCCAGCTGATCCTGATCGACAACGCGCCGGCGCACAGCGCGGCGCTGGCGTTCCCGGACAACGGCGAGCAATCCGCCGGCAATCAGGCCGCCTCGGTGCAGATCGAGTCCGGCCTGCTCAGCGCGGTGCCGCGCAGCGTGATCGTGCTGCCGGTGCTATTCGAGGACCAGGTCAAGGCGGTGCTCGAGCTGGCCTCGCTGTCGGAGTTCACCCGCTCCCAGCGCGCGTTCCTGGAGCAGCTCTCGGGCAGCATCGGCATCGTGCTCAACACGATCGAGTCGACCATGCGCACCGAGCGCCTGCTGGCGCAATCGCAGCAGCTGGCCGGCGAATTGCAGTCGCAGCAGAACGAGCTGCAGCAGACCAACGAGGACATCGCGCTGAAGGCGGCGCTGCTGGCCGAACAGAAAGCCGAGGTCGAGCAGAAGAACCAGCAGATCGAACACGCCCGCCGCGCGCTGGAGGAAAAGGCCGCGGAACTGGCGCTGACCTCGCGCTACAAGTCCGAGTTCCTCGCCAACATGTCGCACGAGCTGCGCACGCCGCTCAACAGCATCCTGATCCTGGGCCAGCAGCTGGCGGAGAACCATGAGACCAACCTCAACCCGCGCCAGGTGGAGTTCGCCAAGACCATCCATGCCGCCGGCACCGACCTGCTGCACCTGATCAGCGACATCCTGGACCTGTCCAAGATCGAGTCGGGCACGGTCACCGTCGACAGCGAGGACCTGTCCTTCGAGCACCTGCGCGAAAACCTGGGGCGCGGCTTCCGCCACGAGGCCGAGCGCCGCCACCTGGAGTTCTCGCTGGACATCGAGCCCGAGCTCGGCACCGCCCTGCACACCGACCCCAAGCGCCTGCAGCAGATCCTCAAGAACCTGCTGTCCAACGCCTTCAAGTTCACCGAGCAAGGCAGCGTGCGGCTGCGGGCGCGCAAGGTCAGCAGCGGCTGGAGCGAGGGCCATGACGTACTCGACCACGCCCAGACCGTGGTGGCCTTCGAGGTCACTGACACCGGCATCGGCATCTCGCCGGAGAAGCAGAAGATCGTGTTCGAGGCGTTCCAGCAGGCCGACGCCGGCACCTCGCGCAAGTTCGGCGGCACCGGCCTGGGCCTGGCGATCAGTCGCGAGATCGCCGGCCTGCTCGGCGGCGAGCTGCGCCTGCACAGCACCGTCGGCGAAGGCAGCACCTTCATCCTGTACCTGCCGCTGAACTACGTCGGTGCCGACCGCGCCCACAGCGCGCGCGCGGCGCAGGCGATGGCGCAGACCAGCAGCACCCAGGAGCCGCCAGTGCGCGTGCTGGAGCATGCCCTGGAGCGCGTGGCCGACGACCGCGACCTGCTCGCGCCGGGCGAGCCGATCCTGATGGTGGTCGAGGACGATGCGCGCTACGCCAGCGTGCTGCGCGACCACGGCCGTTCGCAGGGCTTCCGCGTGCTGGTCGCCAACACCGGCACTGAGGCGCTGCGGCTGGTGCGCGACTACAAACCGACCGCCATCTCGCTGGATATCGTCCTGCCCGACATGCTGGGCTGGACCGTACTGGCGCGGCTCAAGCAGGATTCGGCGACGCGACACATCCCGGTGCAGATCGTCACCGTGGAGGAGGAGCGCCAGCAGAGCATCGAGCGCGGCGCGTTCGCCTACCTGGCCAAGCCGGCCAGCACCGAGACCATCGATGCGGCGCTGCAGCGAATCAAGGACTACACCCTGCCGCGGGTCAAGCGCCTGCTGATCGTGGAGGACGACGCCAACGAGCGCATGAGCATCGAGGAGCTGATCCGGCACGACGACCTCGCCATCGACACCGTCGGCACCGGTACCGAGGCCCTGGTTGCGCTGGACGCGACCCGCTACGACTGCGCGGTGGTCGACCTGCACCTGCCCGACATGAGCGGCTTCGAGCTGCTCGACCGCATCCAGGCGCAGCCGAGCCTGCATGAGTTGCCGATCGTGGTGTTCACTGGCAAGGACCTCAGCGCCGAGGAGGACCTGCGCCTCAAGAAAGTCGCCAAGAGCGTCGTTATCAAGGGTGTGGAATCGCCCGAACGCCTGCTCGATGAGACTGCGCTGTTCCTGCACCGGGTCATCGCCGACCTGCCGCCGGGCAAGCAGCGCATGGTCGAGCGCCTGCACGCATCCGACGAGGCGCTGCAGGACAAGCGCGTGCTGGTGGTCGATGACGACGTGCGCAACATCTTCGCGCTGTCCAGCGTGCTGGAGCGCCACGGCATGGAGGTCATCACCGCCGGCAACGGCCAGGATGCGATCGAGATGGTCGCCAACGACGAGGACATTGCGCTGGTGCTGATGGACATCATGATGCCGGGCATGGACGGTTACGACACGATGCGCGAGATCCGCTCCAAGCCCGACTCGCGCGCCCTGCCGATCGTCGCGCTGACGGCCAAGGCGATGAAAGGCGACCGCGAGAAGTGCCTGGAGGCCGGCGCGTCCGACTACCTCGCCAAGCCCGTGGTCACCGACCAGTTGCTCGGGGTGCTACGCCAGTGGCTGCATCGCTGATGCCATCGCCGTCCACCTCCACCGCCACCGCCCGCAAGATGGCCCACGCACTGGCCAGCGAGCCGGTCAAGATCCTGCTGGTCGACGACCAGCCGGGCCGGCTGCTGACCTACCGCGCGATCCTGGAGCCCCTGGGCGAGCAGCTGGTCGAGGCCAGCTCGGGTATGGAAGCACTCAAGCGACTGATGGATGACGAGTTCGCGCTGATCCTGCTCGACGTCAACATGCCCGGCATGGATGGCTTCGAGACCGCCAGCCTGATCCACCAGCACCCGCGCTTCGAGAAGACCCCGATCATCTTCGTGACCGCGGTCAACGTCACCGACATGGACCGGCTGCGCGGCTACAAGCTCGGCGCGGTCGACTACGTGACGGTGCCGGTGATCCCGGAGGTCCTGCGCAGCAAGGTCGAGGTGCTGGCCGAGCTGCACCGCAAGCGCAGCGAGCTGCAGTCGCTCAACACCAGCCTGGCGGCCGACAACCAGGCCCTGCAGCGCGAGAAGGCACGCGAGCTGGAGGCACTCAACGAATCGCTGCGCGTGGCCAACGATGCGCTGGCGGCGCGCAACACCGAGCTGCAGGTCGAGATCAGCGAGCGCTCGCGCGCCGAGCGACTGCTGCGCGATGCCGACCAGCGCAAGAACGAGTTCCTCGCCACCCTCGCCCACGAACTGCGCAACCCGCTGGCGCCGCTGCAGAACGCGCTGGCGATCCGCCGGCTCGAGCTGGGCGAACCGCCCGGCCCGCTGCAGAGCACGATGGAGCGGCAGCTGGCGCTGCTGGTGCGGCTGATCGACGACCTGCTCGACATCGCCCGCATTACCCAGAACAAGCTCGCGCTGCGGCGCGAATCGACCTCGCTGGAGGACGTGCTGCATGCGGCGGTGGAAATCGCCCGGCCGCTGCTCGATGCCGGCGGGCATGACTTCAGCCTGCGCCTGCCGGACCGGCCGGTCGCGCTGCTGGCCGACCGCATGCGCCTGTCGCAGGTGTTCGCCAACCTGCTCAACAACGCGGCCAAATATTCCGATCCGGGCGGCCGGATCGAATTGGCGGCCGAGCTGGTCGACGACGATCAGGTGCTGGTGCGCATCAGCGACACCGGCATCGGTCTGGCGCCGGAGCAGCTGGAGGCGGTGTTCGGCCTGTTCAGCCAGGTCGACAGCACGGTCGAGCGCAGCCGCGGCGGCCTCGGCATCGGCTTGACCCTGGTGCAGAAGCTCGCCGAGATGCACGGCGGCCGGGTCGCGGTGCACAGCGCCGGGCTCGGCCAGGGTTGCATCTTCAGCGTACGGCTGCCGGTCGGCGCGGCGGCCGCGTCGGCCCCGCCGGGGCTGCCGGCGGGGACCTCGGGGGAAGCGTCGAGCGAACCGGATTCGAAATCCCCATCCAATTGCGCGGACAATGGCGCCATGGCCGAGCCCCCAACCGACGCCGCCGTGCCCGCCGACCCCACGCGCGTGCTGGTGGTGGACGACAACCGCGACGCCGCCGACACCCTGGCGATGATGATCCGGCTGCTCGGCCACGAGGTCGCGCAGATCTACGACCCGATGGCAGTGGAGGACGAGATCGAGCGTTTCGCACCCGACCTACTGTTCCTGGACGTCGGCATGCCCGGCCGCAGCGGCTATGACATCGCCTCCAGCCTGCGCCAGCGCGAGGACGGCAATGCGCTGGAGATCATCGCGGTGACCGGCTGGGGCCAGCCCGAGGATCGCCGCCGCACCCGCGAGGCGGGCTTCGACGAGCACCTGGTCAAGCCGCCGCAGTTCGAATCGATCCGCCGCATCTGCAGCCGCGGCGGGCGCACGCGCAAGGCCGAGACCGACGACGCGTGAGCCGCCCCCGCACCGCCTGGATGAACCGGCTTGCGCACGACCTGCGCGGACCGCTGTCGCCGATGCAGACCGCGGTGTTCCTGTTGCGCGACGACCGCGTCGAGCCGCCCGAGCGCACCGAGCTGCTCGACATCGTCGACCGCCAGACCCGCCGTCTGGGCGGCATGATCGATGAGATCGGCGACTGGGTCCGCGCCGAGCAGGGCCGGCTGATCTCGCGGCGCGAGGATATCGAGGTGGCGATGCTGCTCGACGAGATCGCCCCGCGCCTTGGCGGTGCGGCGCCGCAGGTCCGGTTCGCACCGGGCACCGAGGCGTCGCAGTTGAACGGCGACGCGCTCCGGCTCGGGCAGCTGCTGCGCACGGTGCTCGGCTTCCGCTTCAAGCGCGGCGAGCAAGCGCCGGCCCAGGTCGAGGTCGAACCCGGCGGCCTTGGCCGCGTCCGCCTGCGGCGGCGCCTCGATTGCCCCTATCAGGCCCGCGACCAAGCCGGGATCCTGCTCGAGGAACCGCTGCCCGAGCCGCTGGACGAGGGGCTCGGGCTGGGCCTGCTGGTCGCGCGCGCGATCGCGGAGGCACACGACGGCCAATTGCGCGCGCACGCCCCCGACGGCGACACCATCGAGCTGATCCTGGAGCTGCCGCTGGCCGGGAAATCACCGGGCTGAGCTGGTGCCCTCTCTTGGCAGAGGGAGCAGAAAGCAGGAGCACATCCCCCCAACCCGCCCGGCCCTCAGGCATAGCCTTTTCGGGCGTTCATCAACGCGGGAACCTGCGGTTCGCAAGCGCGTTGCTTCACCCTTTTCCAAAGGAGGGAGCTTGTTTTCCGCTTTTTTCAAAGGGGACGCTTGCTTTGAAGCGGCCTCGCGGCTTTGCTCCCCTCTTTGAAAAAGAGGGGCTGGGGGGGGAGATTCGCTCTGTCCGGCCACGACAGCAGGCCGGCCATTGCGTGTGTAGAGCCACGCCCCCCGATACCCCTAAACTTCCACCATGCCCATCACCATCCAGCCTCCCAGCGCCGATCTCGCACCCCAACCGCTCTCGCACGCGACCGCGTTGCCGGCGCGGTTCTACGTTGAGCCGGAGATGGCCGCGATCGACCGCCGCGTGGTGCTGGACCGCGGCTGGCAGCTGCTCGCGCACGTGTGCCAGCTGCGCAACCCCGGCGATCACGTCGTGTCCGACTTCGCGGGATTGCCGGTGATCGCGGTGCGCGGCGCCGATGAGGCGGGCGGCCCGGGTGATATCCGCGTGTTCCACAATGTCTGCCGCCACCGCGCCGGCCCGATCGCCAGCTGCGACGGTCTGGCGGCCAGGTCGCTGCGCTGCCGCTACCACGGCTGGACCTACGGCCTGGACGGCGTGCTGCGCTCGGCCCCGGAGATGGGGCAGGCGGAGGATTTCGATGTCGGCGCGGTACGCCTGCCGCAGTTGCGGGTGCATGTCTGGCAGGGGCTGGTGTTCGCCGCGGTGGCCGAACCGGCGATGGCATTCGAGGCATTGGTGGCCGGCATCAACGCGCGCATCGGCAGCGCCCGCGGGCTCGCGCACTACGGCCACCATCGCCGGGTCGGCTACGACGTCGCCTGCAACTGGAAGGTCTACGTCGACAACTACCTGGAGGGCTACCACGTCCCGCACATCCACCCCGGCCTAAACGCGCTGCTCGACTACCGCAGCTACGTCACCGAGACCGCCCACTGGTACTCCTACCAGTGGAGCGCGCTGGAAAGCGCGGGCGAGCTGTACGGCGACGGCGACGCGCTGTACTACTGGCTGTGGCCCAACACGATGCTCAACATCCTGCCGGGCCGCCTGCAGACCAACCGCGTGGTGCCGCTGGGGGTGGACCGTTGCCGGGTCGAGTTCGACTTCTACTACGCCCTTGATGGCGATGCCGATACGGCCGGCGCCCGGCGCGAGGCCGACCTCGCCTTCAGCGACGAGGTCCAGCTGGAGGACCTGACCATCTGCGAGGACGTGCAACGCGGGCTCGCTTCGGGCTCCTACCGGCCCGGCCGGCTCAACCCGCTGCGCGAGAACGCCGTGCACCATTTCCACGAACTGCTGCGCGCGGCATACCGCCAGGACCCTTGGTCCTCCCACCACAACCCCGCTTCCGTAGGAGCGGCTTCAGCCGCGAGCTCTTGATTGACGACAAAAGCATCGACACGGATCAAAGCAAAGAATTGCGGATAAAGCTTCTGGATATCAGGTGCTTTACCTGCCTTGATCCGTTCTTTTTCGCTCTGATCCGCGTCAAATGCTCTTGGCCAGACTTCGGCCCCGATCGCGGCTGAAGCCGCCCCTACGGCTTCAGGAGGCCGCTTGCCCTTAGATCGACTCCCCCGGCACCGAGGCCGCTTCCCGGTTGCGCGCCTCCATCGAGCGCGATGCGCCCGACTCCCAGCGCCAGAACAACCAGCCCAGCAGGGTGAACAGCGCCGCGCCCAGTGCCAGGTGCAGTGCATCGTCGCTCAGCAGCGGCGAGATCACCCCGGCGGTCAGCGAGTGCAGCACCAGCCCGGTAAACGCCTGCAAGGACGACGCCGAGCCACGCTGGCGCGGGTACATGTCGAGGATCGCCAGAGTCAGGATCGGGAACACCAGCGCGATCCCGAACGCGTTGAACGCCAGCGGCAGGATCGCCCAAGGCACCGCCGGCACCGCCACCAGCAGGTTGTAGGCCACGTTGCTCAACGCCGCCAGCCCGCAGCAGACAAAGCCCAGGTTGGCCAGCCGCGTGCCGGTCATGCGTCCGGCCGCCCGCCCCGACAGGTACGCGCCCAGCATCATCCCGCTGATCATCGGCACGAAAAACCAGGCGAAATCACCCTCCCCCAGCCGCTGGCCGTCGCGCCGCAGCAGGTCCAGGACGAACGCCGGTGCCGAGGCGATATACAAAAACAGCGCACCGAAGTTGAACGCACCGGCCGCGGCCAACCGCTGGAACCGCGGGTTGAACGCGATCGCGACGTAGTCGCGCAGCAGCCTGCGCGGCGACACCCGGGCTCGCGCCGACGGCGGGTGGGTCTCCGGCAGCATCCGCCAAGTCGCTACCAGCAGCACCAGTGAGAACGCCACCAGGAACCAGAAGATCGCCGGCCAGCGGCTCCAGCCCAGGATCCAGCCGCCGATGATCGGCGCGATCGCCGGCGCGATGCCGAAGATCATCGACACTTGGCTCATCAGGCGCTGTGCATCGTCCCCGTGCAGCACGTCGCGGATCACCGCGCGTCCCACGATCAAGCCGACGCCGGCCGACAGCCCCTGCAGCGCACGGAACACCAGCAGCGTGCTCAGCTCGGTCGCCAGCGCGCAGCCGACCGAGGCCAGCGTGAACACCGACAAGCCGCCCAGGATCACCCGTCGCCGCCCGATCGCGTCCGACAGCGGCCCGTGCACGATGCTCATCAGCGCATAGGCGACCAGGTAGACGCTGATCGTCTGCTGCATCGCCAGCTTGTCGGCACCCAGCTGCGCGCCCATCTGCGGAAACGCCGGAAAGATCGTGTCGATCGAGAACGGCCCGAACATCGCCAGCCCGCCCAGCAGCAGTGCCAGCCGGCGGATCGACAACCCCGAGTGTCCCTGCGAGACCGGCGTGCCGCTCATCGTGCGGCGCCGGTGGCGGGGACACAGGGCACGGCAGCCGCGGCATCGCGCACCCGCAGGACCGCCTGATCCACCTGCAGTGGCGAAAACGGCGGATGGACGGGCATCGGGATTCTCCGGCGCGACAGACGGTGCGGGCGCAGCAGAATAGCAATGCGGCAGGCGGCTGAACGCAGGGATAGCGCAACAGCGCGTTGCCACTGCCGCGGGTGGTCTTTCGATCGTGCCCTACGCCGCTTTGCCCAGATCGCTTCTGCACTGCCCGCCACCGGCGGCCCTTGTCCTTGCGCGCAGGCACGCGTCCCGCCCACTCCGAGCCGGGCCAATCATCAACACCGCCCAGGTAGGAGCGACGTGAGTCGCGATTCGCTACTCCGATGGCTGGCATGATCGCGGCTCACGCCGCTCCTACCGGTTCACGCTGCAACTGGAGCGCATCGAGCGGCGGTTCTACAATCACGGATCGCGATCCCGCGATGCCACGCCCGATGCCGCCATGCGAAATCCCCTGCAGGAACAACTCCTCAAGGCGGGGCTGATCAAGAAGAGCCAGGCCGCCGAACTGGCCCGCGAGCAGGCGCGGCAGCGCAAGGGCAAGGCGCCGCCGCCAGCCCCGGTCGAGCAGGTCGATACGCAGCAGTTGCAGGCGCAACGGGCCGAGCGCGATCGCGCACTCTCGGCCGAGCGCAATGCACAGGCCCGGCTCCACGAGCAACGCGCGCAGGTGCGCCAGCTCATCGAAACCAACAAGGTCGGGCGCGAGGGCGAGATCGCCTACCGTTTCCCCGACCAGGGCAGGATCAGGAGCGTGTTGGTAACCGAGTCGCTGCGCACGCAACTGGCCAGCGGCGCGCTGGTGATCGCCCGCCACGGTGACGGCTACGAGCTGCTGCCGCGTGCGGCCGCGGACAAGATCCGCGCGCGCGACGCCGCGGCGATCGTGCTCGACCACGGCCGTACCGAGGATACGGCCGCGCCGGACAAGGGGGAGGACGATGACTTCTACAAGCAGTTCCAGGTGCCCGACGATCTGATCTGGTAGCCGCGCGGCCGCCCGGCTTCGCTTTCGCGGGCGCCGCGCACCTTCGAAATCTGGCTACCCGACTTTCCGCGACGGCGTCGCCTGCTAGCGCCAGCCTGCATCGCGTGCGGCGCGTTCGCCGGCGCCGTCCAGCGGTTCGCCGTCCAGGCGTGCGTCGACCTCGGCCAGGATCGCCGGCGGCAGCGTGGTGGAGGCCAGCCGCAGTTCACCGCCGGCCGCCGTCGCCTCGCCCAGTGCCCTCACGCGCCAGCCATCGCCCTCGCGGCAGGCAAGGCCGGCGACCGCCTGCGGCCGCTCCAATACGAACGTGCGGCAGTAGTCGCCGTCCTGCGCGCGGAAGCTCAGGCCGACTGCCACCGGCCCCGCGGCCGGGCCAGCGCTGGACAGGCGGCTATCGAGTGCCTGGGCGAGCTCGGCGCCGGCCACCACGCCTTCGCCGGACATCTCCAGCAGCGCCGCCGGGCCGTCCGGCCGCAGCCACGGCGCGGCCAGCACGCCCAGGGCGAGCGACGCGGCCAGCGCGGTCCATTCGGGCCAGCGCCAGCCACGCCGTGCGGCGCGTGCGTCCCGCGCCGCCTGCAGCGGCAGCACGGTGCCGGCGTCCTGCGCAGTTGCGGTCGCATGGGTCGCAGCCAGAAGGCGCCCCGGCAGCGGTTCGTCCAGCACGGGCGCGAACGCCTGACGCAGTCGCTCGCGCAAGGCGCGCTCGGCGGCGACCTTCGCGGCGACCGCCGGATCCTCGCGCATCGCCTGCTCGACCACGGCCGCGCCGTCGGCATCGAGTTCGCCGTCGACATAGGCGTGCAACATCGGTTCGGACACCTTCTTCATTCCCGGTCATCTCCCAGCATGCGCTGCAGTGCCTCGCGGCCGCGTGCGAGGCGGCTGGTCACGGTGCCGATCGGCACCTCCAGCGCCGCGGCGGCCTCCTTGTAGGACAGCCCCTCGACCAGCACCAGCGCCACAGCGGCCCTCTGTTCCTCCGGCAATCGCACCATCGCCGCCTCCACCGACAGCACCACCGCGTGCGCATCCACACCATCATGGCCCACGGCCTCGCCCTCCTCTTCCGGGGCGAATACCCGTCCACGCCGCTGGCGGGCACGCACCTCATCGAGCCAGGCATTGCGCACGATGCCGAACAGCCACGGCTCCAGTGCCTGGTCGGGCCGCCACTGCGACGCGCGTGCCAGTGCACGCTCGATCGCGGTCTGCACCACGTCGTCCGCGTCCTGCGGATGGCCGGTCAGGCTGCGCGCGAATCGCCGCATCCGCGGCAGCAGCTCGCACAGTCGTTGGTGCATGGGCGGGTCGGTTTCCGGGGCCTTCATCTATCAATACGTCCGGGGCGGGCGATTTCTTCCATTCAGCGTGGATCTCGGTGCGGTCTGTACGCTGGCGCCGCATCGCGCCACGCCGCACGATTTTTGTGACGTGTTTATGCAACACACGCATCGTTGCGATGCACGATGCGCCGGATGCTAGCACCGGCGCCTCCCACGCCTGCCCGATTCCACGGACCCCCCGCACGCATGTTCATCTGCCGTCGCCCACTGCTGTCATTACTGCTTCCCGCCCTGGTGCTGGCGGCCATGGCCATGCCGGCCCATGCCCAGCTCGTCGGCGGCATGCGCGCAGGCAGCCTGCCGGTGACGGTCCCCGGTCAGCGGCGCGTGTCCGGCGCGGTGCCGCGGCTGCGGCGCGACCTGCCCGATGTGGTCCCGGAAGCGGCGTCGCGGCTCGGCAACCCCCGGCTCGAACGGCTGCTCAGGCGCCACCCGAAGCTGCTCGACGTCGACCCGGCCGGCGCGCCGGTGGTCCGCAGCGAAGTGGTCGCGATAGACCCTAGCGTCGAGGCGCTGCAACTCGCACGCGTGGCCGGCTTCAGCGTCGGCGACGAGCGCACGCTGCAGGCCCTGGGGCTGCGCGTCGTCGTGCTGCGCAGCCCCGAGGGCACCGGCACCCGCGCGGCATTGCAGCAGCTGCGCCGGCTCGATCCATCGGGCAGCTACGACTTCAACCACCTGTACTCCGGTGCCGCCGGCGCTATGGCCGCGGGCCCGGTGCGTGCACCCGTGTCCGGGCCGGCCGCACCTGCGGTCCGCATCGGCTTGATCGACAGTGGCGTGGCGCGCGGGCATCCGGCGCTGGCCGGGGTCGACGTGCACAGCTGGGGCTGCGACGGCGCGCCCGTCGCCGATGCGCACGGCACTGCGGTGGCCTCGTTGCTGATGGGCGCAGCGGACGGCGGCGCGGCGTCGGGCGGCACCCTGTTCGCGGCCGACATCTACTGCGGACGCCCGACCGGCGGCGCGGTGACCGGCTATGCCGAGGCCATGGCGTGGCTGGCGCAGGAAGGCGTCGGGGTGATCAACCTGAGCCTGGTCGGCCCGCACAACGCCCTGCTGCGGCGCGCGACCGAGGCGCTCGCGGCGCGGGGACACGTGCTGGTGGCGGCGGTCGGCAACGACGGCCCGGCGGCGCCGCCGCTGTTCCCGGCGGCGTATCCCGAGGTGATGGGCGTCACCGCGGTCGACCGCCGCCAGCGTGCGCTGCCCGAAGCCGGGCGCGGAGTGCAGGTCGACTTCGCCGCGCTCGGCAGCGAGCTGCGCGCCGCACGGCCCGACGGCCTGTGGGGCACGGTGCGCGGCACCTCGTTCGCCGCACCGCTGGTGGCCCGGGCCGCCGCCGCCGCATACCTTGTTGCGCCCGACCCGGCCCGCGCCGCACAACTTCGCGCGCAAATGGCCGAGCGCGCGCGTGACCTGGGCACCGCCGGGCGTGACGACACCTATGGCCATGGCCTGGTCGCACCGGCCGCGGCGACCGGCTCACGCTGAACGAACCCTGAGTACGGCCGGAGCGGCGGGAAGAAACCGGCGAGCCCAGTCGTAATCCCTGCAAGAGCCGCGGAATGGTCCGCCGCCAGAGGAGACGACACCGATGAATTCCAGACTTCTACTGCCCAGCATCCTGTTCACCAGCCTGCTTGCCCTGCATCCGGCCGCGTCCGCGCAGGAGGCTTCGGCCGACGCGGTCGCCGCCGCCGCGGCGCACGCCGAGGTCCCGACCCGGCAGCTCGCCGAGCGTTACGCCTACCTGGTCGGTACGACCGAAGCCGCGGCCGAGCTGGTCCAGAGCATGCGAGCGGACGCCGACACCGGCACCGTCATGGGCTACGGCGAGATCGACATGGCGCTCGCGCTGTCGGGTGCGCTGATCGAGGCCGGCAACGTCGCCGACATCGATGCCGCGACCGGTACGGTCATGCAGCTGCGTGCCGACGGCGTGGGCTGGGGCGAGATCGCGCAGACGCTCGGCTTCAACCTCGGCGACGTGGTCAGCGCGGCCCACCGTGTCGATGCGGCCGGCCAGGCCGGCGCGCAGGCCGGAGCGGCTATGGCCATTGCCGAAGAGGCACGGGGCCGCGCCGCCGCAAGTGCCGGCGCCGAGACCGCGGCGTCGGCCCGCGTCCAGGCCGGCGTGGGCGCCGATGT
The DNA here is from genome assembly GCF_046600735.1 of Novilysobacter longmucuonensis. Classification (NCBI taxonomy): domain Bacteria; kingdom Pseudomonadati; phylum Pseudomonadota; class Gammaproteobacteria; order Lysobacterales; family Lysobacteraceae; genus Novilysobacter; species Novilysobacter longmucuonensis. Next base: position 48,095 of record NZ_JBJMAW010000008.1, read on the forward strand.
GGCCGCCGATGCGCGGGTGAACGCGCGTATCGACGCGGGCCTGCGCGGCACCACCTCCGGCCGCCCGGTCGGCGTCAGCGTACCGGTCCTGCCGCAGCGGGTCGAGCGCCCGGCACGGCCGGAGCGCCCGGTGCGTCCCATCGGCGGCGGTCGCTGATCCATGTTTGACCCGTCGAGCGCGACCGGCGCTCGACGGTTTTTTCTCTGATCGACAAAGGGTTACCCGATGATGCGTTTCCGTCTCACCATGATGTTCGCAGCCCTGGCCGCGACCGGCCTCGCCCACGCCGCCGACGGCAGCACTACTGTCGGCATCGGCGTCGACTACAACAGCGGCGACTACGGCTCGGAGATCTCCACCGACATCCTGTCGGTCCCGTTGGACCTGCGCCACCGGCGCGGCAACTGGAGCCTGCGCGCGAGCGTGCCGTGGCTGCAGGTGTCGGGCGATCCGAACGTGTTGCCGGCGGTCGGCCCGGTGCCGAACTTCAACCCGGTCGGACGCGGCCGCACCGGCCTGGTCGGCGGCCCGCCCGGCGGCGGCGAGGAAGCGTCGCCCGAAAGCGGCAGCGCCTCGGGCATCGGCGATGTGACCCTCGCCGCGGCCTACTCGCTGCCGACCGGCAACGCGGTGGGCGTCGACCTCGGCGCCAACGCCAAGATCGCCACCGCCGACGAGGACAAGGGCCTGGGCACCGGCGCCAACGACTATGGCGTCAGCCTCGACCTGTATCGCGACTTCGATGGCACGGTGCTGTTCGGCGGCGTCGGCCACACCTGGCTCGGCAGCTCGACCTACATCGACGTGGACAGCGTGCAAAGCGGCAATTTGGGCGTGAGCCAGCGCGCCGGACGCGGCCGCCTGGGCGTGATGTACGACCACCGCACCGCCAGCGCCAGTGGCCTGGACGACCGCCGCGACGCGATTGCGTTCTTCAGCCTGCCCAACGCCAGTGGCGGCAGGATGCAGCTGTACGCCAGTCGCGGCCTGTCCGACGGCAGCCCCGAATGGGGCGCGGGGATCGCGCTCAGCACCGGGTTCTGACGTTCGAGGCGCCAAGCCGCGTGCTGCCGCGCCAATGCTTCGGTGAAAAAGCCCCGCACTCGCGGGGCTTTTTCATGGCTCGCCCCGGGTGGCGGGACACGGCGACAGGGGCTGCGCGGTCATCGCACCGCGGCTCGGGATTCATCAGGCCCACCGCCACCGAGCAGGTCGACGATGCGCGGCGTGATCGACCGATCCACCACGATGAGTTCGGCGGCCGTGGTCGGCAGGCTGAACCGCCGCCGGCCGGCACTGCCGGGATTGACGAAGAGCACCCCGTCGCGCTCTTTGATCAGCGGGCGATGCGAATGCCCGGACAAGACCACGTCGACCCCTGCGGCGGCCGGATCGATGTCCAGCTCGGCCAGATCGTGCAGTACGTGCACGCAGATTCCGCCCAGGGTCACGCGCTGGATCTCGGGCACCGCCTCGGCCCACTCGCCGGTGTCGATGTTGCCGCGGATCGCCGTCACCGGCGCCAGCGCGGCGAGTTCGGCCAGTATCTCCGGTCGCCCGATGTCGCCGGCATGCACGATGTGATCGCAGCCGCGCAGGAACTCGATCGCCTCCGGTCGGAGCAGGCTGTGGGTGTCGGAGATGAGGCCGATGCGGAACATGGTGCGGGTCCCGGGTCGTGAGGCTTTTCCGCCTGGGCGAATGTGTCGGATGCCTTTGCGGGCAGCCTAGGCTTGCGCGCGCTTGTGCCCGGTGAGGGCGTGGCGGTCGTGCCGCGGGTTGCTGCGGAGGCACCCGGCCCACACAGCAAAAGGCCGCGCGGGCGCGCGGCCTTTAATGACATCAGGCGTCGAGGCAAGCCGCTGCAGGGCGTGCCGCGGCCAAATGGCGCGTGCCCTCACCCCGGCCCTCTCCCGCCAGCGGGAGAGCGGGCACAAGTTGGCCGGTCCGGGCTCTGCGCGTGGACGGGCGCGCCCTCAGGCCCACGGGTCCTGCAGCACGATGTTGGCGTCGCGGTCCGGTCCGGTGCTCACCATTGCCAACGGACAGCCGGACAGCTCCTCCAGCGCGCGCAGGTAGGCGCGGGCGGCCGGCGGCAGCTGCTCCCACTCGGTGATGCCGTGGGTGGACTCCTGCCAGCCGGGGAACTCCAGGTACACCGGCTCGCACTCGTCCCAGCCCTGCGCGTCCAGCGGGGCGTACTCGGTCTGCTTGCCGCGGTACTGGTAGCCGATGCACATCTTCAGGGTCGGCATGCCGTCGAGGATGTCGAGCTTGGTGATGCACAGGCCGCTGATGCCGTTGATCGCGACCGCGCGCTTGAGCGCGACGATGTCGATCCAGCCGCAGCGGCGCGGGCGGCCGGTGGTGGCGCCGAACTCCTGGCCGCGCTTGCGGATGCCCTCGCCGACCTCGTCATGCAACTCGGTCGGGAATGGTCCGCCGCCGACTCGGGTGGCGTAGGCCTTGGCGATGCCGAGCACGTAGTCGATCGCGTCGGCGCCGACACCGGTGCCGGCCAGCGCGCCGCCGACGGTGGTGTTGCTGGAGGTCACGTACGGGTAGGTGCCGTGGTCGATGTCCAGCAGCGAGCCCTGCGCGCCCTCAAACAGCACGCGCGCCCCGGACTTGCGCAGCTCGTGCAGAATGCCGGCGACGTCGGACTTCATCGGCTGCACGTACTCACCGAATTCCAGCGCCTCATCGAGCGTGCGCTGGAAGTCGACCGGCTCGACCTTGAGGTACTGGGTCAGCACGAAGTTGTGGTAATCCAGCGCGGCGCGCAGCTTCTCGGCCAGCTGCTCGGGATAGTGCAGGTCCGCAATCCGGATGCCGCGGCGGGCGACCTTGTCCTCGTAGGCCGGGCCGATGCCGCGCCCGGTGGTACCGATCGCCTTGCCGCCAGCGGCCTTCTCGCGGGCCTGGTCCAGGGCGATGTGGTACGGCATGATCAGCGGCGTGGCCGGGCTGATCTTCAGCCGCGAACGCACGTCGATACCTTCGGCCTCCAGCTCCTCGATCTCCTTGCGCAGCGCGGCCGGGCTCAGCACCACGCCATTGCCGATCAGGCACAGCGCGCCATCGCGCAGGATGCCCGAGGGGATCAGGTGCAGCACGGTCTTCTTGCCGCCGATGACCAGGGTGTGGCCGGCGTTGTGGCCGCCCTGGAAGCGCACCACCGCGCCGATCTGCTCGGTCAGCAGGTCGACGATCTTGCCCTTGCCTTCATCGCCCCACTGGGCCCCGAGAACGACGACTGACTGACCCATTGCATTGCTCCTGGCACATGGAAATCCGGCGTGGGGCCGGCTTGGCGGAAAAGTCCGCACACAGAAAAAGCCGGCGGGAATGCCCCTCCGGCTTTTGTGCATTATCCCGGTTTTGGGGGGTGGGGGCCAGAGCGTAGAGCCGAGCTAGCTCGGCCGCCTTGGGTTGCTCGATTGCCGGGCTTGTTGGGCTGCCCGGATGCGCTGCGAGCAGGCTCGGCACTACGGGAGACGGGCCTCACGGATCTTCGCGATGGTGGGGGGCACAAAGAATGGTGCCCACCCTACCGGGGCCCGGCTCCGGGTAGGAGCGACGTGAGTCGCGATCGGGGTCGGGCGTGTGGTTGGTGGTCGCAACTTACGTCGCTCCTACAAAAGCTCGCGGCTGAAGCCGCTCCTACAAAAGGCTGTTTACCGGCGCACCAGCCACAAGGCTGCGAGGCCGAGGCCCAATACCACGGCGCCCAACAGACGCACCTGGCGGTCGGGCAGCGCGAGCAGCTGCTCGGCGGCGCGCTTCCAACTGCCGGGCGCGACGAACAGGAACAGGCCTTCGAGCACCGCGACCAGGCACAGCGCCGACAGCAGCTCGGCGGCCACGGATCAGTCGTCGTCGGTCAGGTATTGGAGGAACGCATCGTCGCGGTCCAGCACGATCACCGACTGGCCATCGTCGAAGGACTCGCGATAGGCCTCCAGGCTGCGCTGGAATGCATAGAACGCCGGGTCCTTGTTGGCCGCCTGGGCATAGGTGCGGGCCGCCACGGCATCGCCTTCGCCGCGCAGCAGCTGGGCGTCACGCTCGGCCTCGGCCACGATCACCACCTGCTCGCGGTCGGCCTGCGCGCGGATGGTCTGCGCTGCCTCGGCGCCCTCCGCACGCAGCCGGCTGGCGACCTGCTGGCGTTGCGCGCGCATGCGCCGGTAGACGTCCTGGATGACCTGGCTGTCGGTCGGCAGGTCGATGCGCTTGATGCGCAGGTCGACGATCTTCACCCCGACCGTGTCGGCACCGCGGTTGATGCCGGCAAGCTGGCGCTCGATGATTTCCGAGCGGTCGCCGGAGACCACCTCCTGCAGCGTGCGCTCGTTGATCTCGTTGCGCAGCGAATCCTTGATGATCGGGGCCAGGCGCGCAACCGCGATTTCCTCGCTGCCGCCGGTGGCGCGATAGAACGCACGCACGTCCTCGATCATCCCAACGGCAAAGAAGTCGACCGCGACGTCCTTGCGTTCGGAGGTGAGGTAGCGCTCCGGCTCGGCGTCGAGCACCGTCAGGCGCCGGTCGAACACGCGCGCGGTCTCGACCAGCGGCACCTTGAAATGCAGGCCCGGGCCCAGGTCGGTGCGGGCCACGCGGCCGAGGTTGAGGACCATACCGGTCTCGCCGGGGGCGACCACGAACATCGAGCCGAGCAGGCCCAGCAGCACGAGTGCTGCCGCGGCGATCCACAGGGAAAACTTCATCGAGCCACCTCTTCACGGCCGCTCGGACGCGGCTGACGGATGCTGTTGCGGGAGGATCCGGACGTGTCCGGCGGGGCCAGCAGTTCCGGGGTCAGCATCGGCGTCACCGGCCGGTCGGCGTTGCGCGAGTCGCGGCTCGCGCCGGCGCCCTCGGCCATCGGCACGTAGATCAACTGGCGCGAGTCGCCGCCGACGATCTTGCGGTTGTCGGCCAGTACCTGCTGCACGGTCTCCAGCCACAGGCGCTTGCGGGTGACCTCCGGCGCGTCCTGGTAGGCGTCGACCAGCAAGGAGAACCGATCGGCATCACCTTCGGCGCGCGCGACCGCCGCGGTCTTGTAGCCTTCGGCGGTGGTGCGCAGGCGTGCAGCCAGGCCGCGCGCCTCCGGCACGATCTGCGCGGCGTAGGCGCGGGCCTCGCTGATCAGGCGGTCCTTGTCCTGCTGGGCGCTGTTGACGTCGTCGAAGGCCGGCTTGACCTCTTCGGGCGGGCGCGCGTTGGCCAGGTTGAGTTCGGTCACGATCAGCCCGGTGCGGTAGGCCTCCAGCGAAGCCTGCAGCTGCTCGCGGGCCGACACCGCCAGCGCGTCACGCGCGCCCAGCACGGTGTCCAGCGTGGAGCGGCCGACCTGCTCGCGCACGGTGCTCAGCGCGGCCTGCTGCAGCATGAGGTCGGCATCGCGGGTGCCGAACAGGTAGCGCTGCGGATCATTGACCCGGTACTGCACGTTGACCTCGACCTGCACGATGTTCTCGTCGCGCGTCAGCACCGGCACGTTGGTGCTGAAGGTCTTGATCGCGGTGGCGTTGACCTTGGTCACCCGCTCGATCGGCCATGGCCACTTGAAGTTGGGGCCCGGCTGCATGATCCGCGCGACCTGGCCGAAGCGCTGCACCACGCCGCGCTGTTGCTCGTTGATCAGCACGAAGCAGTTGAACACCAGCCACAGCGCGAATGCGAGCAGCACCCAGCGCAGAATGCCGCCGCCACCGCCGCCATCGAACAGGCCGCGCAGCGGGTCGAGCAGCGCATCGAGCCCGTTGCCACCGGGGCGTTGCCGCGGCGGGCGATTGGACCCGCCGCCGGAGTTGTTGTTGCCAGGGGTGTTCCAGGCCATGCCCGCTCCAGGTGAATAAAGTCTCGTATCTGCGATCGTGCAGGCGGACGCCAGTCAGCTCGCGGCGCCCGGAGTGCTTCCAGGTGGGGTGATCCCAAGTGGGGTGATTGTCAGGTGAGTGATTCTAGGTGGGGGCCCGGGTGGGCTCAAGCAAGCCCCGGGCCAGGGTGGTCGCTGTCATCGTCCAGGCCGGTGCCACCATCATCGACCAGAGGACGCAAGGCGTCGCCGTGTTCCTGTACGAACAGGCGCTGCGCGTCGACTTCGGCGATGTCGATCTCGAGCCGCCAGCCGTGCTCGTCGGCGTGCTCGCTGCGCACCGCCCCCAGCTCGTGCAGGCGCGCGCGCAGGCGTGCCGCGCGTGAGGGCACATGCACTTCGCCGCGCACATGGCGCAGCTCCAGGGCCTCGCCGACGGCGGTGCGCAGCAGGTCCAGGCCGAGCCCGTCGCGGGCCGACAGCCACACCCGCAGGCGACCCTGTTCGGCCGGGCGGTCCAGCCGCGGGCGTGCGCGCGGGTCGGGGCTGCGCTCGTGGCTGTCGTCCTGGTGGGGCCCGTCCGCGGCCCGGCCGTGGTCGAGTTTGTCGATCTTGTTGAACACCAGCACCTGCGGGATGTCCGCCGCGCCGATCTCGCCGAGCACCTCGTCGACCTGGGCGATGCGCTCGTCGCGCAGCGGGTCGGCCGCATCGATCACGTGCACCAGCAGGTCGGCCTCGCGCGCCTCCGACAGGGTCGAGCGGAAGGCGGCGACCAGCGCATGCGGCAGGTCGCGCACGAAGCCGACGGTATCGGCCAGCACCGCGCCGCCGCCGGCAAGATCGATCCGGCGCACGGTCGGGTCGAGCGTGGCGAACAGTTGGTCGGCAGCAAAGGCCTGCGCGCCGGTCATCGCGGTGAACAGGGTCGACTTGCCGGCGTTGGTGTAGCCGACCAGGGCCACCCGCGGCAGCGCGCTGCGCATGCGCGCGCGGCGCATTTGGGTGCGCTGCACCTCGACCTTGCCGAGCCGCTTCTGCAGCGATTCCAGCCGCTGCTGCAGCATGCGGCGGTCGAGCTCGAGCTGCGTTTCACCCGGACCGCGCAGGCCGATCGAACCGCCGCGCTGGCGTTCCAGATGGGTCCAGCCACGCACCAGGCGCGTCGACATGTGCTTGAGCTGAGCCAGTTCGACCTGCAGCTTGCCCTCGAAGCTCTGCGCCCGCTGCGCGAAGATGTCGAGGATCAATCCGGTGCGATCGACCACGCGGCGCTGCAGGATGCGTTCGAGATTGCGCTCCTGGGTCGGCGAGAGCGGGTGGTTCACCAGGATCAGGTCGGCCCCGGTGGTGTCGGCGGCGGTCTTGAGTTCCTCCAGCTTGCCGCTGCCCATCAGGGTGGCGGCATTGGGCCGGTCGATGCGCGCGGTCAGCACCGCGGCGACGGTCGCGCCGGCCGAACGCGCCAGGTCGGTGAACTCCTCCATCAGCCCCTCGTCCGGCGGGCCGCCCGCATGCGGCTGGATCAGCAGCGCGTGCTCACCCTTGCGGGATCGTTCAAAGAACACGCGCGCTCCTCATGCGGTCCACGGCGATGACCTCGACACTGTTGTCTACAAGCACGCGCGTGCTCGCGGCGTCGTCGCGATCACTCGGCGTCGTCGCCGTCGCTGCCGTTCTCGCCGTTGCCTTCGCCCGACTGCACGTGGCCACCGCCCGGCCCCACCCGCACGTTGCGCGCCGGCACCACGGTGGAGATCGCATGCTTGTAGACCATCTGGCTGACGGTGTTGCGCAACAGCACCACGAACTGGTCGAACGATTCGATCGTGCCCTGCAGCTTGATGCCGTTGACCAGGTAGACCGAGACCGGCACGCGTTCGCGGCGCAGCGCGTTCAGGAAAGGATCCTGCAAGGATTGCCCCTTTGACATCATTGTTCCCCACTGTGTTTTCTAGTTATAGGGCGGCAGTCGCGTGCGAACGGCCGCGTTGCCGCTGATTCTCCCCGCCGCGGCAACCCGGCCGATGGTAGCGCAATCGGCCGGCGCCGGACCCGGCCGGATGCGGCGTTTGCGACGCCTGTCCGATGCAGGGCACATCGGGCGCCGCCTCGAGCGCCCGCGCGTGTAGGAGCGGCTTCAGCCGCGATCCCAGCGGGCCGACGAGCCGGCTGGTTCCCAATCGCGGCTGAAGCCGCTCCTACGGACGCCCGGGTTCAGACAAACATCGCCATTGCCTGCTCCAGGCCGGCACGGTCGCCCGCCGGATCGAACCAGCGCGCATCGAGCTCACCGCGCAGCCAGGTCAACTGGCGCTTGGCCAGTTGCCGGGTGGCCTGGATGCCGCGCTGGCGGAACTGCGCGGCATCGGCAAGACCGTCGAGGTGCTCCCAGGCCTGGCGGTAGCCGACTGCGCGCAGTGCCGGCAGGTCCAGCGGGCGCGGGTGCGCCTGAAGCTCGGGCCGCGCGCGCAGGCCTCGGACCTCCTCGAGCAAGCCCTGCGCGAGCATCGCGTCGAACCGCGTCTCGATGCGCTGGTGCAGCACCGCGCGCTCACGCGGCGCCAGCACCAGCTTGAGCACGCGCACCGGCAGCCGCGCGGTCGTGGACACATCACCGCGCCAGTCACTGATGCTGCGCCCGGATAGCCGGTAGACCTCGAGCGCGCGCTGGATGCGCTGCGCATCGGTGGCGTGGATACGCGCCGCGGCCGCGGCATCGACCGCGGCGAGTTCGGCGTGCAGCGCAGCCCACCCACGCACATCGGCCTCGGCCGCCAGCTGCGCGCGGGTGGCCGCGTCGGCCGCCGGCATTGCCGACAGTCCCTGCAGCAATGCATGGAAGTACAGGCCGGTGCCGCCGGCGAGGATGGGCAGCTTGCCGCGCGCGACGATGTCATCGAGCGCCGCGCGCGCGTCGGCGGCGAACCCGGCCGCCGAGTATGGCTGCCACGGCTCGCGCAGGTCGATGAGGTGGTGGCGCACCTGGGCCCGCTCCCGGGCGGACGGCTTGGCCGCGCCGATGTTGAGGCCGCGGTAGACCAGCGCCGAATCGACGCTGACGATCTCCCCATCCAGCCGCTGCGCCCACTCGAGCGCAAGCGCGGTCTTGCCCGAAGCCGTTGGCCCCATCAGGGCGATCGCCGGCGGACGCTTGTCGTTCAACGTCATGCTGTTCAACGCCATGCGCCCGCGGACGACCGCCAGCCGATCAACGGTCCGTTATCGCCGGACCGTCCGGGGTCAGTAGCCGGTCTCGCTTAGCGACTGCCGCACCTGCTGGTGGGTGGCCTGGATGTCCTGCGGCGGCTCGCGGTCGAGCCGGCTGACGATGATGATCGCCAGGGTGGCGACGATGAAGCCGGGGATGATCTCGTAGAGTTCCGAGCCGAACTGGTTGACCGCGATCTGCTTCCAGGCAATCACCGTGACCGCGCCCAGCACCATGCCGGCCAACGCGCCGTTGCGGGTCATGCGCTGCCAGAACAGCGACAGCAGCACGACCGGCCCGAATGCGGCGCCGAAGCCGGCCCACGCATAGCTGACCAGGCCGAGCACGCGGCTGTCGGGATCGCGCGCGATCCACAGCGCCACCAGCGCGATCAGCAGCACCGAAGCGCGACCGACCCAGACCAGCTCGCGATGGCTGGCCTGCTTGCGCAGGAAGCCGCGGTAGAAGTCCTCCGACAGCACGCTGGAGGAGACCAGCAGCTGGCTGGACAGGGTGCTCATGACCGCCGCCAGGATCGCCGACAGCAGGATGCCCGCGACCCACGGATTGAACAGCACCTCGATCAGCGTGATGAACACCCGCTCGGCATTGGCCTCCACCGGTCCGGCCACGGCGGGGTTGTCGGCGAAATAGGCGATTCCGAAGAAGCCGACGGTCAGCGAGCCGGCCAAGCACAGGATCATCCAGCTCATGCCGATGCGGCGCGCCTTGGGAATGGTGGCGATGCTGTCGGCGGCCATGAAGCGCGCCAGGATGTGCGGTTGGCCGAAATAGCCCAACCCCCAGGCGATCAGCGACAGGATGCCGATGAGCCCCAGTTCACCGCCACGGAACCAGTCCAGCCGGGTCGAGTCGTACTGTTCGATCGCCGCCAGGCTGGCGTCGAAGCCGCCGTTGACCATGACCACCGTGACCGGCGTGATCAACAGCGCGAAGAACATCAGGGTGCCCTGCGCCGCGTCGGTCCAGCTGACCGCAAGGAAGCCGCCGACCATGGTGTAGAGGATCGTCACTGCCGCGCCCCACCACAGCGCCTGCGCATACGGCATGGCGAACACGCTCTCGAACAGGCGCGCGCCGGCGACCACGCCGGAGGCGCAGTACACCGCGAAGAACACCAGGATCACCGCCGCCGACAGCACCCGCAACGAGCGCCCGTCATCGCGGAACCGGCTGGTGAAGTAGTCCGGCAGCGTCAACGCATTGCTGGTGCGCTCGGTGTACACCCGCAGCGGGCCGGCGACGTACTTCCAGTTCAGCCAGGCACCGGCGATCAGGCCCACCGCGATCCAGCTCTCCGACACGCCACCGAGGTACATCGCGCCGGGCAGGCCCATCAGCAACCAGCCGCTCATGTCGGAGGCACCGGCCGACAGCGCGGTGACGAACGCACCCAGCGAGCGACCGCCGAGGATGTAGTCGTCGAAGTTCTTGGTCGAACGCCACGCGATGTACCCGATCAGCAGCATCGCGAACAGGTAGATCGAGAACGTGACAAGAAGTGGTGTGCTGGCGGTCATCGGCAAATCATCCCCCGGAAATCGGCGGCCGTGGTGGCCGTCCCCCGGGGCCCAGCTTACCGCGACTGGCAATCGGTTTTTTTTGCCGCAGTTGTGCACAGCCGCTGTGGACAAACATTCGGAACAACCTGTGGACAACTACCGCCGCAACCGGCCCCGCAAGGCCTGCAATCACCCTGGCCAAACTTTGGCCAGCCCCGAAGCGGCGCTGTCGTAGAGCGGAGCTCGCTCCGCTGCGCCCGCACGTCAACGAAACCTACGGCCGTCCGCGCAGCCGAGCAAGCTCGGCTCTACGGATCGAATGCCAACGGGCGCCGCTCAGTCTTCGTCGGGCCAACGGATGGTTGCGTTGGCGGTCCGGGCCTGCGGCATGCGTTGCGTGGCCACTGCCTGCCATACCTTCAAGGCGTCCGCGGTCGCGGCGACATCGTGCACGCGCAGCAGTCTTGCACCGCGTTGCGCGGCGATCAGGTGCGCCGCGACCGAGCCGTGCACACGCCGGTCCGGCTGCGCCTGCCCGGTCACCTCGCCGATCGTCTTCTTGCGTGACAGGCCGGCCAGCAACGGCACACCGAGTTCGGTGAAACGTTCCAGCTGCGCGAGCAACGCGAGGTTGTGGTCGCGGTTCTTGCCGAAACCGAAGCCCGGATCGACCACGATCTGCTGCTTGGCGATGCCCGCCATCTCGGCGGCGAAGATGCGCTCGGCCAGGAAGCGATGGACCTCGGCCACCACGTCCTCGTACTGCGGCGCATCCTGCATCGAGCGCGGCTCGCCGTGCATGTGCATCAGTATCACCGGCACACCCAGCGATGCGGCCATCGACAACGCACCATCGCGACGCAACGCGTACACGTCGTTGATCATCCCGGCACCGGCCGCGACGGCCGCGCGCATGACCTCGGGCTTGGAGGTATCGACGCTGATCGGCAGTGCGCATTCACGGGCCAGCCGCTCGATCACCGGGATCACCCGGCGCAGCTCTTCCTCGACGCCGACCTCGTCCGCTCCCGGGCGGGTCGACTCGCCGCCGACATCGAGCACGTCCGCGCCCTCCTGCGCCAGCTTCAGGCCATGCGCGACCGCGGCCTCGAGCGTGTCGTGCACGCCCCCATCGGAGAACGAATCGGGGGTGACGTTGACGATGCCCATGATCCGGGCACGATCGAGCGTCAGCGGGCGACCGCCGCAATCCAGGATGGGCGTGGTGTCGAACATGGCGGGACTCGGGACTCGGACGGGGACTCGGACGGGGACTCGGGACTCGGGACTCGGGACTCGGGACTCGGGACTCGGGACTCGGGAAAATCTACACCTTGTCATCCCGAACGCAGCGAGAGATCTGCTTTTGTTCTGCCGCGGCAAGCAAGGCAAAAGCAGATCTCTCGCTGCGCTCGGGATGACACTTTACTTTAGGCCGGGGTCGCCCCCCGCGGGTCGTGCTTACGCATCGCGTGCAGCGAAAACAAGAAACGGCGCCAGTTGCCCAGCGCCGCGTGCTTTGTCCCAAGTCCCGAGTCCCGACCCGAGCTCAGGTCTGCGCCGCAGGCCCGCCGATCGCGCCCGGGCGACCATCGTCCTTGGGCGGCTTGTCCGACTTGGACCAGTCCGCCGGTGGCCCGGGGGTGCGGCCGCCCATGATGTCGTCGATCTGCCTGGCGTCGATGGTCTCGTACAGCAGCAGGGTCTCGGCCATCACGTGCAGTTGGTCGAGGTGGTCCTTGAGGATCTTCGAGGTGCGCGCATAGGCCTTGTCGAGGATGCCGCGCACGACCTCGTCGATCCTGCGCGCGGTGTCGTCGGAGACACTCTTGTGCTGGGTCACCGACCGGCCGAGGAACACCTCGTCCTCGTCCTCGCTGTAGGCGATCGGGCCCATCTCGTCGCTCAGGCCCCACTTGGTGACCATGTTGCGCGCCATCTTGGTCGCGCGCTCGATGTCGTTGGAGGCACCGGTGGTGACCTTGTCGTTGCCGAAGATCAACTCCTCGGCGACCCGGCCGCCATACAGCGAGCACAGCTGCGACTCGATCGCGGTGCGGTTGAAGCTGTACTTGTCGCCCTCGGGCAGGTACATGGTCACACCCAGCGCGCGGCCGCGCGGAATGATGGTGACCTTGTAGACCGGGTCGTGCTCGGGCACCACGCGGCCGACGATGGCGTGGCCGGCCTCGTGGTAGGCGGTGAGCTTCTTCTCGTCCTCGCTCATCGCCATCGAGCGGCGTTCCGCGCCCATCAGGATCTTGTCGCGGGCGCGGTCGAAGTGCTCCATACGCACGTCCTTGCCGTCCTCGCGCGCGGCGAACAACGCCGCCTCGTTGACCAGGTTGGCCAGGTCCGCGCCGCTGAAGCCCGGCGTGCCGCGGGCGACCACCATCGGCTCGACGTCGTCGGCCAGCGGCACCTTGCGCATGTGCACGCGCAGGATCTGCTCGCGGCCCTTGACGTCGGGCAGCCCGACCACGACCTGGCGGTCGAAACGACCGGGGCGCAGCAACGCCGGGTCGAGCACGTCGGGGCGGTTGGTCGCGGCAATGACGATGACGCCTTCGCCGCCCTCGAACCCGTCCATCTCGACCAGCAACTGGTTCAGCGTCTGCTCGCGCTCGTCGTGGCCGCCACCGAGGCCGGCGCCGCGATGGCGGCCGACCGCGTCGATCTCGTCGATGAAGATGATGCATGGCGAGTGCTTCTTGGCCTGCTCGAACATGTCGCGCACGCGGCTGGCGCCGACGCCGACGAACATCTCCACGAAGTCCGAACCGGAAATCGAGAAGAACGGCACCTTGGCCTCGCCGGCGATGGCGCGCGCCAGCAGGGTCTTGCCGGTGCCGGGCGGGCCGACCATCAGCACGCCGCGCGGGATCTTGCCGCCGAGTTTCTGGAAGCGGCCCGGGTCGCGCAGGAACTCGACCAGTTCGCCGACTTCCTCCTTGGCCTCGTCGCAACCGGCCACGTCGGCCAGGGTGACCTTGACCTCGTTTTCGCCCTGCATCTTGGCGCGCGACTTGCCGAAGCTCATCGCGCCCTTGCTGCCGCCCTGCTGCATCTGCCGCATGAAATAGATCCACACGCCCAGGATCAGCACCCACGGCAGGATGTTGATCAGGATGTAGGCCAGCGATGGTCCGGTCTCGGGCTTCTTTCGGGTGATCTCCACGCCCTGGTTGACCAGCACGTTGACCAGCGAGTCGTCGGACGGCCCGTACACGGTGCCGATGCCGCCGTCCTTGCGCTCGAACCGCAGCGCATTGACCGACAGCCCGGTTTCCTCGGTGTATTCGACCGACTCGACCTGGCCGGCTTCGACCGCCTCGAGGAACTGCGAATAGGTGACGCTGGTCGGGGCCTGGCCCGCGGTGCGTGGACCGAACGCCTGGAACACCACCATCAGCACGACGGCGACGATCACCCAGAGCAGCAGATTCTTGGCCAAGTCATTCATTGAAAATATCCGTGGGCCCTGGGGCCGAAAACCGTTTGTCCGCGAAGGACGCAAAAACAGCAAAAAAACAACAACGCGAAAAACCGAAAACCGAAAAACCTAGAACTGCTTCATCGTCGCCCGCCGGCCCTGGGCCAGCGCGTAGACCTCCGGGGAGCGCTTGCGCGAGGCCGCCGGCTTGCGGATCGACACCTTCGCATAGCGACGGCGCAACTGCTTGACGTACTCGTCGAAACCCACGCCCTGGAACAGCTTGATCAGCAGGCTGCCGTCGACGCGCAGGTGCCGGTCGGCGAACTCCATCGCCAGCTCGGCCAGGTACAGCGCCCGCGGCATGTCCACCGCGTCCACACCGCTCTTATTGGGGGCCATGTCCGACAGTACAAGGTCCATCGGCTTGCCGCCGAGCGTCGCCTCCAGGGCCGATAGGACCGCATCCTCCCTGAAATCCCCATGAAGGAACTCCACGCCGGCCAGCGGCGGCATCTCCAGGATGTCCAGCGCGATCACGCGCCCGGGGTGGGCCTGGTCGAGCCCGCCGAGCTCCTGCCGCACCCACTGCGACCAGCCGCCCGGCGCAGCGCCCAGGTCGACCACCACCATGCCCGGCTTGAGCAGCCGGTCGCGCTCGACCAGTTCCTCCAACTTGTAGGCGGCACGCGAACGCAGGCCTTCGGCCTTCGCCTTCTTCACGAAGGGATCGGAAAAGTGTTCCTTGAGCCAGCGTTGGCTACTCTTGCTGCGCGTCGCCATGGGCGTGAGCGGGCCTGGATGGACGGTCGGCCATGATACCCTGCGCGCCTGTCCAGACTTGCTCGCCCGACCCGATGCCAACCTTGCTGAATGCCGCCCAGACCCGTTTCCTGCGCGGCCAGGCGCACGACCTGAACGCCATGCTGCAGGTCGGCGGCAAGGGCATCACCGATGCGCTGATCGCCGAGATCGACCTCGCGCTGGAGCAGCACGAGCTGATCAAGATCAAGGTCGCCGCGGCCGATCGCGAAGCCCGCCAGGCGATGATCGCCGAACTCGCCGAACGCACCGATGCGGCACTGGTGCAGCGGATCGGCCATACGGCAGTGCTGTACCGGCCCAGCCAGGACAAGCGGCAGATCGTGCTGCCGCGCTGAACGGGGGGAACGGAAAACGGTAAATAGTGAATGGTAAAGGCACCGGTTCCCGGTGACCTGCCGGTGTTCGCTTCTACCATTCGTTGTTCACGGTTCACCATTCATCGCCTACATGCAACTCACGCTTGAAAACCCTGAACATGAATACGTGCTGCGTGGCGCTGATGGCGAGGCTGCGCGAGTCAATGAGCGGCGGCTGACTGCCAGCTTCGTGTTGACGCCCACCACCCTGGTCGAGAGCTGGCCGGTGACCGATGCGCGGACGCTGGCAGCCGAGCAATTGCAGCCATTGCTGGACCTCGACCCCGAGGTGATCCTGCTCGGTACCGGCGCGCGCCAGGTGTTCCCGCCGGCTGCGGTGATGGCGGCCTGTCTGGGCCGCGGGATAGGCATCGAGATCATGACCAACGCCGCCGCGGCCCGCACGTTCAACGTGCTGGCCGGCGAGGAGCGGCGGGTGGTGGCCGGGTTCATCCTGTAGGGCGGGTCCTGGCCCGCCGCACGTCGCCGCGCCAGGAAGGCGGGTTGAAACCCGCCCTACTGCTTCGGCAGGTACCGCAACGGATCGACCGGCTTGCCGTTGTAGCGCACCTCGAAGTGCAGCATGTCGCGGGCGGCGCCGCTGCGGCCGAGTTCGGCGATCTGTTCGCCGGTCTTGACCACCTGGCCTTCGTTGACCAGCCGGTTGCGGTTGTGGCCGTAGGCCGACAGCCACTCCTCGCTGTGCTTGATGATGATCAGCTCGCCGTAGCCGACCAGGCCCGAGCCGGAATACACCACCACGCCGCCGGCCGCGGCGCTGACCGGAGCACCGCCGCTGCCGCCGATGTCGATGCCCTGCTTGGTCGGGTCGCCGGCGGTGAACCGGTTCAGCAACTGTCCGTCCGCCGGCCAGCGCCATGCGATTCCGCTGTCGGCCGGCGCCGCGGCCGAAACCGGCGGGCTTGACGGTTGGCGGCTGGCAGCAGGCGGTCTCGCCGATGGCGCGGCCGGCCGGGTGGCACCGGCGCTGCGCGAGCCGGAGCCCGGGTACAGGCGCAGGCGCTGGCCGGGATAGATCGTGTACGGCGGCGGGACGCCGTTCCACGCCGCCAGGTCGCGCGCCGCGATGCCGTTGTCGGTCGCGATGCGATACAGCGTGTCGCCGCGCTGCACCACGATGGTGGCACCGTGTCTGGCCGCCGACCGGCCTTCCCGGACCACGGTGCTGGAACAGGCTGCGAGCGCAAGCGCCACGCCAGCCGACATCAGGATGCGGGCGATGGTCTTGCCCGTCGGGGTCATCGTCTTGGTCATGCGCCTTGTTGTGTCCTCCAGATCAGCCGGGGCGACGTGGCCGACGCATCGATGGCGCCGGGCACCGGCGGTGAGCCGCTCAACTCGAGAGCCGCTGGAACAGCTCGTGCGCGGCGACACTGCCGCCGCCGATCAGGATACCGAAGTAGATGATCGTGCCGACGTTCGCCAGATGGCCCAGCAGCATCGCCCCGCCGTCCCGCTGGATCAGGCCCACAGCGTAGAACAGCAGCGCCAGTGCCGGCAGCGTGTTGCTGAACGGCACGAATCCGAACGGCGCCATCAGCAGCACGGCGGCCAGGATGAATGCCAGATTGTTGAGCAGGTCCTGCGCGCGTCCTTCGGCGAACAGGCGCAACCGATGCGGTCGGCTGATCTTCTCCAGGCGCCGTACCCAGACCATGCCGCCAGCCAGGCCGGGGCGCAGCTTGTCGGCCGGCAGCGCCTTGTGCCTGAGTCTCGCCGGGAGCCACAACGGCCGGCCGATCAGGCGACTGATGCCGACCAGCAGGATCGCCGCCCCGAACACCGTGCTGACGCCGGGGATCGACACCGGGATCAGGAACACCAGGGTCAGCAGCATGGTCAGCAGCAGCAGGCCCTCGCCGCCGAACACGTCGAGCAGTTCCCCCAGGGTTAGCTTGTCGCCGGGCAGGTCGCGGATGATCTTGGCGAGTTGCTCGCCCAGTGCAGCCGCCTGGGGATCGTGCGCGTCGCGTCGGTTGTCCGGCCCGGCCATGGCGCTCAGTCGATCAGGCCGGACAGCAACGGCACGAACACCACCGGCGCCAGCGACTCCTGGCTGATCCGGCCATCGGCGTCCTTGCGCAGCCGGAGCAGCGACTGCGACGAGGCCCCCCCGACCGGCGCGATCAGGATGCCGCCCGGCGCCAGTTGCGCGGTCAGCGCCTCGACCAGTGCCGGCGCCGCGGCGGTGACCAGGATCGCGTCGAACGGGCCGTTCTCGGGCCAGCCGATGCGGCCGTCGTCGTGCTTGCTGCGCACGTTCAGGCCGAGCTGGCGGAAGCGCTTGCGCGCGGTGCGCAGCAGCTCGCCGATGCGCTCGACGGTGTGCACTTCCAGCCCGAGCGCCGCCAGCACCGCGGCTTGGTAGCCCGAGCCGGTGCCGATCTCCAGCACCCGGCTCGGCGCCGCCTGGCCCGGCTGCGGCTCCAGCAGCGCCTGGGTCATCTTGGCCACCACCCAGGGTTGCGAGATGGTCTGGCCGTGGCCGATCGGCAGTGCGGTGTCCTCGTAGGCGCGCGTGGCCAGCGCCTCGTCGACGAACAGGTGCCGCGGGATGGTGCGGATCGCGTTGAGCACGCGCTCGTCGGTGATGTCGTTGCTGCGCAGGCGCTCGACCAGGCGGTCGCGCACGCGCTGGGAGGTCATTCCCGAGCCGATCGCTTCTGGCTGCAGCCGCAAGCGCACGCTCACTGGGAAGGCTCCGGCGTGGAGGCCTGCGACGCCGCCGGCTCCAGCGACGCCGCCAGGCCGCCGACCCAGCTGGCGACCTGTTCCAGCGCCTGGTAGCGGGTCAGGTCGACCAAGATCGGGCTGATCGAGATATGCCGGCCGCGGATCGCGTTGAAGTCGGTGCCCGGCCCGGCGTCCTGCTCGGGTCCGGCCGCGCCGATCCACCACCACTGGCGGCCACGCGGGTCGGTCTGCGGCACGCAGGCCTCGGCGCGGTGCCGGTTGCCCAGACGGGTGACCTCGAAGCCGGCGATCTCGTCCCACGGCAGGTCGGGCACGTTGACGTTGAGGATGGTGTCGGCCGGCAGGGGATCGGTCTTGAGCCGGGCGATGATCTGCACCGCGGCGCGCGCGGCGGTGTCGTAGTGCCGGCCGACGTGGTCGCTGGTGACCAGCGACATCGCGATCGCCGGCAAGCCGAGGAAGCGCCCTTCCATCGCCGCGGCGACGGTGCCCGAATAGATCACGTCGTCGCCGAGGTTGGCGGTGTTGTTGATGCCGGACACGACGATGTCCGGCTCGGCCTCCAGCATGCCGGTGATCGCCACGTGGACGCTGTCGGTCGGGGTGCCGAACACGCGCCAGGTCGTCGCGTCCTGCTGGACCACGCGGATCGGCATGTCGAGCGTGAGCGAATTGCTGGCGCCGGAGCGGTCGCGGTCGGGCGCGACCATCAACACCTCGTGGCCGGCGGCACGCAGCCCCTCGGCGAGGGCCTGGATGCCGGGGGCGTCGACACCGTCATCATTGCTTACCAGGACTCGCATGGACTCTCTTGCTGGAAGGACGCCTGCGCGGATGGCGCGGCGCAGTGGGGGCCATGATAGCTCACACGTTTTGTAGGCCGGGAATGGAAAGACGGAATGAGAAGCGGAAACGGGGAACGGTTGCTCGGCATGCCGGCGGACCTGCGAAGCCCCAAAAGCCGGTCATCCCGCGAAGGCGGGGATGACGGCAGAAAAAACGAAAGCGGGAAGGCACGTTCCGGCCCGATTTCCAGCTGCTAGTCTCGCCGCATGTCCCCCGACGACCACGACGACGATAACGACGCGGCGCTGTTTCGCGATGCGATCGGCCCGGTGCGCCGGCTGCCAGAGGCCACGCCGCCGCCGTCACCGCCGAAACCACGCCCGCGCGCGCGCATGGCCGAGCGCGACGAGCGCGAGGCGCGGGACGAATTTCGCCGCGGCCTGGAAGTGAGTCTGTTGGACGCCGGCGACGCGCTGAGCTATCGCCGTGATGCATTGCCGCCACGCACCTTCCAGCGGCTCAAGCGCGGCGAGATCGCGGTCCAGGACGAGCTCGACCTGCACGGCGCCGATGCGCGCGACGCCGAGTCACTGCTGCGCGGCTTCGTCGCCGACGCGCACTACCGCGGGTTGGGCTGCGTGCGCGTCATACACGGCAAGGGCCTGCACGGCGAGACGCTGTTCGGCAGTCGCGGCGCGCCGGTGCTGAAGAACCTGGCCGATCGCCTCCTGCGCCAGCGCGCGGACGTGCTGGCGTTCCATTCCGCGCCGCTGGCGCAAGGTGGCACCGGCGCGGTGCTGGTGTTGCTCGCGCCGCCGAAGCGGCGCTGAGCGGGTCAGTCGTCGACCTGCGCGACCGTCTGCCGGCTGCGCGGCAGGTTGACCCAGGTCACGTCGACGCCACGGCGCCGGGCGACCCGCTCGACCTTGTCCATGTAAGCGCGATCGGCATCGCTGAGCCAGGCGTCGCTGACCGGTGCCGGCGGCGTGTAGCTGGACCGCTCGTCCATGCTGGTGCAGGCCGCTAGGCCGAGGATCGGAAGCGCAAGAACCGCAATGCGTAGCTTGTCATTCATGACGGCATCTCCGGGGACCGGTGCTGCACTCGCACCGAAAACGCCCGGCCCATACCGGGCGTACTTCTTGCTTATACGCCGCCGACATGCCATGACCAGTGCCACGCGTCGGCTCCCGACGAACGGTCGTGAGGGCCCGGCCTGCAGCAAGCCGCCGGCCGGTCAGGCGCGTGCGGCGTCGCAGACCTCACCCAGCTCGGCCAGCACCGCGGTCGCATAGGTCCCGGCGGGCAGGGTGAAGGCAAGCTCCAGCGCGGCGGCGTCGAGCCAGCGCCAGGCCAGGTCGCCCGGTCGCAGCCGCAAGGATCGCCGCTCCTGGGCCAGCCCCGCCTTCTCCAGCCCGGCGCACAGCGATCCGGCGGTCTCCCCCGACAGCGCCAAGCGCTCCAGTTCGGCCACAGCCGCGCCGCTGCGCAGCTCGCCGCGGCCCCATAGCGGCCCGGTCGGATGGATGTCGAATCCCGCCAGCCGCTGCGCCAGCGTGTCGCTGAACGGTTCAGGGCCGAACACGCTGCGACTGCCCTCCAGCATCCAGACCTCGCCGTCCAGCGCCTGGTTCCAGTGACCGGCCGACACGCGCGCGGCGAGCACGCGGTTGAACAGTTCCGACCGCGCCGCCGACAGCAGCATGCCGCGTTGCTCGCGCCGCATGCGGCGACCGGCGAACATCGCCAGGGCGCCGGCGATGTTGGCGCCGTCGCGGCCGAAACGCTGCTGGCCAAAGTAGTTCGGCACGCCCTGCTCGGCCACCGCGCGCAACCGGGCCTCGATGGCGTCGCGCTCGCCGCGCACCTCACGCAACACGAGCACGAAGCGGTTGCCGAGCAACGCGCCGCGCGGCAGCTTTTTCGCATGCCAGGTGCTGTGCAGCACCCGCAGGCGCTCGTCGGGCGAGGTCTCCTCCTGCAGCGTCGCCAGGTCCGGCGCGATGCGTCTTGGCAGGTGCACGCTGAAACGCTGGCGGGTGACCGCATGGCGGTCCTTGAGGCCGGCGTAGCCGATCGCGACCTCGCCGATCCCGGCCCATTGCGCGATCCGACTGGCGGCGAAGGCGGTGTTGATGCCGCGCTTTTCTATCGTCAGCAGCAGGTGCTCGCCGCTGCCACTGGCCTCGAAGGCCGGCAGCTCCTCGACCAGGAAGTCCTCCGGCGTGGTGCGGATGAGCGCGGCGAGCACCGGTCCGCCGGCGGCACGCGGCAGCGTCGGGGCCGCTGGGCTCATGCGCGGACCAGCAGGCAGACCGCCATCGCCGCGATGCCCTCGCCGCGGCCGGTGAAGCCGAGGCGCTCGCTGGTGGTCGCCTTGATGCTGAGCGCATCGAGCGCCACGCCCAGATCGCTTGCCAGCACTTCGCGCATCGCCGGCGCATGCGGTGCGACCTTGGGCCGCTCGCAGACCACGGTGATGTCGGCATTGCCGACGCGCCAGCCACGTTCGGAAACCAGCCCCGTGCAGTGGCGCAGGAACGCACGGCTGTCGGCGCCCTGCCAGCGCGCATCGCCAGGCGGGAAGTGCTGGCCGATGTCACCCAGCGCCAGCGCACCGAGCATGGCATCGCATAACGCGTGGATGACCACGTCGCCGTCGGAGTGCGCCACGATGCCGCGCGAATGCGGCACCCGCACACCGCCGAGCATGAGGTGGTCGCCGTCGCCGAACGCATGCACGTCGAAGCCCTGGCCGATGCGGATGTTCATGTATCGAGTTCCATAGTCACTTCCAGCTTGCGATCCATTGTAGGAGCGGCTTCAGCCTCGATCGGACACCTGGGCGCTCGTGCCGGTTCTGGTTCGCGGCTGAAGCCGCTCCTACAGGTGCTGCCGGGCATTCGACAGCAGGTATTCGGCGAGGGCGAGGTCGCTCGTTGTCGTCACCTTGAGGTTGTCCTCGCGGCCCTCCACCAGCCGTGGCCGCGCGCCGGCGCGTTCCATCGCCATCGCCTCGTCGGTCACCGCGACACCCGCCGCATGCGCCTGCTGCAATGCCAGGGTCAGCGCGCCACGGCGGAAAGCCTGCGGCGTCAATGCACGCCACAGGCCGGCGCGGGGCTCGGTGGCGGCGATGCGACCGCCGTCGTCGGCGCGCTTCAGCGTGTCGCGCACCGGTGCGGCCAGGATGGCACCGTGCCGGTCGGCCTCGGCCGCGACAATCAGCCGGCCCAGGTCGTCGTCATGCAGGTTCGGCCGCGCCGCGTCGTGGACCAGCACCAATCCGTCCGGAGCCGACTCCGCCGGCAATGCCTGCAGCGCCGCCAGCACCGAATCGGCGCGCTCGCCGCCGCCGATGCAACGCAGCACCGGCTTCTGGTGCCATGAGGTCCAGCCCGGCCAATGCGCATCCTCGGCGGCCAGCGCGACCACCACGCCGGCCACGCGCGGATGCGCGAGCAGCGCGTCCAGCGCATGCGCGATCAACGGCCGCCCCGCCACGTCCAGGTACTGCTTGGGCACGGTGCCACCGAAGCGGGTGCCGCGGCCCGCGGCGGGGATCACCGCCCATATCTCCGGATGGCTCATTTGCGGCGACCCCTGCACCGCCACGCATGCGTCCGCACCACCATGTCGGAAGGGATCGCAGCGGCCTGTGGGAGCACGCCGGGGAGATCGGTGGTCGGCCGAAGCATGCGGATCCTGCTCAGTCCTCGGCCGGGAGCGAAGCTGCCGCCGGCTCGGGTTCGACCACGCGATAAAACGTCTCGCCCGGCCGGATCATGCCCAGCTCGCTGCGCGCACGCTCCTCGACCGCGGCCTCGCCCGACTTGAGGTCCTCGACCTCCGCGGCCAGCGCGTCGTTGCGCTGCTGCAGGCCCTGGTTGTCGCGGGTCTGCTGTTGGACCTGCTGCTCGAGCACGGCGACCGAACGGCGGCCGCCCTCGCCAACCCACAGCCGGTATTGCAGGCCGACGAACAGCACCAGCAACAGCATCGTGAGCAGTCGCAGCCAGCGCATGTCCGTCCCCGGGGCCTAACGCTTCAGCGACACGAACGCGTCGCGGCCGGCGTACCGGGCCGGAGTGCCCGGATTCTGAAGGGCAATTTGCTCCTCGATGCGCAGCAACTGGTTGTACTTGGCCACCCGGTCGCTGCGGCACAACGAGCCGGTCTTGATCTGGGTGGCGCTGGTCGCGACCGCGATGTCGGCGATCGTGGTGTCCTCGGTCTCCCCGGAGCGGTGCGAGACCACCGCGGCGTAGCCGGCGGCATCGGCCATCGCGATCGCCTCCAGGGTCTCGGTCAGGGTGCCGATCTGGTTGACCTTGATCAGGATCGCGTTGGCGACCTGCCGCTCGATGCCCTCCCTGAAAATGCGCGGGTTGGTCACGAACAGGTCGTCACCGACCAGCTGCACCTTGCGGCCGAGCACGTCGGTGAGCTGCTTCCAGCCTTCCCAGTCGCCCTCGTCCATGCCGTCCTCGATCGTGATGATCGGGTACTGCGTGCACCAGCTCGCGAGGAAGTCGACGAACTGGTCGCTGGTCAGCCGCTTGCCCTCGCCGGTGAGGTGGTACTTGCCGTTGTCGAAGAACTCGCTGGAAGCGACATCCAGGCCCAGCAGGATGTCCTCGCCGGCCTTGTAGCCGGCCTTGCCGATCGCCTCCAGGATGGTTTCCAGCGCCTCTTCATTGCTGCGCAGGTCCGGCGCGAATCCGCCCTCGTCGCCAACCGCGGTGCTCAGGCCGTGGCCCTTGAGCACCGACTTGAGCGCGTGGAACACCTCGGTGCCGGCGCGCAGGCTTTCGGCGAAGCTGTCGAAGCCGACCGGCAGCACCATGAACTCCTGCAGGTCGACGTTGTTGTCGGCATGCGCGCCGCCGTTGATGATGTTCATCATCGGCACCGGCAGGACCGGGGCGCGGCCGCCACCGATACCGCTGCCGGCCAGGTGCTGCCACAGCGGCAGCTTGTTGGACATGGCCACCGCATGGGCGTTGGCCATCGACACGCCCAGCAGCGCGTTCGCGCCGAGCCGGCCCTTGTTCTCGGTGCCGTCCAGGTCGATCAGGCGGCGGTCCAGGCTGGCCTGGTCGGTGGCATCGAGCCCGGCGAGCGCCTTGGCGATCGCGCCGTTGACGTTGTCGACCGCGTTGCGCACGCCCTTGCCGAGGTAGCGGGTGCGGTCGCCGTCGCGCAACTCGACCGCCTCCTTGGTGCCGGTGGACGCACCCGAGGGCACCATCGCACGGCCGAAGCTGCCGTCGCTGAGGGTCACTTCGGCTTCCAGCGTGGGATTGCCGCGGCTGTCGAGTATCTCGCGGGCGTGGACTTTGGCGATCGTAGTCATCGGTGGGTTCGTCTTGCCTCGGGGCAGGGGAATGGTGGTGGTGCGTAAAAAGCCTTGACGCGGATCAGAGCAGAAAAAGGCGGATCAGGGCGAAAAGCTTCAATGCAAAAGAGCAAACGGCACTGGGTTCCCGCTTTCGCGGGAATGACGCCGACCGGATGACGCTCTGTCGATTCTCTACCGCTCTTATCCGTGCTTATCCGCGTCGAAGCTCTATGCTCCTGATTCGAGGAAACCATTTCGCTTGGTGACCTCGTCCAGCGCCATCAGGGTTTCCAGCAGCGCGCGCATCTTTGGCAGCGGCCAGGCGTTGGGGCCGTCGCTGAGTGCCTTGTCCGGGTCGGGATGGGTCTCCATGAACAGGCCGGCAATGCCGACCGCCACCGCCGCGCGCGACAGCACCGGCACGAACTCGCGTTGGCCACCGCTCTTGCCGCCAGCGCCGCCGGGCAGCTGCACCGAATGGGTCGCGTCGAACACCACCGGGCAACCGGTGTCGCGCATCACGCTCAGCGAGCGCATGTCGCTGACCAGATTGTTGTAGCCGAAGCTGGCGCCGCGCTCGCAGGCCATGATCTGCCCGTTGCCGGTGGCGCGGGCCTTGTCGGTGACGTGCTTCATCTCCCATGGCGACAGGAACTGGCCTTTCTTGATGTTGACCGGCTTGCCGGCGCCGGCGACCTTCTGGATGAAATCGGTCTGCCGGCACAGGAATGCCGGGGTCTGCAACACGTCGACCACCGAGGTCACTTCGTCCAGCGGGGTGTATTCGTGCACG
The DNA here is from genome assembly GCF_046600735.1 of Novilysobacter longmucuonensis. NCBI lineage: Bacteria > Pseudomonadati > Pseudomonadota > Gammaproteobacteria > Lysobacterales > Lysobacteraceae > Novilysobacter > Novilysobacter longmucuonensis. Next base: position 72,909 of record NZ_JBJMAW010000008.1, read on the forward strand.
TCGGTCAGCACCGGCACGCCGAGCTGGCGCTTGACCTCGCCCAGCACCTTCAACCCTTCCTCCAGGCCCGGCCCGCGAAAGCTGGTGCCCGAGGTGCGGTTGGCCTTGTCGAAGCTGGATTTGAAGATGAAGGGGATGCCGAGCGCGCCGGTGATCTCCTTGAGCTGGCCGGCGACGTCGAGCTGCAGTTGCATCGATTCGATCACGCACGGCCCGGCGATCAGGAAGAACGGCTTGTAGAGGCCGATGTCGAAACCGCAGAGTTTCATGTGCGCACCTTCAAAAGCGGTAAATCTTTGACACGGATCAGAGCTAAAAAGAGCGGATCAAACAGAGACAAGACTTTTATGGCTCTATCCGTGTCCATCCGCGTAGATCCGTGTCCCGCGTTCATGCCTTGGCTTCCTTCAACAACCCACCCATCTGCCCTTCGTTCGCCTTGTACTCGCGCGCGGCGCGGATGAAACCGACGAACAGCGGGTGGCCATCGCGCGGGGTCGAAAGGAACTCCGGATGCGCCTGGCAGGCCAGGAACCACGGGTGCTTCTCGCGTGGCAGCTCGATCATTTCCACCAGCAGGTCGTCCATCGAACGCGCCGAGATCACCAGTCCGGCCTCCTCGAGCTGGGCGCGGTAACGGTTGTTGAACTCGTAGCGGTGGCGGTGGCGCTCGGCGGCGACGTCCTTGCCGTACAGCTCGTGCGCGAGCGTGCCCGGCTTGATCCGTGCGTCCTGCAGGCCCAGGCGCATGGTGCCGCCAAGGTCGCTGTCCTCGCTGCGGCGCTCGATGTCGCCCGAGGCGTTACGCCACTCGGTGACCAGGCCGATCACCGGGTGCGGGCTGGCCTTATCGTTCTCGGTGCTGTTGGCGCCCTCCAGCCCGACCACGTGGCGCGCGTAGTCGACCACCGCAGCCTGCAGGCCGTAGCAGATTCCGAAATAAGGAATGCCGTTCTCGCGCGCATGCCGCGCGGTCAGCACCTTGCCATCGAAGCCGCGGTCGCCGAACCCGCCAGGCACCAGGATGCCGTCGACCCCGGCCAGTGCCGCGCCGCCGTCGCGCTCGACGTCGCTGGATTCCAGCCACCTCAGGTTGACCCGGGTGCGCTGGCGCAGGCCGCCGTGCTTGAGCGCCTCGGCCACCGACTTGTAGGCGTCCTGGTGGTCGACGTACTTGCCGACCACGCCGATGGTGACCTCGTCGACCGGGTGGATGCTGGCGTCGAGCACCGCGTTCCATTCGCCCAGGTCGGCCGGGCCGGCCTGGATGCGCAGGCGGTCCAGAACGATGTCGTCCAATCCCTGCTCGTGGAAGAACGTGGGCAGCTTGTAGATGTTGTCCAGGTCGATCGCGGAGATGACCGCGCGCTCGGACACGTTGGTGAACAGCGCGATCTTGCGGCGGTCGCTGTCGGGCAGCGGCTGCTCGGAGCGGCACAGCAGGATGTCGGGCTGGATGCCGATGGAGCGCAGCTCCTTGACCGAGTGCTGGGTCGGCTTGGTCTTGAGCTCGCCGGCGGCGGCAATCCACGGCACCAGGGTCAGGTGCATGAACAGCGCGTTCTCCGGCCCGCGCTCGCTGCGGATCTGGCGGATCGCCTCCAGGAACGGCAGCGACTCGATGTCGCCGACGGTGCCGCCGATCTCGACCAAACCGATGTCGAAGCCGTCGGTGGCTTCCATGATCGCGCGCTTGATCTCGTCGGTGACGTGGGGGATCACCTGCACGGTGCCGCCGAGGTAATCGCCGCGGCGCTCCTTGCGGATCACGTTGTCGTAGATGCGGCCGGTGGTGACCGAGTTCTTGCGGCTCAGCCGGGTGCGGACGTAACGCTCGTAATGGCCCAGGTCCAGGTCGGTCTCGGCGCCATCGTCGGTGACGTACACCTCGCCGTGCTGGAACGGGCTCATCGTGCCCGGATCGACGTTGATGTAGGGGTCGAGCTTCATCATCGTCACGCGCAGGCCGCGCGCTTCGAGGATGGCCGCGAGCGAGGACGCCGCAATGCCCTTGCCGAGCGAGGACACCACGCCGCCGGTGACGAAGACGAGTGGAGTGATGGAACGGGCGGGTGTCATGAGTTGCTACCGCTGGAAAGCCGTAGTTTAGCGGCTGGCCGGCCGCGCCGCGACCGCTTGACGCGGCCGGCGAACCGGGGGCGGGGGTGACGCCGGGGTCGCGGGCGGCGCGGCGCGTTCAGGCCGCGCCGGCGGCATGCACTGCGATGGCAGCTTGACCGCCCCCGGGCCCGTCGCCATCCTCGCCGCTCCGCTTGCCGTGCCGGGCCTTTTGCAAACCTGCCGATGAACAACCGCTACAACGCCGCCGATATCGAAGTGCTGTCCGGGCTGGACCCGGTCAAACGCCGCCCCGGCATGTACACCGACACCACCCGCCCCAACCACCTGGCGCAGGAGGTGATCGACAACGCGGTCGATGAGGCGCTGGCCGGGCACGCGCGCGGCATCGAGGTCACCCTGCACGCCGACGGCAGCTGCGAGGTGTCCGACGACGGCCGCGGCATGCCGGTCGACATCCATCCCGATGAGGGCATCCCTGGAGTCGAGCTGATCCTGACCCGGCTGCACGCAGGCGGCAAGTTCAACAACAAAAATTACACCTTCTCCGGCGGCCTGCACGGGGTCGGCGTCAGCGTGGTCAACGCGCTGTCGACCCGGGTCGAGCTTTTCATCAAGCGCGACGGCAACGAGTACCGGATGGAGTTCCGCAACGGCGATCGGGTATCCGAACTGGACATCGTCGGCAGCGTCGGCAAAAAGAACACCGGCACCCGGCTGCGGTTCTGGCCGGACCCGGGCTACTTCGACACGGCCAAGTTCAACCTGCGCTCGCTCAAGCACCTGCTGCGGGCCAAGGCGGTGCTGAGCCCCGGGCTGACGGTGAAGCTGCTCGATGTCGCCAGCGGCGATAGCCATCAGTGGTACTACGAGGACGGCCTGCGCGACTACCTGCTCGGCGAGTTGCAGGGGTGCGAGCTGCTGCCGCCGGAGCTGTTCGTCGGCCGGCGCGAGCTCAACACCGAGACCGTCGACTGGGCGGTGGCCTGGGTGCCCGACGGTGAACTGGTGCAGGAGAGCTACGTCAACCTGATCCCTACCGCGCAGCACGGCACCCACGTCAATGGCCTGCGCACCGGCTTCACCGATGCCTTGCGGGAGTTCTGCGACTTCCGCAGCCTGCTGCCGCGCGGGGTCAAGCTGGCGCCGGAGGATGTATGGGACCGGGTCGCCTTCGTGCTCAGCATCAAGATGACCGACCCGCAGTTCAGCGGCCAGACCAAGGAGCGCCTGAGCTCGCGCCAGGCCGCGGGCTTCGTCGAGGGCGCCGCTCACGACGCGTTCTCGCTGTGGCTCAACCAGCACACCGAGCTGGGCGAGCGCATCGCGCAGCTCGCCATCGAGCGCGCATCTGCGCGGCTGAAGACCGAGAAGCAGATCACCCGCAAGAAGATCACCCAAGGCCCCGCCCTGCCCGGCAAGCTCGCCGACTGCACCAGCCAGGACCTGTCGCGCACCGAACTGTTCCTGGTCGAGGGCGACTCGGCCGGCGGCAGCGCGCGGCAGGCGCGCGACAAGGATTTCCAGGCGATCCTGCCGTTGCGCGGCAAGATCCTGAACACCTGGGAGGTCGCCTCCGGCAGCGTCTTGGCATCGCAGGAAGTGCACGACCTCGCGGTGGCGATCGGCTGCGATCCCGGCAAGGACGACATCAGCGGGCTGCGCTACGGCAAGGTGATCATTCTGGCCGACGCCGATTCGGACGGGCTGCATATCGCCACCCTGCTGACCGCGCTGTTCCTCAAGCACTTCCCGGCGCTGGTCGCGGCCGGCAACATCTTCGTGGCGATGCCGCCGCTGTTCCGCGTCGACGTCGGCAAGCAGGTGCTGTACGCGCTGGACGAGGAGGAAAAGCGCATCCTGCTGGAGAAGATCGAGCGCGAGAAGGCCGAGCGCAAGAAAGGCTCGAGCGGCGCGGTCAACGTCACCCGCTTCAAGGGCCTGGGCGAGATGAACCCGTCACAGCTGCGCGAATCGACCATTCACCCGGATACGCGCCGGTTGGTGCAGCTGACCGTCGATGACGAGGACCAGACCCGCTCGCTGATGGACATGCTGCTGGGCAAGAAGCGCGCCGGCGACCGCAAGGCGTGGCTCGAAAACAAGGGCGACCTGGCGACGCTGGAGGTTTAGCACGAGTCTCGACCCGCCATCGCGTCGTGCTCCCGCGGCGGGTTGAAACCCGCCCTACGTTCTGTAGGAGCGGCTTCAGCCGCGAACACCAATCGGTCACCGACGGTCGAGCCCGGCCGTCGGACCCGCTTTGCGACATTCGGCATTTCCCGCGACCTGTCCGAAAAGCTCGCGGCTGAAGCCGCTCCTACAGGAGCGTGGCGGCCAGCAGCTCGCGCAGCATGATCTGCAGCCGCGCGGCTTTCGCCTGGTCGTACTCGAACGTCGCCTCGTCCATGTAGGTCCGCTGGCTGATCTCCAGCTGCACCGCGTCGATGCCCCGTTCGGGCTGGCCGTAGTGGCGCGTGATGTAGCCGCCCTTGAAGCGGCCGTTGGCGACCCAGTCGTAGGCGGACTGCGCGCCCAGTACCGCTTCAAGCCGGGCCTGCAACGCGGCACCGCAACTGCTGCCAGCGGCGGTGCCGAGATTGAGGTCCGGCAGGCGTCCCTCGAACAGGAACGCCAGTTCGCTACCTTTGATCGAGTGGCCTTCCCACAACACCGCGCGGCCATGCTGCGCGTGCAGGCGATCGAGCTCGTTGCGCAGTGCCTGGTGGTACGGCCGCCAGTATTGCGCCACGCGCCGGTCGATCTCATCGGCCGGCGGCGCCTGCCCGTCGCGGTACACCGGCTCGCCACAGAACTGCCGCGCCGGGCACAACCCGGTGGTGTTCTGCCCCGGGTACAGCGAGGTGTCGTCGGGCGGCCGGTTGAGGTCGACGACGTAGCGCGAATAGCGCGGCACCAGGATGGAGGCGCCCAGCTCGCGCGCGAATGCGTACAGCCGGGCCACGTGCCAGTCGGTATCGGGCGCGGCGCGCGCCGAATCGGCCATGCGCGTAGCGATCGCATCGGGAATCAAGCTGCCGTCGTGCGGCAGGCTGACTAACAGCGGCGCGGTGCCGCGGTGCAGCGTGCAGATGTCCATGCGGCGATTGTCGCACCCGCGGCCCTGGCTCCCACCGCGACCGCCGCCGGTTGTAGGAGCGGCTTCAGCCGCGATCCGGAACCGGCGCAGGCCACACATGTATCCGATCGCGGCTGAAGCCGCTCCTACAGTGAAGGTGCATGCCTCTAGCGCATCAACACCAGTTCCTCGGCGCTGGTCGGATGGATCGCCACCGTGTTGCGTAGATCGCGCAAGGTAACGCCGAGCTTCAGCGCCACCGCGAAACCCTGCAGGATCTCGTCGGCCGCGTCGCCCAGCAGGTGGATGCCGACCACGCGGCGCTGCGCACCAACGCACACCAGCTTGAACAGGCTGCGCTGCTCGGACTCGGCCAACGCATGCAGCATCGGCCGGAAGCCGCTGCGGTAGACGTGGACGTCATCGCCATGGCGCTCGCGTGCCTCGTCCTCGGTCAGCCCGATCCGGCCAATCGGCGGATGCGAGAACACCACCGTCGGAATGTCGCGTGGGTCCAGTCGCTCATCGATGCCGCCGTACAGCCGGTCCATCAGCCGCCGCGCCGCCGCGATCGCCACCGGGGTCAGCGGCAGGTCAGTGCTGACATCGCCGACTGCGAAGACGCCCTCGACGTTGGTCGCGTGGCCATCATCGATCTGGATGCGGCCGTGCCCGTCGGTCGCCACACCGGCCGCCTCCAGCCCCAGGCGCGCGGTGTTGGCGCGCCGGCCGGTGGCGAACAGCAGCGCATCGAAACGCCCGCTGGCCTGGCCCTGCGCGTCGCGCACGCACACACCCCCGTCGTCCGGCTCGACCGCCGCGATCGCGCGGCCAAAGTGCAGGTGCACGCCGGCCTGGCGGTAATCCTCGGCCAATTGCTCGGTGAGCTCGTGATCGAAGCTCTCCATCAGCCGCGGCCCGCGCACGAAAAGCTCCACCCGGCTGCCGAGCGCCTGCAGCACGCCGGCCAGTTCCACCGCGACATAGCCGCCGCCGACCAGCGCCAGCCGACGCGGCGGCGCGGTCCACTGGAAGAAGTCATCCGACACGCCGCCCAGCTCGGCGCCGGGAATGCCCGGCTTGACCGGATGGCCGCCGGTGGCGATCAGGATGCGCGCTGCGCTCAACCGCGTGCCGTCCTCGCATGCGACCGTGCACGGATCCAGCAACTTCGCACGCAACGGCAACAGCGCGATGCCGGCTGCGTCCAGGCGCCTGCGGTAACTGCCGTGAATGCTGCTGATGTAGCGCTGCCGGTGTGCAATGAAGGTCGGCCAGTCCAACGCGCAGTGATCGGTGGAGAAGCCAAGCGAGCCGGCCATGGTCAGCTTGCGCGCGACCTCCGCCGCCAGCCACATCGCCTTTTTCGGCACGCAGCCGGCATTGACGCAGGTGCCGCCGAGCGCCGCCGGCTCCAGCAACACCACGCGCGCGCCGTGCGCCGCCGCGCGGAACGCGCCGGCCAGCCCGCCGGAGCCGCCGCCGATCACGATGAGGTCGAAGTCCTGGCTCATTTCCTGTTTTCCGTTTCCTGTTTTCCGTTTTCCGTTTTCTGTTTTCAAAACCGCCGTTCAACCAAACCGCTCCACCCGATACGGCGTTGGATCGATCGCCGGCGCGCGCCCCGTCACCAGGTCCGCCACCAGCTGGCCGGTGCCGGCGCTCATGCTCACGCCCATCATGCCGTGGCCGGTGGCCAACCACAGGTGCGGCTGGTGCGGCACCCGGCCGATCACCGGGATGTCGTCGCAACTCATCGGTCGCCAGCCGAACCACTGCTCGCGCCGCTCCGGGCCGCCCGGCTGGTGCAGGTATTCGGCGGCACTGCGCTCGAGCGCGGCAAGCCGGCGTGCGTTGAGCGACTCGTCGAATCCGGAGAATTCCATCGTGCTGCCAAGCCGGAACCCGCTGGCCCATGCGGTCACGCACACGGTGCGCTCGCGCAGCACCAGCGGCCGCTTCGGCACCAGAGCTGGCGGATCGAAGGTGATCGAATAACCCTTGCCGGGCTGCAGCGCGTGCCTGAGCGCCGGCACACCGATGGCCGCGGCCATGCGCGGCGACCACGCGCCGGCCGCGATCACCGCATCACGCGCATGCAGTGTGCCGCGCGAGGTGCGCAGCCGGACACCGTGTCGGTCGGCGGCCAGGTCCTGCAGCGCGCACTGCTCGACGATGGTGCCGCCTCGTGCCCGAACCGCGCGGGCGAGCTCGGCGACGTAGCGCTCCGGTCGCAGCGCGGCGTCGCCATCGAAGCGGATCGCGCCAGCCACGCCTGGCTTCAGCGCCGGCTCCTTGGCCTGGTATGCCGCCCCGTCGATCGCCTCGACGGCAACGCCGAACTCGCGCAGGATCGCGATTTCCTCGCGTCCATGGGCGAAGGCGCGGGCATCGCGGAACACGTAGTCCAGGCCCGATTCCTCGAACTCGCAGTCCAGCCCATGGCGCTCGACCCAGTCGCCCAGCCGGATGCGCGAATCGTTGAGCAGCGCCGATTTGGCCACCGCGCTGGTCCGCCAGTCGCGCGTGTTGCAGCGCGCGGCAAAGCGCAGCAGCCAGCGCCACAGGCCGGGATCGAGCCGCGGCTGGACGTACAGCGGCGCATCCGGCGTCAGCATCCAGCGCAGCGCGCGGCCGACCATGCCGGGTGCCGCCAGCGGTGGGGCATGGCTCGGGGTGATCGTGCCGCAGTTGCCGTGCGAACTGCCGCCGCCGATGCGGCCGGCGTCGATCACCTGCACGCCGCGGCCGGCCTCCAGCAGCGCCAGCGCCGCCGCCAGGCCGATCACGCCGGCACCGACCACGACCACGTCCTCGCGCCCCGACGCTTCGCGGCCTGCTTCTTCGCGCCCCGCTTCTTCGCGATATTCCATCCGCGCAGTCTAAGCGGCGGCGCGCGCTCCGATGCGCAGTGGCGGCGTGCGCAGGTAGGTGAAGCTGCGCCACGCCCACTCGGCCGGACCGTGGCGGAACCGGGCCAGCCACCAGTGGCTCAGCACGACCTGCAATGCGAAGAACACCAGCGCGAACGGCACCTGCCACGCGCGCGACAATTGTTCGAAATAGCCGAGGCCATAGCCGGAGAAAACCAGCGTGCAGACGATCGACTGCAGCAGGTAGTTGCTCAGCGCCATGCGCCCGGCCGGCGCCAGCAGGCGCAACCCGGTCGCCAGCACCGCCGCATCGAGCGCCCGCAACACCCAGGCCAGGTAGCCCAGGCCCATCAGCACGCCGCCGAGCAGGTGCAGGTCCTTGGCCACCGCCCACGGCAGATCCATGCGATCGAAAGTGTCGACCGGCAGCAGCCGGAACGACACCAGCGTCATTGCCAGCCCGACCGGCAGCGCCACCCAGCGCAGGCCCGCGTACAGGCGCGGAAATTCCCGGGGCCGCGCGATCGCGCCGCTGCGCACGAACCAGGCGCCCCACAGGAACAACCCCAGGATCTGCCAGCCCATCATCAGGATGTTGCCCAGCACGACCGTGAAATCCTGCAGCCGCTGCGCGACCGCATCGAGATAGCTGCCCGAACCGTAGGCCTGGCGTTGCGCGGCGATCTGCTCGGTCATGACCCGCGCCTGCTCGGCGGTGACCTCGTCGAGTGCGGCCGCCGCGCTCGGCTCCAGTTGCATCAGCGAGCCCACCAGCCCGACCAGGCCGATCAGCCCGAGCGGCAGCAGGTACAGCGCGGTGCCCCATTTCGGCAACCGCGATTGCGGCGTATCGCGGAACAGCAGCAAGGCGAACGCGAGCAGCGCGTAGGTGGTGAGGATGTCGCCCGACCACACCAGCGCGGCGTGCGCCACGCCGATCACCAGCAAGCCGAGGGTGCGCCGCAGGTACAGGCCGGTGAACGCGCGGCCGGCCGCCTGGGCGCGCGTGATCATCACCGCGAAGCCCATGCCGAACAGCAGCGAGAACAGCGGGTAGAACTTGCCCTGGACGAACAGGTAAATCAGTCCGTCGGCCCAGCGGTCCGCGCCGCTCAGGGCCGGGTCCAGGCCGCTCAGCGACGCGAACAACGGGCCGGACAGGCCTTCGGTGTTCATCAGCAGGATGCCCAGCAGCGCGAACCCGCGCAGGACGTCCATGGCCTCGATGCGCTCCGATGCCGCCACCGGCATCAGGATCGTGCTTGCATTCATTGCTTCGGACCTCCCCGTCTCGAAGACACCATCATGCCGGTTATTGGCATGACCGCAATCGCCACTCCCACAGAGTCAGCGACGCAACCGGAATTCGCGTGCCCTCACCCCAACCCTCTCCCGCAAGCGGGAGAGGGGGCAAAGGCGTCTAGTGCTGGTGGCCGCCCTCACCGTGCACGTGACCGTGTTCGATCTCCTCGGCACTGGCCTCGCGCACCTCCACCAGCTCGATCGCGAAGCTCAGGTCCTTGCCGGCCATCGGGTGGTTGAGGTCGACGTCGACCACGCTCATGCCGACCTTCAGGATGGTCACCGCGCGCGGTCCGAAGTTGGTCGGCAGCACCGCCTGCATGCCCGGGTGCAGGCGCACGTCCTTGAAATGCTTCTTCGGCACGCGCTGGGTCAGCCCGTCCTGCCGCACGCCATAAGCGTCCGCCGCGGCCACGTCGACCTCGAACTTCTCGCCGGCCTCGCGGCCTTCCATCGCCTGCTCCAGGCCCGGGATGATGTTGCCGTGGCCGATCAGGATCGCCATCGGATCGCGGCCTTCGGAGGTTTCCAGCGTCTCCTGGCCCTGCTCGGACACGGAGTAGTGGAAGCGGACGACGCGATCTTTCTCGATTTTCATGCGGGGACTCGACTGTGGCTGCCCGTCGGCAGCGGAAAAGGTTCTGTAGAGCGGAGCTTGCTCCGCTGCTCCGGCATCTCGCGGGCAGAGCAGCCGGGCAAGCTCGGCCCTGCGGGAGCGGTCGCGTGCTGGTGACGGCGCAGCGGCTTGCCGCAAGCGGCGCAAACGGCCAATCTGGCGGCCATGAACGATGCTGCGCATTATCCCGGCTACACCACGTCCGCGCCAGCGCACAGCACGTGGCTCCTGCGAGTCGCCGTTGCGGCGCTGCTTTCGGTGATGCTTGCCGGCTGTGGCGGCGGCGCGCGTGATGCCACGGTCCGCGGCAACCCGTCAGCCACGGCCGACTGGGCGGTAGTCGCACCGGCCGATCCGGTCTCGGCCAACGCGGTGCTGATGCGCGCGATCAGCCTGGTCGGCACGCCCTACCGGTACGGCGGCGACAGTCCCGAGGGCGGGTTCGACTGCAGCGGACTGGTCAACTACGTCTATCGCGACATGCTCGATGTGCGACTGCCGCGGACCTCACGCGACCTGGCCGCCTACCAGGGGCCGAAGATCGCGCCGCGGCAGCTGACCGCCGCCGACCTGGTGTTCTTCGGCAGCGGCGGCACGGTCAGCCACGTCGGCATCTACCTCGGGGACGGCCGCTTCGTGCATGCGCCCAGCAGCGGCGGCACGGTGCGGCTGGACCATCTCGATGGCTACTACTGGCGCGACCACTACAGCGGCGCCAAACGGGTGCTGGGCCGGGCAAGCGCGAATTGACCAGGGCACTGTAGGAGCGGCTTCAGCCGCGATCGCTTCTGCCTCGAGGGAAATCGCGCGCGTCGCGAACGAGGATGGCAGCATCAATCGATGTCGCATGCGTCCGCCCTCGGCGACACCATCGCGGCTGAAGCCGCTCCTGCAAGCCCTCGACGCTCCACCCTACTGGGCTTCTCCGTGCCCGCTGTCGGCCTCGCGATAGCGCTGGACGGTCTGCTCGATGCCCTTGCTGAGCGCCATTACCTGCATCGCGTATTCGGCCAGCCGCTTGTCCTCGCCGCTCGCCGGCGTCCATGGCGGCACCGGCACCGGCCGGCCCTCGACCTCGTCCAGCGCGACGAACACGATTACGCAATGCGTGCACAGCCGCTCCCGCGCGGCGCTGCCGCGTGCGAAGCCCGGATCGCGCGCGAGCACGTCGACCGCGAAATGCATGCTGCTGGTGCCGGTGTGGACCAGCTTGGCGCGCACCGTCACCAGGTCGCCGATCCGCACCGGCGCCACGAAGCGGATGCCGCCGACCGCGACCGTCACGCTGTACTGCCCGCTCCAGCCGACCGCCGCGGCGTAGCCGGCCTGGTCGATCCACTTCATCACCACCCCGCCGTGCACCTTGCCGCCGTAGTTGACGTCGGCTGGCTCGGCCAGGAAGCGCAGCACCAGCTCGCGTTGCTGGCCGGCCTCGCCGTCCGGCGCTGGAGTGCTGACCATGGTTGACCTCCTGTTGCCGTGGTATGGAGCAGCCTGCCGACCTGCGCGTGGTGACGGCATGACCGCGGCGATGCCCAGTTTCGTAGGAGCGGCTTCAGCCGCGAGCTCTTGATTGAGGCAAGGGCATTTGACACGGATCAGGAAAAAAAGGCGGATCAAGCGATTCAAGCTTTCCCTGCACAGAAGGCTTTTGCCTTTATCCGCCATTTTTCGCTCTGATCCGTGTCAAAGGTTTTTGCCCCCAGATTGAGACTGAAGCCGCTCCTACCAGGCACCGGCTCGCTGGCCGGGATCGGAGCAATTGACCACACTGTCGCATCGCTCACGCCGATTCGGCGTGCCGCCCAGCCTCCATGGACCTGCACGATGCCCTATACCCCGATCGTCGCCACCCTGGGATACGTGCTTTCGCCTGACGGCCGCCAGGTGCTGCTGGTGCACCGCAACGCCCGACCCGGCGACCAGCACCTGGGAAAGTACAACGGCCTGGGCGGCAAGATCGAGGCCGACGAGGACGTGCTGGCCGGCATGCGCCGCGAGATATCCGAGGAGGCCGGCATCGCCTGCGAGGCAATGTCGCTGCGCGGCACGATCAGCTGGCCGGGCTTTGGCAAGCACGGCGAGGACTGGCTCGGTTTCATCTTCGTGGTCACTCGCTTCCGCGGCACGCCACTGGATTGCAACCCGGAAGGCACGCTGGAATGGGTCGCGCTGGACCGGCTCGACGCGCTGCCGATGTGGGAAGGCGACCGCGAGTTCCTGCCGCTGGTGTTCGACGCCGACCCCCGCCCGTTCCACGGCGTCATGCCGTATCGCGAGGGGCGGATGCTGAGCTGGCAGTATTCTCGGTTATGAACCGCGGATGTGACTGGCGGATGTGAGGTGCGTAGCGATCACACCCGCTCGCGCATCGTGTAGTCCATGCCCACCGAGAACGGTCCGGTCTCGACGAATCCGTACCTGGCGTACAAATGCCTGGCATCACCATCGGCAAACAGCGAGACGCTGGCCGACGCCGGCGCGTGGGCGCGCAACCACGCATCCAGTGCGTCCATGATCCGCTTGCCGAGCCCGCGCTTCTGGTGGGCCGGCTCGACCGCGATGTCCACCACCAGGAAGAAGCATCCGCCGTCGCCGATGATCCGGCCCATGCCGATCACGTCCCCGTGGTGCAGCACGCTGACGCCGAACAAGGTGTTGCGCAGTCCGCGCTCGGCGGCATCGGCCGACTTGGCCGACAGGCCGGTGGCGACGCGCAGGCGGCGATAGTCGTCGCGGTCGGGAAAGCGTTCGAGCAGCGTGTAGCCGTCGGCCGTGTCGGTCGGGGCACTCACGACACCGCCTCGCGTGATTCGGCCGCGTCGCCCTCGGTCACCCCGACATTGCTCGACGCCGCGTCGTAGACCGCGCTGTCGAGCAGCCCGGTTTCCCGCGCCACCAGCACCGGCACCAGCATCTGCCCGGTGACGTTGGTCATGGTGCGCATCATGTCGAGCACGCGGTCGATCGCGACCACGAAACCAATCCCCTCCAGCGGCAGGCCGGCGGCGCTCAGCACCAGGGTCACCATCACGATCGCGGTGCCGGGCACGCCGGCGGTGCCGAAGCTGCCGAGCACCGAGGCGATCAGGATGATCAGGTACTGGGTCGGCTCCAGGGTCAGACCGAAATACTGGGCGACGAAGATCGAGGTCAGCGCCGGGTAGATCGCGCCGCAGCCGTCCATCTTGATGCTCGCGCCCAGCGGCACCGCGAACGCGGCGTAGTCGCGGTCCACGCCGAGGTTGTGGGTGACCGAGCGCAGCGCGACCGGCAGCGAGGCGAAACTCGACGAACTGGCGAACGCCACCTGCATGCCCGGCGCGGCGCCGCGGAAGAACCGCAGCGGGTTGAGCCCATGCGCCAGCAGCAGGCCGCCGTACGTCAGCACGATGTGCAGCGCGCAGGCCAGGTACAGCGCAAACACGAAATTGCCCAGCGGCAGCAGCTTCTCGAACCCGTAGGCGCCGACCAGCGCGGCAATCAGGCCGAAGGTACCCAGCGGGGTCACCTCGAGTACGAAGCGGGTCACCTGGATCATCACGTCGCTGGCCTCGCCCACCAGCCGGCGGATACCGGTGGTCTTCTCACCGAGTTTCACCAGCGCGAACCCGACCAGGCCGGCGAACACGATCACCTGCAGGATCTTGCCCTCGCTCAGCGCCCGGAACGGGTTACCCGGGACCACGTCGAGCAGCACCTGCACCGGCGAGGGCAGTTCGCGCACGGTGTAGTCCGGCGCCATGCTCAGCCCGGCCACGCCGATGCCGGGCTGCAGCACCCAACCCACGCCCAGTCCGATGCAGACCGCCAGCGCGGCGGTGACCGCGAACCACAGGAACGTGCGCCCGCCGAGCAGGGCCACCGATTTCTGCCCGTGCAGCGAGGCGACCGCGTTCATCACCGCAAAGAACACCAACGGCACCGCGATCATCTTGATCAGGGTGACGTACAGCGTGCCGAGCGGGCCGAACCAAGTCTCCGCCGCCGGGCCGAACGCCCAACCCGCCAGCGCGCCCAGCACGAAGCCGGCCAGCACGCGCTGCCAGAACGGGATGCGGAGCCAGGCGTGGACCAGTCTCATCGGCGAACCTTCGTCGGCCCGGGCCGGCCGCTTGCATGGTGAGTATCGGATCAGCACCTTAGCGGAGGCACCGGCCAGCGGCGAGTGCACGCACGCGCCACACCATCCCACAGCGGCAACAGTCGCGCGGCATAATCGGGTTTTCCGCCAGGTTCCTGCCGATGCTCCCACCGCGCGCCGCGTGTCTCGCCCTCGCCGCCACCGTACTGGCCGGCGCCTGCGCCGGCGCGCCGCCGTCCCGGCCCGATCAGGTGGGCGCGGCGCCGCTTGCCAGCGCCGCGCCCGCCAGCGCAATCGTGGTCACCGTGCCCCCGATCACCCGCCCCGACGGCGAAACCGCCGCGTGGTGGTTCCGCGACGGCGCCGCGCAGGCGGCCGCGCGGGGCGCGATGAGCGGCCGCGCGAAGAACGTGATCCTGTTCGTCGGCGACGGCATGAGCCTGACCACGGTCTCCGCCGCGCGCATCCTCGATGGCCAGAACCGCGGTGGAACCGGCGAAGAGCACCGCCTGGGCTGGGAGCACTACCCTGCCACCGCGCTGGCCAGGACCTACAACACCGACACCCAGACCCCCGACTCGGCCGGCACGATGACCGCGATGGCGACGGGAGTGAAGACCCGCAGCGGCGTGGTCAACGTCGGCCCGTCAGCCCTGCACGGCGACTGTGCCGGCGCGCAGCAGGTACCGCTACTGTCGCTGTGGGAACTCGCCGCCGAAGCCGGCATGGCCACCGGCGTGGTCAGTACCGCGCGCCTCACCCACGCCACCCCGGCGGCCACCTTCGCCCGCGTGGCCGACCGCGGCTGGGAAAGCGATGCCGACCTGCCGGCCGCGGCCAAGCGCGCCGGCTGCATCGACATCGCCCGCCAGCTCATCGAAACCCCGTTCGGGCACGGGCCGGAGGTGCTGCTGGGCGGCGGCCGGAGCAACTTCACGACCGCCGCCCAGGCCGATCCCGAATATCCCGCCCTGACCGGCCGCCGCCGCGACGGCCGCGACCTGGTCGCCCGCTGGCGGCAGGCCCATCCCGACGGCGCCTACGTGTGGAACGTCGCGCAACTGGCCGACGCGCCGGCCCACGCACCGCTGCTGGGGCTGTTCGAGCCCTCGCACATGCAGTACGAGCACGACCGCCCGCGCGACGCGGCCGGCGAACCGAGCCTGGCCGAGATGACCCGCGCCGCGATCGAGCGCCTGCAGCGCGACGAAGACGGCTACCTGCTGCTGGTCGAAGCCGGCCGCATCGACCACGCCCACCACGCCAGCAACGCCTACCGGGCACTGGACGACACGATCGCGATGAGCGAAGCGGTGGCGCTCGCCAATCAGCTGACCTCCGCCGACGACACCCTGATCGTGGTCACCGCCGACCATTCGCACACCCTGGGCTTCGCCGGCTATCCGCAACGCGGCAACCCGATCCTCGGCCTGGTGCGCGAAGCCCCCGCCCGGCCCGGTGCGGAGGCAGAACTGACCCGGGACGCGGACGGCCTGCCCTACACCACGCTGAGCTACGGCAATGGCCCGGGCCACGTCGAACCTGCCCCGGGCCAGACCGGGCGTCCCGACCTGCGCGAGGTCGACACCCAGCATCCGGACTACCTGCAGGAAGCGCTGGTCCCGCTGGCCAGCGAATCGCACGGTGGCGACGATGTCGGCATCTGGGCACGCGGCCCCGGCAGCGACGCGGTGCGTGGCAGCGTCGAGCAGAGCGCGGTATTCCATTTCATGCTGCAGGCAACCCCGCACCTGCGCCAAGCGCTATGTGCCAGGGACCTGTGCGACACGAACGGCGTACCGGTGGAACTGCCGGCCCCGGCCGAGTTCATCGCCGACTGACAGCACGGAAGCTGCTGTGGTCCCCCTCTTTGGAAAAGAGGGGCCAGGGGAGATTTGCTCTGGCGTTTCGTTCTCCGCTCTTCTCACTGGCATCCCCGGAGCCGAGCCACGTTCCGTGCCCCAGCCACGAAGCAGGAATGCGTCAGAACGGCTTGCCCAGCACCAGCCACACGATCGCCACCAGCAGCAGCACCGGCAGTTCGTTGAACCAGCGCAGCGCCTTGGCCGACGGCAGTGCGCGTCCGGCGTCCACGCCTTTCAACCAGCGCCCGGCGACGACGTAGTGAGCCAGCAGCAGCACCACCAGCGCCAGCTTGGCGTGCAGCCAGCCGCCGACCACGCCGAAATGCAGCCACAGCACCAGCCCGAGCGCGATCGCCAGGCCGAACATCACGTGGCCGAAGCGATACAGCCGCCGCCCCATCAGCACCAGCCGCGCCCGCACCGCCGGGTCCTCGCCGGCCTCGGCCAGATTGACCAGGATGCGCGGCAGGTAGAACGCCGCCGCCAGGCCGCCGATCACGAACACCAGGTGCAGGGTGATGGTCCAGACGTAAACGTTCATTCGGCAGGTTCCTCGGACAATTCGGCAGCAATGGCGCGATAGCATCGCATGGCGCACGGTCGGCTTCGGGTCCCGGGCTTTCCCGTTTTCCGTTTTCCGTTTTTCCGTCTACCCCTCAATGACCAAACACTACGACGCCACCTACTTCGAACGCTGGTATCGCGATCCCGCGCTGAAGGCGCAGGCGATCGGCGGCCGCGCGCGGCTGTCGCGCAAGGTCGCACTGGCGGTCGCCACCGCCGAGTACCACCTGGAACGGCCGCTACGCAGCGTGCTCGACATCGGTTGCGGCGAAGGCGCGTGGCGCGCGCCGCTGCTGAAACTGCGGCCGAAGGCCCAGTACCTGGGATTCGACAGCAGCGAGTACGCGATCGGCCGCTTCGGTGCGCGCCGCAACCTGCATCACGCGCGTTTCGGTGACTTCCAGCACCTGCGGCCGTGCCCGCCGGCCGACCTGCTGATCTGCAGCGACGTGCTGCATTACCTCGAAACGCGTGAACTCGACCGTGGTCTGGCGGCGCTGGCCGAGCTGTGCGGCGGGGTCGCGTTCCTGGAAACGTTCACGCGCGAGGACGGCATCGACGGCGACACCCACGGCTTCAGGCGCCGCCCGGCGCGCTTTTACCGGCAGCGCTTCGAGGCCGTCGGCCTCACGCCGCTGGGCTCCCACCTGTGGCTGGCGCCGGCCCTACGCGAAGGCGCCGCCACGCTGGAAATCCCCGACCGCCTGTAGGAGCGCCCCATGGCCGCGATCGCTCGACTACGGCTGCCGGTCGCGGGCATGGCCCGCTCCTACAACAGCACGTCGCCTTTGTAGGAGCGGCTCTTAGCCGCGAGCCTTTCGTTCAGATCGCGAAAATCGCCCCCATCCGAATGCAGGAGCGCTCCCGATCCCGATCTCACGAGCACGGAGACGGTGCACAGAGCGCGGCTGAGAGCCGTTTTGACAAAGGCCGATCCGGTTCACGTTTCGGCCATCCCGATCCGCTACGCTGCACCGCAACATGATCCGTCAACAGGGGAACGGGGAATGATGCTCTACCAGATGCACGAACTCGGCCGCGCATGGATGGCGCCGATGACTTACTGGGCCGACGCCAGTGCCAAGATGTTCGGCGCCTCCGGCAGCTGGCTGTCGACCCTGCCCGGGGCCTCGCGCCTGGCCGCCGGCTACGAGTTGATGTACCGCATCGGCAAGGACTACGAGAAGCCCGAGTTCGGCATCCACTCGCTCGACATCGACGGCCAGGTTTACCCGGTGATCGAACGCGAGATGCTGCGCAAGCCGTTCTGCCGCCTGCTGCGCTTCAAGCGCTATGCCGACGACGCCGGCAACATCGCCGAGCTCAAGGACGATCCGCCGGTGCTGGTGGTCGCACCGCTGTCGGGCCACCACAGCACGCTGCTGCGCGACACCGTGCGCACGTTGCTGCGCGACCACAAGGTCTACATCACCGACTGGACCGACGCACGCATGGTGCCGGCCGGCGACGGCACGTTCTCGCTGGACGACTACGTCGGCTACATCCAGGATTTCATCCGCGCCATCGGTGCCGAAAACCTGCACGTGATCAGCGTGTGCCAGCCGACCGTGCCGGTGCTCGCGGCGGTGTCGCTGATGGCCGCGCGTGGCGAGCCCACGCCGCGCTCGCTGGTGATGATGGGCGGGCCGATCGACACCCGCGAAAGCCCCACGCAGGTCAACGACCTGGCGGTGCAGCGGCCGCTGTGGTGGTTCGAGCACAACGTCATCCACCACGTGCCGGCGAACTACCCCGGCCACGGCCGTCGGGTGTACCCGGGCTTCCTGCAGCACGGCGGCTTCATGGCGATGAACCCCGAGCGCCATGCGCAATCGCACTGGGAATTCTATCAGGACCTGCTGAAGGGCGACCTGGAAGACGCCGAGTCGCACCGCCGGTTCTACGATGAATACAACGCCGTGCTCGACATGCCGGCCGAGTACTACCTCGACACGATCCGCGTGGTGTTCCAGCAGCACCTGCTGCCGCGGGGCCTGTGGGAGATCGATGGCGAGCGCGTCGACCCCGGTGCGATCAAGGGCACCGCGCTGCTGACCATCGAGGGCGAGCTCGACGACATCTCCGGCCAGGGCCAGACCCGCGCCGCGCACAAGCTGTGCACCGGCATCGCCGAGCAGGACCAGCAGCACCTGGAGGTCCACGGCGCCGGACACTATGGCATCTTCAGCGGCCGCCGCTGGCGCGAGCAGGTGTACCCGCAGGTGCGCGACTTCATCGCGCGCTACGCCGACTGAAGCGTCGCACCTGCCCTCCGCCCGGAATCTCTCGCTGCGCGGCTCTGCCCCTGTAGGAGCGGCTTTAGCCGCGATCGGGCTGCGGTGTGGCGGAAAATCCTTGACGCGGATCAGAGCTAAAAAGGCGCGGATCAGAGCGCATAGAGCTTTTCTGGATATTTGTCCGCTCTGATCTGCCTTTTTTGTCCTGATCCGTGTCAGTGCCTTTGGGTTCTATCCGACGAGGGCAACAACTCGCGGCTGAAGCCGCTCCTGCAGCGGATCGGTAAAGTCAGCGCAACAGCAGCACCGGAATCTGGCACTCGCGCAGCATCGCCGTGGTGGTGCTGCCGACGATCAGCTGGCGGATGCGCGAGTGGCCGTAGGCGCCCATGACCAGCACGCCGATCGCGTGTTCGCGCACGTAGGCGCCGATCACGGTTTCCGGCTCGCCGGCGATCAGTGCGCTGCACACGTCGAATCCCGCCTGCGACAGGACACCTTCGGCTTCCTGCAGCTGAGCGCTGGCCTGCGTGCTTTCGGCCCCGACCATCACCAGATGCACCTGCAGCCCGCGGAACAGGGGGCTCGCAGCGACCATCTCCACGCCCTTGCGCGTGGTCGCGCTGCCGTCGAACGCGACCAGCACGCGGTCGATTGGTTTGAATGCGCGCGAGACCACCAGCAGCGGCCGGTGCACCGCGCGCACCGTGCGCTCCAGGTTCCCGCCCAGGTGCCCTTTCGCAAAGTCCGCGTGTTCGCCGCGCTTGCCGAGCACGAACAGCCGCACGTCCGCCTCCAGCTCGGTCAACGTGTCGACCAGCCCACCGTGGCGCTGGCGGGCGTCGATCTCGGTCGCGCCGGCCTCGCCGGCCATGCGCTTGACCTCCTGCAGCAGCAGACGCCCCTGCTCCTGCGCGATCGTGCTGCGGCGCTCGTCCAGGCTGGCCAGTTCGTGCAGCAACTCCTCCTTCTCGCCGAGCTTGAGGTTGCCGCTGTAGTCCGCGGTCGGCGTGGTTTCCGGATGACGGTCGAGCACATGCACGAACTGCAGCGGCGCGCCCAGCCGCGAAGCCGCCCATGCGGCGTGGCAGGCCACGCTCTCGGTGTAGATCGAGCGATCGACGGCGGCCAGTACGCAGCCTTCGGTGTGGATCAGGGACGTATTCATCGCATAGCTCCTCAAGTCTCAGTGCCCGGACAGGCGTTCGACCGCGTCGGGTTTGTCGTGCACGCCGAGCCGGTCGACCAGGGTCGTGCTCGCCTCGTCCATGCCGACCAGTTCGACTTCGGTGCCCTCGCGGCGGAACTTCAACACCACCTTGTCGAGCGCACCGACCGCGCTCAGGTCCCAGAAGTGCGCGCGGCCGACATCGATCCGCACCCGCTGCAGTACTTCCTTGAAATCGAACGCGGCGATGAAGCTCTCCGCCGAGGCGAAGAACACCTGCCCGATGACCGTGTAGTGCCGCGCCGCACCCTCTTCGGCGGCGGCCGAGCCCACGTGCAGCACGCGCCCGACCTTGCGCGCGAAGAACAGCGCCGACAGCAGCACGCCGGTCAGCACGCCCTTGGCCAGGTCATGGGTGAACACGGTGACGATGACCGTGGCGATCATCACCATGCTCGAGGACTTCGGGTGGGTGCGCAGGTCGCGCACCGAGGCCCAGCTGAAGGTGCCGATCGCGACCATGATCATCACCGCGACCAGGGCCGCCATCGGGATCACCCTGACCCACTCGGCAGCGAAAACCACCAGCACCAGCAGCACCACACCGGCCACCAGCGTCGACAACCGCCCGCGGCCGCCGGACTTCACGTTGATCACCGACTGCCCGATCATCGCGCAGCCGGCCATGCCGCCGACGAAACCCGAGGCGATGTTGGCGATGCCCTGGCCGGTCGACTCGCGGTTCTTGTCGCTGGGCGTGTCTGTGAGGTCGTCGACGATCTGCGCGGTCAGTTGCGACTCCAGCAGGCCGACCACCGCCAGCGTCGCGGCCACCGGCAGGATGATCCACAGCGTCTCCAGGTTAAGCGGCACGTCCGGCAGCAGGAACACCGGCAGGCTGTCGGGCAGCTCGCCCATGTCGCCGACGGTGCGGATGTCGAGGTTGAGCAGCAGCGCCAGCACGGTCAGCACCACGATCGCGACCAGCGGCGAGGGAATCGTGCGGGTCAGGTACGGGAACAGATAGATGATGCCGAGCCCGGCGGCGGTCATCGCGTACACCGTCCAGGGCATCCCGGTCAGTTCCGGCAATTGCGCCATGAAGATCAGTATCGCCAGGGCGTTCACGAAACCGGTGATGACCGAACGCGAGACGAAGCGCATCAGCGTGGCGAGCTTGAACACGCCGGCGAGGATCTGCAGCACGCCGGTCAGCAGGGTCGCGGCGAGCAGGTACTGCAAACCGTGATCGCGCACCAGCGTGACCATCAGCAGCGCCATCGCGCCGGTGGCAGCCGAGATCATGCCGGGCCGGCCGCCGGTGAAGGCGATGACCACCGCGATGCAGAACGAGGCGTAGAGGCCGACCTTGGGATCGACCCCGGCGATGATCGAGAACGCGATCGCCTCCGGAATCAGCGCCAGGGCGACGACGAGGCCGGCGAGCACGTCGCCGCGGATGTTTCCGAGCCAGTCGCGGCGCAGATGAGATGTGATGTCCAAAAAGAATTTTCCCGACGCCCGGCGATGGACCAGGCGAAAAAAGCCATACAAGACCCCGCGCCTTGATCGAGGCACGCGCGCAGTGATGAAGCGACGCTAGGGTGGCGTGGACACGGGAGATGGGAACCGGAAAAGATGAATGGCGGCCGCAAGCTGCACGGGGCCGCGCGGCATTGTACCCGACCGCTGACCCGCCCCCCGGCCTCCACGCTCTGCCGGGCGACGTTGGCGTCTTGCCGTCGGCTTAACCCGCTGCGCGTTAATACGAACCCGCGCCGCCCCCCTTCGCGACGCCTGGAGGAGCCCCCATGCCCCGTGGCGAGAAATCCGCATACACCGACAAGCAGAAGCGCAAGGCCGAGCACATCGAGGACAGCGAACTCGAGCAGGGCCGTTCCAAGGACGATGCCGAGCGCATCGCCTGGGCGACGGTCAACAAGCAGGACGGCGGCGGCAAGCAATTGGGCTCTGGTCGCGACGATCGCAAGCACCACTGACCGGCGGCCGCTGGCCGTGGCGGCCGGCGCTGGGCACAATCGGGCGCACCTCTCGTGGAGCGCCCTTCAATGTCCCAGCCATCGCTGCTGCCGTCCGTCCTGCTGGTCTCGATCATGATGCCGATCATGCTGCTGCCCGGCTGCGCCACCACCCAGGGCGCCACCAGTCAGGCTGGTTCCGAACAAAGCGCGGCCGGCAGCACGGCGCCGGTGCAGGCGCGCTCGATGCAGGAAATCCTCGATGCGTCCGGCCCGAGCGACTGGCGCGCGCCCGATCCGGCCGACACGCTTTACCTGGAACTCGACAGCGGCCGCGTGGTGATCGAACTGGCGCCAGACTTCGCCCCCGAGCACGTCGGCAACATACGCACCCTGGCGCGCGAGGGTTACTGGGACGGCATGAGCATCAACCGCTCGCAGGACAACTTCGTCGTGCAGTGGGGCGATCCGGCGCAGGACGCGTCCGCGCGCAGGCCGCTGGGCAGCGCCCGGGCCGAACTGCCAGCCGAATTCGCGCGATCCAGTGAAGGGCTGGACTTCCACCGCCTGCCCGATGCCGACGGCTGGGCACCGGAGGTGGGCTTTGTCGACGGCTTCCCGGCCGCGCGCCATCCGCGCGCGGGGACCGCCTGGCTGGCGCACTGCTACGGCATGGTCGGCGCCGGCCGCGACATCACCGCCGACTCCAGCAACGGCACCGAGCTCTACGTCGTCATTGGCCAGTCGCCGCGCCAACTCGACCTCAACATCACCCTGGTCGGCCGCGTGATCGACGGCATCGAGCGCCTGTCGGTGCTGCCGCGCGGCACCGGGCCGCTGGGGTTCTACGAGGACCCGGCGCAGCGCACCCCGATCCGCGCCATCCGCCTGGCCTCCGAGGTGCCCGAGGGCGAACGCAGCGCGCTGGAAGTGCTGCGTACCGACACGCCGCTATTCGACGAACTCATCGAAGCCCGCCGCAACCGCCGCGACGACTGGTACAAGGTCCCGGCCGGGCACATCGACCTGTGCAACGTGCCGGTGCCGGTGAGGGGGGCTGGCGGCAACTGATCGGCCGCTTGAGGCTCCCTCCTTGGACAAAGGAGGGCTGGGGAGGATTTGCTCTTGCTCTGGCGTGCGCCCCCTTCGGGCCGGAAGCAAATCTCCCCCAACCCCTCTTTTCCAAAGAGGAGAGCAAACACCGCGCCCTTGGCGTCGGGCAGACGATGAAGGCCCGGCATACTCACCGTTCCCCGTTCCCGCTTCACTATTCCCCGCCCCAATCAGGCATCGCGCCGCTGCTCGTCCCGCCCCAGGGCCTCGTGCTGGAATACGCACATGCGGACCACGCTGCGATAGCGGCCGTCGCTGAAGTATTCGTCGACCAGCACGCCCTCGCGCTTGAACCCGGCGCCCTCGTAGATGCGGATCGCGCGGGCGTTGTCGACATCGACCAGCAGGTAGAGCTTGTAGAGGTTCAGCACCCGGAACGCGTAGTTGATCGCGCTGTGGGTGGCGGCGGTGGCGAAGCCGCGGCCCTGCTGCTCGGGCGAGACCATGATCAGGAACTCGGCGCGCCGGTGCAGGTGGTCGATCTCGACCAGCTCGACCAGGCCCACGCGCTGGTGTTCGTGCCCATGCTCAGCGCTCTCGATGATGAAGCGACGCTCGGACTGGTCGTGGATGTGCTTGCGGTAGAGCTCCTCGAGTTCGACGAATGATTCGTACGGCTCCTCGAACCAGTAGCCCATCACCGCGCGATTGTTGTTGAGCAGGTGGACGAAGTGCAGGTCGCTGCGCTCGAGCGGGCGCAACTGCACCGGCGGCAGCGAGGCGGGACGCGGGCCGGGCCCGGGGGACGAAGTGGGGTTCATCAGCGAAGCCTAGCTGACCGGCGCGAAGATTCCGTGGCGGCGGCTGACCGGGTGCGATGTCCGCCAACGGCGCAGGCAGCGCGGGACCACGCGCCGCACGGATGCGATAATCCCACCATGACCGCGCATGCCTCCCCCGACAGTCCCACCCCGCCCGCTCCCCTCACCGCCGACGCCCCGCTGGTCATCGCCGGCCGGCACTACCGCTCGCGGCTGCTCACCGGCACCGGCAAGTTCACCGGTCCGGAGCAGACCCGCCTGGCCACCCAGGCGGCCGGAGCCGAAATCGTCACCGTCGCGATCCGCCGCAGCAATATCGGCCAGAACCCGGACGAGCCGAACCTGCTCGACGTGCTGCCGCCGGACAGGTACACGATCCTGCCCAACACCGCCGGCTGCTACACCGCCGACGATGCGGTGCGCACCTGCCGGCTGGCGCGCGAGCTGCTCGACGGCCGCAGCCTGGTCAAGCTGGAAGTGCTCGGCGATGCGCGCACGCTGTTCCCCGACGTGGTGCAGACCCTGGCCGCGGCCGAGACGCTGGTCAGGGAAGGCTTCGAGGT
The DNA here is from genome assembly GCF_046600735.1 of Novilysobacter longmucuonensis. Taxonomy (NCBI): domain Bacteria; kingdom Pseudomonadati; phylum Pseudomonadota; class Gammaproteobacteria; order Lysobacterales; family Lysobacteraceae; genus Novilysobacter; species Novilysobacter longmucuonensis. The sequence continues at coordinate 97,192 of NZ_JBJMAW010000008.1, forward strand.
GATGGTCTACACCTCCGATGACCCGCTGCTGGCGCGCCGGCTGGAGGAGATCGGCTGCGTGGCGGTGATGCCGCTGGCCGCGCCGATCGGTTCGGGCCTGGGCATCCAGAACAAGTGGAACCTGATTGAGATAGTCGAGAACGCCAAGGTGCCGATCATCGTCGACGCCGGGGTCGGCACCGCCTCGGACGCGGCGATCGCGATGGAACTGGGCTGCGACGGGGTGCTGATGAATACCGCGATCGCCGGTGCCAGGGACCCGGTGCTGATGGCGCATGCAATGAGGCTCGCGGTCGAGGCCGGACGTGCGGCGTTCAGCGCCGGGCGCATTCCGCGCAAGCGGTTTGCGAGTGCGTCCAGTCCGGTGGATGGGTTGATCGGGTGATGGGGATGTCGGCCGCGGTTGTAACCCATCCCCACCCAACCCTCCCCTTGAAGGGGGAGCCTCGTGCGCCGACGCCGATGCTGTTCTCCTTCCCCTTCAAGGGGAAGGCCGGGATGGGGGTGGGTTTTGTTCCGGCAGACGCAGATACCCATGACTGACTCGCCCACCAGGCCGTCCCCGCCCAAACCGTTCACCGTCACCGAGGGCCACCGCCAGGTCCGCAGCTTCGTCTTGCGCCAGGGCCGCTTCAGTCCGGCCCAGCAGCGCGCATTCGAGCAGCAGTGGCCGCGTTTCGGCCTTGATTTTCTGGGTGAGGCTCGCGACTTCGACGCGGTGTTTGGCCGCCACGCCAGGCGCGTGCTGGAGATCGGTTTCGGCAACGGCGAGGCGCTGCGCTTCGCCGCCAGGCACGACACCGACCGCGACCTGATCGGCATCGAGGTGCACGCCCCCGGCGTCGGCCGGCTGCTGAACGCACTGGCCGAGGACGACGCCCGCCACGTCCGCATCTACCACCACGATGCGGTCGAGGTGCTGGACCACGAAATCGCCGACGCCGGCCTGGACGAGATCCGCATCTACTTCCCCGACCCTTGGCACAAGAAGCGCCACAACAAGCGCCGGCTCGTGCAGCCCGCGTTCGCCGCGCTGCTGGTGCGCAAGCTCGCCACCGATGGACGCTTGCACCTCGCCACCGATTGGCAGGACTATGCCGAGCAGATGTGGGACGTGCTCGATGCGACCCCCGGCATCGCCAACCGCGCCGGTGCGCGCGGATCGGTGCCGCGGCCACCGTGGCGCCCGCAGACGCATTTCGAGACCCGTGGCCAGCAACTCGGCCATGGCGTCTGGGACCTGTTGTACGACCGGGTTGAACGATGATGCTGCTTGAAAGCGGGAACAGGGAACCGGGAAGGCGGCACGCCACGGCACGGCGATCCGGCCGTTTCCGGTGCCCTGTTCCCGCCTCCCGTTTTGCCTTTTCGCGTCCCTGACGCCGCCGCTACCCTGCCCCGCTGATGGAATCCGCGCTGACGCTCACCACCGACATGAAGCTCGTTCTCGGGCTGGTGGGCTTCACGATGGTGATGTTCCTGTTCGAGCGCATCCGCGCCGACGTGGTCGCGCTGGTGGTGCTGGTCCTGCTCGGCCTGTCGGGGCTGGTCGCGCCGGAGGAAATCTTCAACGGCTTCTCGACCAACGCGGTGATGGCGATCATCGCGACCATGATCCTCGGCGCCGGCCTGGACCGCACCGGTGCGCTGAACCGCCTCGCCGGCTGGCTGCTGCGGCGCGCGCATGGCGTCGAACAACGGCTGATGCTGTTGACCGGCGCGGTCGCCGGGCTCAACTCCTCGGTCATGCAGAACCCCTCTGTGATGGCGCTGTACCTGCCCGTCGCCTCGCGCCTGTCCTCGCGTACAGGCATGTCCCTGCCGCGCCTGCTGCTGCCTATCGCGGCGGCGATCGTGATGGGCGGCGGGCTGACCATGGTCGGCAACTCGCCACTGATCCTGCTCAACGACCTGCTGCTGGCGGCCAACAGCAACCTGCCCTCGGGCGTGGCGACGCTGGAGCCGCTGAGCATGTTCGCGCCGCTGCCGATCGGCCTGGCACTGCTGGCCGCGTCGCTGGTGTATTTCCACTTCGCCGGCAGCAAGCTCGAGCGTGAAGGCGGCAAGGGCGCGACCCCGGCGCGTACCCAGAGCTATTTCGCCAACGCCTATGGCATCGACGGCGATGTCTACGAACTCACCGTCACCGCCGACAGTCCGCTGGTCGGCATGGCGCTGGGCGAGGCCGAGGCGCTGCACGGCGCACCGCTGCTGCTGGCCCTCAAGAGCAACAACGAGTCGCGCCTGGCGCCACCGGCCGACACCCGCATCTGGGTCGGCAGCGTGCTGGGCGTGATGGGGGCGAAGCAGCAGGTGACCGACTTCGCGCAGAACCAGATCCTGCGCGTTAGCTCGCGCCTGCGCACCTTCGGCGACCTGTTCAATCCCAGCCGCGCCGGCATCTCCGAGGCGGTGATCCCGGCGACGTCCGGGTTCATCGGCAAGACCGGCCGCGACCTGGAGTTGCGCAAGCTGCTCGGGCTCAGCCTGCTGGCGATCAACCGCGACAAGGCGGTGATGCGCGAGAACGTGCGCGACGTGCCGCTGCGGGCCGGCGACATGCTGGTGCTGCACAGCATCTGGGCCGACCTGGGCGATGCCGCGGAGGGCAGGGACCTGGTCGTGGTCACCGACTACCCCAAGGGCGAGCAGCGCCCGCACAAGCTCAAGATCGCGCTGGGCATCTTCGCGGTGGCGCTGCTGCTGGCGCTGTCGTCGCGGCTGCCGGTGTCGGTCGCGCTGATGACCGGCGTGGCCGGGATGCTCATCGCCGGAGTGATCCACATCGACGAGGCGTATGCGGCGATCAACTGGAAGACCGTGTTCCTGATGGCCTCCCTGATACCGCTGGGCTGGGCGATGGACTCCAGCGGCGCGGCGGCCTGGATCGCCGGACATACCATCGAACGCATGCCGCCGGGGACCCCCATTTGGCTGCTGCAGGTCGCGATGGGCCTGCTCACCACCGCGTTCTCGCTGGTGATCAGCCACGTCGGCGCTGCGATCGTGATGGTGCCGCTGGCAATCAACCTGGCGCTGGCCGCGGGCGGCGACCCGACCGCGTTCGCGCTGATCGTCGCGCTGTCGGCATCGAACAACTTCATGACCGCCTCCAACCCGGTGATCTCGATGATCACCGGACCGGCCGGCTACACCAGCAAGGAACTGTGGAAGGTCGGTGCGCCGCTGTCGCTGGTCTATACCGCGGTGGCGGTGTTGATGGTGAATCTGCTGTTCTGACGGCGGATACGGCGGCTTTTGTAGGAGCGACGTAAGTCGCGATATCGCCCTCTCACCGATCAGCGCATCGCGACTTACGTCGCTCCTACACCCCAGAGGAGGAAGTCGCTCTGGGAGACGACAGCCACACGGCGCCATCGCGGACGTCGACCGGCACCGCGCGCAGGGTCTCGCCGCGGCATGGGCCGGCTACGCATTCGCCGCCGGCCAGCTCGAAGCTGGCGCCATGCGCGGCGCAGACCAGCAGGCCGTCCTTGCTCTTGAGAAACTGCCCCGGGGCCCAGTCGAGGCGCCGTCCGGCATGCGGGCAGACGTTGAGCCACGCCCGGACGTGATCGCCGTCGCGATACAGCACCAGCGATTCGGCATCCCCGTTCATCGTCGCTTCGGCTTCGGCCAGAGCCCCATCCGACAGCCGCTCCAGGGCCAGCAGCGGCCGCGGCGGACCGGCCTCTTCACGCCCGCTTAACGAATTCATTACTTCGTCGACCATGCCTAGCCCGATACTCGTTGCCCCGGCAACCGGCCGCATTGTGTCACGACGTACCGAATGTTCGCCCACTCGTTCCGCTTCAACCACCACCAGTTCCAGTCGCGCATGCGCAGTGCCTTCGAGCCGCGCAAGCCGCGTCACCCGCTGCTGCGCTTCGTGCTCGGGGTGGTTGGCCTGGGCGTGCTCGCGCTGCTGGTGATGTTCAGCGTGTTCGTGGGTGCGGCGATGATCGCGGTGGGGCTGATCTACCGGTTGTGGTCGGGCCGAGGCAGGCCACTGACGCGCAAGGCGCCGCAGGACCCACGCGTGGTCGAGGGCGAATACCAGGTGGTCGACCGGCCGGTGCTGGACCGCGCCGACGAGCGCCCGGCCGGCCGCTGAACCGCGCCAGCGGCACCGCTTCTCCAGGTTTCCCCTCCAAGCAGTGAGCGATCGCATGGGCGATGTCTTCCAGGCGCCGGCGCAGCCGCGCATCCCGGTCCGCAGTGCCACCGACGAGCAGTTGTTCTTTCCGGTGCGGCGGGTGTACTGCGTCGGCCGCAATTTCGCCGAGCACGCCCGCGAGATGGGCGCGGCGGTACCTAGCTCAGTGGCCGATCGCGGCCGCCCGGCGTTCTTCCTCAAGCCGGCTGACGCGCTGGTGCTCGATGGCGTGGTGCCCTACCCGCGTGGCACCCGCGAGCTGCACCATGAGGTGGAGCTGGTGGTGGCGCTCGGCCAGGACGCGCCGCCGGGCGTGCTCGATCCCAAGGTCGCGATGCCGCTGGTGTTCGGCTACGGCATCGGCCTGGACCTGACCCGTCGCGACCTGCAGGCCGCCGCCAAGGCCAAGGGCCTGCCGTGGGACACCGGCAAGGCGTTCGATCACTCCGCGCCGGTCAGCGCACTGGTGCCGGCGGCCGAAGTCGGCGATCTGGCCGCGCGCTCGTTGAGCCTGCAGGTCAACGGCGAAATCCGCCAGCACGGCGCCTTCGCCGACCTGGTGTGGGATGTGCCGGAAATCCTGCACGAGCTGTCGCGGCTGTACGCCTTGCGTGCCGGCGACCTGGTGTTCATGGGCACGCCCGCGGGCGTCGGTCCGATGCAGCCGGGCGATCGTTTCATCGCGCGGCTGGACGATGTGATCGAGCTGCAGGGCGAGATCATCCAGGACGCTCATTCCGGCTAGCAGCACCGCACGGCCGCGGCAAGCTCGCGGCTCCGGGGGACGACAGCTTGGCTATCCCGGCTCACCTATAGTCCATCGATCCTCAACACGGAGAGATCGATGAGCATCGTCAGCGAGTTCAAGGCCTTCATCGCGCGCGGCAACGTGATCGACCTGGCGGTCGCGGTGGTGATCGGCGCTGCATTCAACAAGATCGTCACTGCGCTGGTCGATGGACTGGTAATGCCGGTGATCGCCACGCTGACCGGCGGGGTCAGCGTGGATGACTGGAAGTACGTGATCCATCCCGCGCAGGTCGATGCCAGCGGCACCGAAGTCGCCGCCGAGGTGTCGATCAAGCACGGCATGGTGCTGCAGGCCACGATCGATTTCGTGCTGATCGCGTTCGTGATTTTCCTGTTCGTCCGGGCCTACAACCGCATGCGCAAGCCGGCCGAGAAGGCGGCCGCCGGGCCGAGCGAAGAGGTGCTGCTGTTGCGCGACATCCGCGATTCGCTGAAGCGCCCGCAGGGCGGCTGAAGGCGCCTTCAGGCAGTTTCCCGCTCCCGCTCCCGCGCGCCGCGGTTGCGGTTGCGGTTGCTTCACAACGCAAATAAATCTATATCGCATCTCCACAGACCCCGAAGGGGCGGGGTTGTTTGATTTGCGTTGCAGCAACAGCAACCGCAACGGCGGCGGCGGCGGCGGGCAAGCCAAAGTCAAACTAAGGTCAGGCAAGGTCAGGCAAGGTCAAGGTAAATTCGATTTTCCCCTGGGAACGACCGGGCATGGGCGTGTCACGTGACTTGGGACACGCCCGAGCGCCAGCGCCACTTGTTAAGCTGGCGGCTTCGCAAATTGCCGTGTGGGAGAGTGGAATGCGTGTTTCGTTGCGGGCCGTTGCGGCCACCCTGATGATGGCCGGCGCTGCGATGACAGCGGCCTCGGCGGCCGAGCCGCGCCAGACGCACATCCCCGAAGCGGCCATGGCCGCGGTGCCGGAACTGCGCGAGCGCGCGCTGGCCAGCGACCTGGGCTACGAGATCACCGAATCGCTGACCACCGAGGTCGGCGCGCGGCTGGCCGGCAGCGAGGCCGATGCGCGCGCGGTGGCGTGGGCCCGGGCGAAGTTCGAAGAACTGGGTTTCGACAAGGTCTGGGTCGAGCCGGTGACGTTTCTCAAGTGGGAGCGCCGCAGCGAACGCGGCGAGGTGCTCGGCGCCAATGCGCAGCAGCTCACGTTGACCGCGCTCGGTGGCAGCCCCGGCGGTACGGTCGAGGGCGAGGTAGTGCGTTTCGCCGACCTGGCCGCACTGGAGGCGGCACCGGCCGGCTCGCTCGACGGCAAGCTCGCGTTCGTCGACTACAAGATGGAGCGCGCGCGCGACGGCAGCGGCTACGGCCCCGGTTCGCGGGTGCGCAGCCGCGGCCCGTCCGAGGCGATCGAGGCCGGTGCCATCGGTTACCTGATGCGCTCGGCCGGGACCGATTCGCACCGCAACCCGCACACCGGCATCACCCGCTTCGACGAGGGGCTGACGCCGGTGCCGTCGGCGGCGCTGTCGGTGCCCGATGCCGACCAGCTGGCCCGCCTGCTCGCGCTCGGCCCCCAGCGCGTGCGCGTGGCGATCGACGCCGGCTGGAACGGTGAGGCGACCTCCTACAACGTCATCGGCGACATCCGCGGTAGCAGCAAGCCGGAGGAAGTGGTGCTGATCGGTGGTCACCTGGATTCGTGGGACCTGGGCACCGGCGCGATCGACGACGCCGCCGGCATCGGCATCACCATGGCCGCGGCCAAGCTCATCGGCGACCTGCCACAGCATCCGGCACGCACCATCCGGGTGGTGGCGTTCGCCAACGAGGAGCAGGGCCTGTACGGCGGCAAGGCCTACGCGGCGGCGCATGCCGATGAGATCACTGCCCACCAGATCGCCGCTGAGAGCGACTTCGGCGCCGGGCGCGTCTATGGCTACTCCAGCTCCGCACCCGCGCACGCGCAGGCGGCGGGCCGGCAGATCGCGCAGGCGCTGGCCCCGCTCGGCATCAAACACATGCCCGGCACGGGCGGTCCTGGCCCGGACATCAGCCCGTTTGCGGCGCAGGGCCTGGCCTGGGCGCGGCTGTCGCAGGACGGCACCGACTATTTCGACCTGCACCACACCCCCGACGACACGCTCGACAAGATCGACCCGGAGGCGCTGGCGCAGAATGTCGCCGCCTATGCGGTGTTCGCCTATCTGGCCGCGTCGGCCGAGGGTGACTTCGGCAGCACGCCGGCGGCCGCGAAGGAGGAGTAACCTCGGTCCATGATCGAGCGCTACGACGACTTTGGCGCCATCGCCGTAGACCCGATCACCGGGCTGTACCGGCTCGGCGCCAACGGCCCGAACCTGTCCACCGCGATCGCAGCGGCCGGCGCGACCAAGCGCCGCATCGCGCTGCTGCACATCGACGTGGACATGTTCCGCTCGATCAACACCAACATGGGCGAGGACATCGGCGACCAGGCGCTGGCCGCCGTCGCCCAGCGCCTGCGCAAGGCCATGCCGCGCGACGGCTGGCTCTGGCGGCTGGCCAGCGACGAATTCGTGCTGGGCATCGGTTATCGCGACGGTGAACTGGACGGCGCGCAAATGGCCGAGCGCCTGCGCGACGCTTTCGAGACGCCGCTGTCGATCCCGCCCTACACGCTGCCGATGACGCTGTCGATCGGCATCGCGGTGTTTCCCGACCATGCCCCCAACGCCGCGATGCTGCTGTCCAAGGCCGAGCAGGCGCTGCGCCGGGTCAAGCAGGAAGGCCTGAACAACATCGGGCTGTACTCGGCCGCCCCGGAAAAGGCCGCCTCCAACGACGGCTTCGCCGAGCGCTTCGTCGAGGCGCTGGAGCGTAGCGAATTCCGGCTGTTCTACCAGCCGCTGGTCGATGCCCACGACGGCAGCCTGACCGGTTTCAGCGGGCTGCTGCGCTGGCAGACCGAAGGCCACGGCCTGCTGCGGCCGAGCCACTTCCTGGACATCGTCGAGCGCGTCGGCCTGTCGGCACGGCTCGGCACCTGGGTCGCCGAGGCCGCGTTCGCGCAACTGGCGCAATGGCGCGCGCAGGGGCTGGATTACCTGTCGATGTCGGTGCACCTGGCCGGCGCGCTGCTGAACCAGCCCGGATGCGTGGACCGGATCGGCGAGCTGCTGCACCGCTTCGAGCTGCCCGGCACGGCGCTGGAGTTCGAGATCGCCGAGAGTGTGCTGGCGACCGACGCCCACCAGGTCTACGACACCCTGGTCGGGCTGCGCGCCACGGGCGCCACCCTGACGGTGCAGGATTTCGGCCTCGGCGGGCTGAGCTTCGCCGCGCTGGCGCAGTACCGGCTGGACCGGCTCAAGATCGACCGCAGCTTCATCCGAAACGTCGCCAGCGACCCGCGCAGCGCCGCGATCGTGCGCGGCATCATCGCGATGGGGCACCAGCTCGGCATGAAGGTCACCGCCAAGGGCGTGGAGAGCGAGGCCGAGCTCGGCTTCCTGCGCCGCAACCATTGCGATTTCTTCCAGGGTTATTTGTTCAGTGCACCGCAACCGGCCGAGGACCTGGGCGATTTGGTGCGCAAGCGTTTCCTGCTGCCGGGCGCGTTTGCCGCCACCCGGCCGGAACGTACGCTGCTGCTGCTGGACGACGAGGAGAACGTGCTGCGCTCCCTGGTCCGGCTGTTCCGCCGCGACGGCTACAACATCCTCAGCGCCAGCAGCGTCAGCGAGGCGTTCGACCTGCTCGCCAGCAACAGCACCCAGGTGATCGTGTCCGACCAGCGCATGGCCGACATGAGCGGTACCGAGTTCCTGACCCGGGTCCGCGACCTCTACCCCGACACGATCCGCATGGTGCTGTCGGGCTACACCGACCTGGCCACGATCACCGAGGCGATCAACCACGGCGCGATCTACCGGTTCCTGACCAAGCCGTGGAGCGACGAGGAGCTGCGCGAGCACATCCATGCCGCGTTCCGCACCTACGAGCGCCGCGCCGCGGGTGAGGCGGTGTACTGAGCCACGCATGACCCGTAGAGCCGAGCTCGCTCGGCTGCTGTTCTGCAGGAGCTCCCCATGGGCGCGACCGGCGCGGCCGTGTCATTCCAATCGCGGGCATGGCCCGCTCCTACAACAGCGCTCGATTTTGTAGGAGCGCCCCATGGGCGCGATCGGCGCGGCCGCGTCATTTCAATCGCGGGCATGGCCCGCTCCTACAACCGCGCTCGATGGGGGCGATGGTCTGCTGCGCATGCGCGGTCGGGCCGTGGCCGCTCCGCCAGAGCCCGGTGCAATACCGCCCGCTCAAGTCGCCGCCGCCGCCGCCGTTAATTGACACGAACCTCAACGGCCGCCCCACTCGCCATGACCCAGCTGTCCCTGCAACCCGACCTTGGCATCGAGCATGTCGCCGCATTGCAGGCGGCGCTGCTGCCGCACCTGGACGACGAGGAACCGCTGACCCTCACCGCCGACCGCGTCGAACGGGTGCACGCCGCCGGACTGCAGTTGCTGCATGCATTCGTGCGCGACCGCGCCAGCGCCGGGCGCAGCACCGTCGTCACCCTCGCCTCCACTACCCTGGCCGATGCCGCGCGACACCTTGCGCTGACCGCAAGCCTGGGCCTCGACGCGCCAGCCGAACCGGGCCGGACCTCACATGGCTAGCCCGACTCCCTTCACCCCCATCCCTGCCTTCCCCCGCGCTGCGGGGGAAGGAAACTCGTGGCACTCGACTGCGTCGAGTGCGCAATCTCATGGAGATCCTGCGTGAGCGCACAGCTACTGATCGTCGACGACTCGACTTCCATGCGGCAGATGGTCGCCTTCGCATTGTCCTCGGGCGGCTACGACGTGCGCGAAGCCGAGGACGGCCAGGCGGCGCTCGAGATCGCCAGGACCGCGCGGTTCGATGCGGTGGTCACCGACGTCAACATGCCGCGCATGGACGGCATCGAGCTGATCCGACAGCTGCGCCAGCTGCCGGACTACAAGTTCACCCCGCTGCTGATGCTGACCACCGAATCGGGCGGCGACAAGAAATCCGAAGGCAAGGCCGCCGGCGCAACCGGCTGGCTGGTCAAGCCGTTCGACCCGGAGCAACTGCTCTCGACGGTTCGCAAGGTGCTCGGCTGAGCCATGGACATCACCCAGTTCCACGCCGCGTTCTTCGAGGAAAGCCGTGAGGGCCTGGATGCGATGGAATCCAGCCTGCTCGGGCTGGAAGCCTCCGGCAGCGCCGATCCCGACACGGTCAACGTGATCTTCCGCGCGGCGCATTCGATCAAGGGCGGCGCGGCAACCTTCGGCTTCGGCGCGGTCACCGACCTGACCCACCTGCTGGAGACCCTGCTCGACGAAGCCCGCAGCGGCCGGCGCGTGCTCGACGCCGGCGCGACCGGCGCGTTGCTGGCTTCGGTCGACGTGCTGCGCGGCCTGTTGTCGGTGGCCGAGTACGGCAGCGCCGGGCGCGACGAGGACGCCGACCGCGCGGCGCTCGCGCAGGCGCGCGCCGCGCTCGACCGCCTGCTCGCGACCGACGCGGCGGCGCCGGCCCCGGCCGCGTCGGACCCATCCACCGCACCGGCCGCGCCGGACAACTGGCGCATCGGCTTCCGTCCGGAACCATCGCTGTTCATGAGCGGCAACGACCCGCTGCGGATCCTGCGCGAGCTCGGCAGCCATGGCGAGCTCAGCACCACCTGCCTGGACGACCGGCTGCCGCCGTTCACCGAACTTGATCCATTCGAGGCGCACCTGGCCTGGGACCTGATGCTGCCCGGCAGCGTGCCGCGCGCCGCGATCGACGAGGCCTTCGCCTGGGTCGAGGACCAGTGCGAGCTGTCGATCGAGGAACTGCGCCAGGCCAAGACCGAGCTGGCCCGCGGCGACGGCGCGCCTGTCGGCAATCCGGTCGATCCGGCCGCCCCGCCGGCCCGCCGCGCCAGCGATGGCGACAACTCGATCCGCGTCGCCGTGGCCAAGGTCGACGCGCTGATCAACCTGGTCGGCGAGCTGGTCATCACCCAGGCGATGCTGCGCCAGCGCTCCGAGTCGCTCGATCCGGTCGCCAACGAGGCGTTGCTGACCGGACTGGGCCAGCTCGACCGCAACACCCGCGACCTGCAGGAGGCGGTGATGAGCGTGCGCATGCTGCCGGTGGAGTTCGCCTTCAGCCGTTTCCCGCGCATGGTCCGCGACCTGGCCACCCGCCTGGACAAGAAGGTGCGGCTGAAGACCCAGGGCGAGGCGACCGAGCTCGACAAGGGCGTGATCGAGAAGATCGTCGACCCGCTGGTGCACCTGATGCGCAACGCGATCGACCACGGTCTGGAGATGCCGGCCGAGCGCCGTGCCGCGGGCAAGGACGAGACCGGCACCATCACCATGACCGCCGCGCACCAGGGCGGGCACATCATCATCGAGGTCGGCGACGACGGCAAAGGCCTGGACCGCGAACGCATCCTGCGCAAGGCTGCCGAACGCGAGCTGCCAGTGCCGGAAAACCCGACCGACGCGCAGGTCTGGGACCTGGTGTTCCACCCCGGCTTCTCCACCGCCGAGGCCCTGACCGACCTGTCCGGCCGCGGCGTCGGCATGGACGTGGTCAAGAGCAACATCGTCGCGCTCGGCGGCCAGGTCGAGATCCGCAGCCGCAAGGGCGCCGGCACCACCGTGTCGATCAAGCTGCCGCTGACCCTGGCGATCCTGGATGGGATGTCGGTCGCGGTCGGCGATCAGGTCTTCATCCTGCCGCTGAACATGGTGATTGAGTCGCTGCAGCCCGGCGCCGGCGAAGTCCGCACGATCGCCGGCGACACCCGCGTGCTGCGCGTGCGCGACGACTACCTGCCGCTGGTCAACCTGCGCGAGCAGTACCGCCTGCCGGCACCGGCCGGCGCCGCATCCGGCGCGGTGCCGATCGCGGTGGTGGTCGAAAGCAGCGGCCGCAAGCTGGCGCTGGAGGTCGACGAGTTGCTCGGACAGCAGCAGGTCGTGGTCAAGAACCTGGAAACCAACTACCGCCGCATCCCCGGCGTGTCGGGCGCGACCATCCTCGGCGACGGCCGCGTCGCATTGATCGTCGACGCCGGTGGCCTCGGCCAGCCAAGCGAGCGCCTAGCGGTGGCTGCGTGATGGACGCTCCTGGAAACATTGCTCATCATTCCCGCGAACGCGGGTTGCCTCATCGTGCCGCCGTAGGCGGCTACCCAGCGACGTTGCTGTTGCGCACTCAAGTCACTGGATCCCCGTCTTCGCGAGGATGGCGGACTGAGGCATCAGCTGCCCACCGCACACACCGCATCCGCGTCACAGGAACAATGCCATGAACCATCCGCTCCCCAGCGCCGCCACCCGCACCGACCTCGCCAGCCACGAGTTCCTCACGTTCGCGCTCGGCGAGGAGGAGTACGGCGTCGAAATCCTCAAGGTGCAGGAGATCCGCGGCTACGACGCGGTCACCCGCCTGCCCGACGCACCGGACTACATCAAGGGCGTGATCAACCTGCGCGGCATCATCGTGCCGGTGATCGACATGCGCCTGAAGTTCCGCCTGGCCAAGGCCGAATACAACGCGCTGACGGTGATGATCGTGCTCAACGTCGCCGACCGCGTGGTCGGCATGGTGGTCGACAGCGTGTCCGATGTGGTGCAGCTCGGCGGCGAACAGATCCGCGACGTGCCGGAACTCGGCGCCACCATCGACCGCCAGTTTCTGACCGGCATCGGCACGCTGGACGAACGCATGCTGATCCTGATCGACATCGAGAAGCTCATGACCGATGCCGACATGGGGCTGGTCGCAAAAGCCGCCTAGCGGTTTCCCATGGCGGCAAGCGCCCGCCATCCGTTTTGCTCCATCCGGACAAAGGAATGCGCATGTCTTTCAATAATCTCAGCGTCAGCGGCCGCCTCGCGGTCGGCTTTTCCGCTGTCATCGTCCTCATGCTGGTAATCAGCGGCATGAACATGGCCGGGCAGAAGCAGCTCACGGGGGCGTCCAGCGCGAACGAGCACACCTTTCGGGTACTGTTGGAAGGCGAGCAGTTGTTGCAGGACATGGTCAACATCGCGTCGGGCACGCGCGGTTTCGTGCTTACCGGCAACGGTGACTACCTGGAGCCTTTCGTCGCCGGCCAACGCGACTTCGACGCCGCCTGGGCAGAGGCGAATCGGCTGACCTCGGACAATCCCGTCCAGCAGGACCGCCTTGCCGAGGTGCGCGAGCTGCAGCAGCAGTTCGTGGCGTACGAACAGGGCCTGATCGACCAGCGCCGTGCGGTCGACGGCGGTGAGCAGACCATGGAGGCACTGCTCGCGAACTTCGACGATGGGCGCGGCAAGCAGATCTCCGACCGCACGCGGGCGTTGATCGCCGAATTCTACAAGTCCGAACAGGACCTTCTCGCCGAGCGTAGTGCGCATGCGACAACGATCGAATCGCGCGGCACCCTGCTCAGTGTGCTCGGCGGCCTGTTCGCCGTGGTCATAGCCGTCTGGATGGGCCTGCTGATCCGCCGCAGCCTGATGCGCCAGCTCGGTGGCGAGCCGGCCTATGCCGCCGAAGTCGTGCGCCGCATCGGCGCCGGCGAGCTCGACCGCGAAGTGCGGGTGCAGTCCTCCGGCCCGTCGCTGCTGGCCGGCATGCGCCAGCTGCAGCAGCAGTTGCGCAGCTTCAACACCGCCCAGTTGCAGATGGCCGAGCGCCATGAAGCCGGCGATACCGACCACCGCATCGACAGCGCCAGCTTCCCCGGTGCCTACGGCACGATGGCGCAGGCGGTCAACGACCTGGTCGACTCGCACATCGCGGTCAATCGCCACGTGGTCGAAGTGGTCTCGCGGTACGCCAAGGGCGACCTGGCAACGGACATCGACCGCATGCCCGGCAAGAAGGCCGAGATCACCGAGGCCATCGACGGGGTCAAGTCCGGCATGCTCGGGGTCAACGCCGAGCTCAAGCGCCTGGTCGATGCCGCCGTGGCCGGCGACTTCGCCCAGCGTGGCGACACCGCCCGCTTCGAGTTCGCCTACCGCGAGATGATCGTCTCACTCAACGAGCTGATGCAGACCGCCGATTCCGGCCTCGGCGAGCTCGGCACCCTGCTGTCGGCCATGGCCGAGGGCGACCTGACCCGGCGCATCACCGTGGAGCTCAACGGCAAGTTCGGCGAAGTCGCGGGCGATGCCAACCGCACCGTGCAGAAGCTCAGCGAGATCGTGCGCCAGATCCGCGAAGGCACCGAGACCATCAGCACCGCCGCGCGCGAGATCTCCGCCGGCAACACCGACCTGTCCACGCGCACCGAGCAGCAGGCCGCCTCGCTGGAGGAAACCGCCTCCTCGATGGAGGAGCTGACCAGCACCGTGCGCCAGAACGCCGAAAACGCGCGCCAGGCCAACCAACTGGCGATCAGCGCATCGGACGTCGCCACCAGCGGCGGCGGCGTGGTCGGCGACGTGGTCACGACCATGGGCGAGATCGACGCATCGTCCAAGCAGATCGTCGAGATCATCAGCGTCATCGACGGCATCGCGTTCCAGACCAACATCCTCGCGCTCAACGCCGCGGTCGAGGCCGCGCGCGCCGGCGAGCAGGGCCGCGGCTTCGCGGTGGTCGCATCCGAGGTGCGCAGCCTGGCGCAACGCTCGGCCGCCGCGGCCAAGGAGATCAAGACGCTGATCGGCAACTCGGTGGAAAAGGTCGAACAGGGCACCGCGCTGGTCGACCAGGCCGGCAAGACCATGCAGGACATCGTCACCGGCGTGAAGCGGGTGACCGACATCATGGCCGACATCAGCGCCGCCTCGGCCGAACAGAGCACCGGCATCGAGCAGGTCAACCAGACCGTGCTGCAGATGGACGAGACCACCCAGCAGAACGCCGCCCTGGTCGAGGAAGCCAACGCCGCCGCCCGCAGCCTGGAGTCGCAGGCCAGTGAACTCAGCCAGGCCGTGGCCGCGTTCCGCCTCGACAGCGGCCGCGCCTCGCCGGTCGCGGCCCAGGTCACCGCCAGGGTCAGCGAAATCGGCGCCAGCAGCACCCGCCGCGAACCACCCCAGCGGCTCGCGCCGAAGAACCCGGCGCCGCAGCGCGCACCGAAACCCGCGCTGGCCCGCGCCGGCGGCGAGCAGGAGTGGCAGGAGTTCTGAGGTTGATCCGGATACCGGATCGGATCGCGGGCCGGGCTCACACCCCGGCCCGCGGTTTTTCCAGCTGCCAAGTACCGGAACGGCGTAGAGCGGAGCTTGCTCCGCTGCCTTGATCTCAACCCCAGCCGAGCAAGCTCGGCTCTACGATTCACGCGCCCCCTGTAGGAGCGCCCCATGGGCGCGACGGTCGCATGTCCTTCAGCGCACCACCCCGCCGACTAATCCAGCTCCCTGCATGTCGACTTTTGCAGCAGAGGGCCGACCTCGGGTGAGCCAAGGCTCCCGTCGCCGTCCGGTCAACCGCAGCCTTGCTCCCCCGCCCCGGTGGCCATCGTAGCGGCCATGAGTTCGGCCACCTCGATGGATCCGCCGATCTCGAAGATCGGGCAGCCCCGCACCATCAGCGCCGCCGCTTCGAGGCTGCCCGCGTCCAGCAGGGTGTAGCCGCTCAGGCGGTCCTCGCCGGGATCGGCGGTTCCTTGAGCAGCATCGGTCACGATCGTCGAGCGGCACAGCACCGCACCCTGGTCGGCGATGGCCGCTCCGAGGCCCGCGGACCATGCCCGCCACCGGCCCATGAAACCGGCCATCTCGTCCTGGTCCACCGGCGGCTTTCCGCCGTGAAATGCAAGTAGGTAACGCGGCATCTTTGTCCCTTTCAGTTGCGCCCCGAACTCAGGGCAACTCCATCCTGACGCGTGACAATTTATGATCAAGAACATATTTTGGCGCAGGCGGCTTTCCTGGCGCGCGCCCATTGGTGGAGATCACTTGCCCTACAGCCCCGATCACAAGAACAAGACGCGCGCGCGCATCGTCGAAGCTGCGCGGTTGCTGTTCAACCGCCATGGCTTTGATTGCGTCTCGATCGACATGATCATGCAAGAAGCCGGCCTGACCCGGGGCGGGTTCTACTCGCATTTCAAGAGCAAGGAGGCGCTGTATTCGGCCGCCGTCGCCAGCTTCCTGATGGGGCGCGGCGCGCAATGGCGTGCCGACGCCGGCGTGGATCCGAACCGCGGTGAGGCGTCGATGGCGGTTCAGATGATCGAAGGGTATCTGTCGGCCGCACACCTGGGCGACCGCGACGGACAATGCCCGATGATCGCGCTGCCGTCCGATATCGCACGCTCCAACCCCGAGGTGCGGCAGGCCTACCAGCACCTGCTGGAATCGATGGTGTGGCTGTTCGAGAGCAATCTGCAGGACGCCACGCCCGAGGGGCGGCAGCGCGCATTGTCGCTGGCCGCGCTCTGCATCGGTGGCATGGTGATCGCCCGAACACTGCCCGATTCCGCCATGGCCGGGGACATCCGCGCAGCGGCGTTCAGCGCGGCCATGCAGCTTGTCGACGGAGCGTCGGAAGCGGCGGACTGCGCCAATTTCAGGACATAGCGGTCAGAGCCATGCTCTTGCGCCGCCAGCGGAACGCAGCCTACAGTTTACGCGCCCCGCAGGAGCGCCCATTGCGCGATGCTTTCGACCTTGGGTCCGCAGAAAAAAACGCGCCGTGCCGGCGCGTTTTTGTTTCAAACCCGGGAGAGAGAGCCCGGCACGCTCAGAGCGTGAAATCCAGCCGCACCTTGCCGCGGCCGCCGCCGGGGGCGAACTCCCACTGCTTGACCGCACGCACGGCGGCCGATTCGAAGGTGCGCGACGGTTTGGCGTTGACCACCGAGACGCTCTCGACCTTGCCGTCGGCGCCGACGGTGAACTCGACCTCGACGAACCCCTCGGTGCCGCCGCGAATCGCGTCCCGCGGGTAATCCGGTTCAACCCGCTTGATCGGCGTGAGATTGGCGTGGGCCGGCATCGCAAGTGCCAGCGCGAGGAACGCGGTGGCAACGACGGATCTACGGGACATGGGGTGCTCCTCCGGTATGGACGGCCGAGTTGCGGTCTGCACTCTTGGCAACGGCCGCGGGCGGGCATTCTTTAGCGTCCGCATGTGCGCGCCGTCGCATATCCACTCGGATGTCCCTATGGGGCTAAATCTCGAAAGTCGCCCGGTCGAGTGGTGGTGGTGGCGCAGCCGAGCAAGCTCGGCTCTACGGAGGCCCACTGTCACGAACCTAAAGTTTCCGCCGCGGCCGCCGTTGCCGGGGGCAGACACAGTCGCGCTTCCCCTTTGCCGAGGTCCCCATGTCCAACCGCCTGCCCTCCTCATTGCTTGACCGCGTACTTGCGCCGGCCTCCCGACTGATGGCGCGCCTGCGCTTCGGCCAGAAGGCGCTGGTGATCGGCGCGTCGTTCATGCTGACCTGCGGCGTGCTCGGCGGCATGCTGATCACCCGCGCCAGCAGCGATCTGGAAACCGCGCGCATGCAGCGCGATGTGATCGATCCGCTCGGCGGGCTGCACCGTTCGATGCTGGCGATGCAGGAATATCGCCAGCTGACTACACGCAACACGTCCGGCGACGCCGTAGCTCCGCAGGCACTCAGCAACGCGTCCGCGCAGGCCAGCCGCGAGCTGGATCGCGTGGAGCAGTGGACCCGGGGCAACCTGCCCGAATCGGCCGCGCTGAAAGCCGCGTTTTCCGAAACCCGGGCCGCCTGGACCAAGGCGACCAGCGGCACCGATGCGAACGCGCTGGTCGAGGAGCGCAACGAGGCGGTGCGCCAGTTGCGCCAGGTGATGGGCCTGATTGCCGACCTCAGCAGCCTGTCGCGGGCCGACCGGGCAGAGATCCTCTACACCGGACAGATCGCCACCGAGTGGCTGCCGACGCTGACCGAGTACACCTCGCAGCAGTCGGCCGTCGCCATGCGCGTACTCGGCGACGGTGCGATCTGGGTCGACGACCGCACCGCCATCTCGGTGACGCGCAACATGCAGGACTTCCTGCGCCGGCGTGCGCAGCTCGACGCGGGCAACGCCGAGCAGGCGATGCCGTCGCTGGCCGAGAGCCTGGGCAAGCGGCTGGACAGCGCGATCGCGGCGGTCGCCAAGCAGGACCAGCTGATCCAGGAGCGCATCCTCGATGCCGATTTCCCGGAGATGCCGGTCAAGGCGATGGCCGCGCGCGAGGAAGCCACCCGCCTGGCGCTGGCGGCCGCGCTGGTCGGCGCCAGCAACTCGCTGTACGCCGCGACCGATGCCGAGATCGGCGCGCTGGAGCGCCAGTTGGCGCTGATGTGGATGTTCATCGCCGGGGTGCTGTTGCTGACCGCCTACCTGTTCCTTGGTTTCACCCGCAGCACGCGCAGCTCGCTGCAGGCGATCAAGCAGGCGGCCGAATCGATCGCCGCCGGCGAGTTCCCGCAGCGCGTCAACGTCAGCAGTAGCGACGAGATGCGCGACATCGCGGTCAGCCTGGACCGTGCGGTCGGCAGCTTGCGCGGCTTCGCGGAGGGGCAGCGCGCCGTGTTCGAGGCGCACCAGGCCGGCAATGTCGACGAGCGGCTCGACGCCAAGGCGTTCCCGGGGTCGTTCGGGGTCATGGCCGACGAGATCAACACGCTGGTGACCTCGCACATCGACCTGCAGACCCGCGTCATCGCGATGATCGATGCCTACGGCCGCGGCGACCTGTCGGAGGACATCGAGCGGCTCCCGGGCAAGAAGGCGCGCATCACCGAGGCGGTCGATGACATCAAGGCCCGCATGCTGGCGGTCAATACCGAGATCAAGGGGCTGGTCGATGCCGCCGTGGCCGGCGACTTCAGCCGCCGCGGTGACGCCGGGCGCTTCGAGTTCGTCTACCACGAGATGATTGAAGGCTTGAACGAGCTGATGATCAGCGCCGACCGCGGCCTGAGCGAGGTCGGCACCCTGCTGGCCGCCGTCGCCGAGGGCGACCTCACCCGCGAAGCCGACGCCAACCTGCCGGGCCAGTTCGGCGAACTCGCCGCCAACGCCAATGGCACCGTGCGCCAGCTGGCCTCCGTGGTCGGCCAGATCCGCCAGGGCAGCGACGCGATCAGCGCGGCCGCCGGCGAAATCTCGGCCGGCAACAGCGACCTGTCCCAGCGCACCGAGCAGCAGGCCGCATCGCTGGAGGAAACCGCCTCCTCGATGGAACAGCTGACCTCCACCGTGCGCCAGAATGCCGACAACGCGCGCCAGGCCAACCAGCTGGCGATCGGCGCGGGCGATGTCGCATCCCAAGGCGGCGAGGTGGTCGGCCGCGTGGTCCACACGATGACCGCCATCAACGCCTCCTCGCGCAAGATCGTCGACATCATCAGCGTGATCGACGGTATCGCGTTCCAGACCAATATCCTGGCGCTCAACGCCGCGGTCGAAGCCGCGCGCGCCGGCGAGCAGGGCCGCGGCTTCGCGGTGGTCGCCTCCGAGGTGCGCTCGCTGGCGCAGCGCTCGGCCGGCGCGGCCAAGGAGATCAAGCAGCTGATCGACGACTCGGTCGGCAAGGTCGAGGAAGGCAGCACGCTGGTCAACCAGGCCGGCAAGACCATGGGCGAGATCGTCACCAGCGTGAAGCGGGTGACCGACATCATCGCCGACATCAGCGCCGCCTCCCAGGAGCAGAGCACCGGCATCGAGCAGATCAACCAGGCGGTGCTGCAGATGGACGAGGGCACCCAGCAGAACGCCGCGCTGGTCGAGGAGGCCTCGGCCGCGGCGCGCAGCCTGGAGCAGCAGTCCGGCCATCTCGTGCAGACCGTCGCCGCGTTCCGGCTGAACCTGGAGGCCAGCGCCGCAGCCAGCGCCCCGCCCACCTCGCGCAGCGCGCAGCCGCCGGCACCCAAGGGCGAGCTGGCGGCCAGGCGCGAGCCGGTGATCGAGTTGGGCGCACGGGTCGCACGTCGCGAAGCCGACGCGCGCCAGGCCGCCTCCGCGCAGGCGCCCAAGCCGCCGGCGCGCAAGCGCGGCAACGGCGCGGTCAACGGCAGCGAGCAGCACTGGCAGGAGTTCTAGGCTGCGACGCGCATCCGGTTGCCGTCACCTTGCGAACGCGCCCTCCGGGGCGCGTTTGTTTTTCGCTCGACCGGGCCGTGTAGGAGCGGGCCATGCCCGCGATCGCCATTCGTAGTAGAGCGATCGCGCCCATGGGGCGCTCCTACGCAGAAGCAGGCCGTTCGCTCGACCGGTTTTTGTAGAAGCGGGCCATGACCGCGACCGCGCTATTCGTAGTAAAGCGATCGCGGGCATGGCCCGCTCCTACGGGTCCTCCGGCGGCTGCGCCTCGCTCAAGTACCGGCCGCGCGCGCCGTTAACGACCGAGGAGACGACGAGCCCCGTGCTCCGGCTCCACAGGATCCGCCTGCCCGCGGGTCCGCCCACGCAATGACGCACCACGCGCCACGATGGCCGGCAGCACGCCCCAAGGACGCTCCATGACCCTGCACAACCCGTTTCAGCCCCGCATTGCAGGTCATCTGGGCGCGCCGTGGAACCGGATCGGCGACGATCTGCTGAGCGATGCGGCGCTGGGTGGAGAGGAATTCGCCGATGTGGTGTCGCTGGCCGCGAAGCTGTGCGGGGCGCCGATCGCGATCCTGGCCGCCGGCCATGGCGAGGCCCTGCGCGTCATCGCGCAATGCGGGCTGGACGAGGCCGCCGCGGCCGGCAGCGCGCTGTACCGTGCGCCCGGGCCGGAGCTGCCGCTGCTGGCGCTGAACGATGCGAGCGGCGACACGCGCTTCCGGGACGATCCGATGGTGCGCCAGGCCGGCGTGCGCTTCTGCCTGGGCCTGGCGCTGTTCGCCGGCGACGGGCAGTGCCTGGGCGTGCTCGGCGTGGCCGACACCGCGGCGCGGCCCGACGTGACCCAGGCCACCGAAACCCTGGAGCGGCTGGGCCGGCTCGCCGCGCGCCTGCTCGAGCGCCATCAGTTGCAGCGGCGCAACCGCATCGCCGCGCAGATCATGCAGGCTGACTTCAGCGCGGTAGTCGTGACCGATGCGCGTGGCGACGTGGTGTTCGTCAACCGTGCGGCGCAGGCACTGTTCGGCAGCGGCGCGCGCGCGATGCGCGGCCAGCCGATCGAGTTGCTGTTTCCGCCGCACCTGCAGGACGACCCCGCCGCCGCGGCCGCATGGCTGCAACCAGCCGGCGCCCCCCCGGCACATCGCGAGGACCCGCTCCACCTGCGCACCGCCGGGCGCGACGGCGAGCCGCGCACGCTGGAGGCGGCGCGTTGCGCCTGGCGGGTCAGCGATGGCCAGGGCGTCGCGCTGATCCTGCGCGACATCACCGAGCATCTGCGCCAGCAGGCGCACCTGCGCAGGATCGCGTTGTACGACACCCTGACCGAGCTGCCTAACCGCAACGCGCTGGTCGAGGCATTGACCGCACGGCTGCACACCGACGATCCGCATGCCCGCCGGCAGACGCTGGCGGTGGCGTTGCTGAAGCTCGACAACTTCAAGAGCCTCAACGACACGCTGGGCCACACGGTCGGCGATGCGGTGCTGCGCGAGACCGCCACCCGCATGCGCGCCATGCTGGACGACGAGGCGATGCTCGCGCGCTTTGGCGGCAACGAGTTCGCGATGCTGTTGCCCAACACTGCGCAGCTGTCCGGGCCGTTACTGTCGGTGCAGCTGCAACCCCTGCTGGCCGCGATCTCGCAGCCGTTCCTGATCGACGGCCATACCATCCACCTCGACGCCAGCATCGGACTGGCCGTGCACGAGGCCGGCATCGGCGGCGACGACCTGATCTCGCGCGCCGACCTCGCGCTGTACCGGGCCAAGACGGTCGGCGGGCGCCAGGTGTGCCTGTTTGACCCCGACATGCGGCAGCAAGTGCTCGACCGCCGCCAGCTCGACATGGAGCTGCGTCGCGCGCATGCCTCTGGCGAGTTCGAGCTGCACTACCAGCCGCAGATCGATCTGCGCACCGGCCGCACCGTCGGCGCCGAGGCGCTGCTGCGCTGGCGCCATCCGCAACGCGGCCTGCTGTCGCCGGTGGCGTTCATCGAGGCGCTGTCGAGCAGTCCGGTCGCCGCCGATGTCGGGCGCTGGATCCTGCAGCGCGCCTGCATTGATGCCGCCCGCTGGCCCCAGATCGGCGGGCGCGATGTCACCATCGCGATCAACCTGTTTCCGGTGCAGGTCAACGACGGCCGGCTGCAGCTCGAGGTCGACCATGCGCTGAGCGCCAGCGGACTGGCGCCGGGCCGGCTGGAACTGGAGATCACCGAGTCGATCGCGCTGCGTCCCGACGACAGCGCGGCGGTCACCCTGGCATCGCTGCGCGATCGCGGTATCCGGCTGGCGTTCGACGACTTCGGCACCGGTTACGCCTCGCTGTCGATGCTGCAGCGGTTCCCGATCGACCGGGTCAAGATCGACCGCTCGTTCGTGCGCGACATGCTCGACAACCACAGCGATGCGGCGATCGTGCGCTCGATCGTGCTGATCTCGCGCAACCTGGACCTGCACGTGGTCGCCGAGGGCGTGGAGACGCTGGGCCAGGCCGACATACTGCGCGGACTCGGCTGCCAGGGCGCGCAGGGCTACCTGTATGCGCCGGCGCTGGACTCGAAGTCGTTCGATGCGTGGCTGGCCCGCCAGCTGCGCGATTCCGGTGGCGGACCGTGGCGCCACCTGTCGGGCAGCGACCTGCCCGACAACGGCATGACGAGTCGCGCCGATGGCTGAGGCTGCTGCCGTCGCTGCGCGCGACGATCACGACGACCGCGCCTTCGCGTTCGATGAGCGGGATTTCCGCCGCATCTGCCGGCTGATCCACGAGCACGCCGGCATCGCGCTGGGGCCGCACAAGCGCGACATGGTCTACGGCCGCCTGGCGCGGCGCCTGCGCGCCCATGGCCTGGAGCGCTTCTGCGACTACCTCGATGCGCTGGAGGCCGGCACGTTGGCCGTCGGCGGGGAGGAAGAATGGCAGGCGTTCGTCAATGCGCTGACCACCAACCTGACCTCGTTCTTCCGCGAGGCGTACCACTTCGATGACCTCATCGCCCACCTGCGCGGCGCCGGCCCGGGGTCCGCCAGCCGGCCGCTGACGATCTGGTGCTGCGCCGCGTCCACCGGCGAGGAGCCCTACTCGCTGGCGATCGCCGCATGCGAAGCGTTCGGTACGCAGGCGCCGCCGGTGCGCATCCTGGCCACCGACATCGACACCAACGTGCTGCAGACCGCCGCGCGCGGCGTGTACTCGCTGGAGCGCATCGCGGCGCTGTCGCTGGAACGCAAGCAGGCGTTCTTCCAGCGCGGCAGCGGACCCAACGCGGAGCTGTGCCGGGTGCGCCCGGCGCTGCAGTCGCTGGTCACGTTCCGGCCGCTCAACCTGCTGGCCGATGATTACCAGCTGCGCGGCGGTTTCACCGCGGTGTTTTGCCGCAACGTGATGATCTATTTCGACAAGCCGACCCAGTACCAGGTACTGGGGCGCATCGCGCCATTGCTGGGACCCGACGGGCTGCTGTTCGCCGGCCATTCCGAGAGTTTCACCCACGCCCACAACCTGGTCGTGCCGTGCGGGCGCACCACCTACCGCGCGGCCGGTGCGACGCCACGTCCGGAAGGACGCGGCAACGGCGTGGCTTTGGGGGCAAGGCGATGAACGCCGCCGTGCTGCCGCTGGCCGAAGCCGCGCCGGATACCTACTACGACAGTGCGCTGCAGACCGAGGCGATCAAGCTGCTGCCGGCCGACTATGTCGTGACCGATCAGCCGCTGGCGCTGGTCACCCTGCTGGGCTCGTGCGTGGCCGCGTGCCTGTACGATCCCGCGCTGGCGGTGGGCGGCATGAACCACTTCATGCTGCCCGACGGCGGCCAGGACCGCGGCGGCGACACCGTCAGCGCGCGCTACGGCATGCATGCGATGGAGCTGCTGATCAACGGCCTGCTCAAGCGCGGCGCGCGCCGGCCGCGGCTGCTGGCCAAGGTGTTCGGCGGCGGCAACGTGCTCAGCGGCTTCCATACCGATCCGATCGGCACCCGCAACGCGCGCTTCGTGCTGGAGTACCTGCAGGCCGAGCGCATCCCGGTGCTGGCGCAGGACTTGGGCGATATCCACCCGCGCAAGGTGTGCTTCTTCGCCCAGACCGGCCGCGCCCTGGTGCGCCGCCTGCCGGCCACCCGCGACAGCGAGATCGCCAAGGTCGAACGCGCCTACTACGGCACCCTGACACGCGCACCGGTGACGGGCAGCGTGGAACTGTTCTGAGGTGGTGGCCGTGCTCCAAGCGCCCGAGGCGAGGCCGCGCATACCCGTAAAAGTGCTGGTCATCGATGATTCGGCGCTGATCCGCAAACTGATGACGGAGTTGCTTGGCGCCGATCCGGACATCGAGGTGGTCGGCGTGGCGGCCGATCCGTTCATCGCGCGCGACAAGATCAAGCAGCTCGCGCCCGACGTGCTCACGCTGGACGTCGAGATGCCGCGCATGGACGGCCTGACCTTCCTGCAGAACCTGATGCGGCTGCGGCCGATGCCGGTGGTGATGGTGTCCTCGCTGACCGAACAGGGCGCGGCGGTGACACTGGACGCGCTGGCGCTGGGCGCGGTCGATTTCATCGCCAAGCCCAAGCTCGATGTCGCCCGCGGCCTGGCCGGCTATGCCCAGCTGCTGACCGAGAAGGTCAAGCAGGCCGCGCAGGCGCGGGTCGCACCGGTGCTGGCCCCATCGGCGGCGCCCCGCAGCGCCGGTCCGATCGCCTACCGCACCACCGATCGCGTGCTCGCGATCGGCGCCTCCACCGGAGGGACCGAGGCGATCCGTCAGGTGCTCTCGACGATGCCGGCCGACGCGCCGGCGGTGGTCATCGCCCAGCACATCCCGGCGGCGTTCAGCAGCGCCTTCGCTCAGCGCCTGGACCGCAACAGCCGCATGACCGTCGTCGAGGCCATGTGCGACCAGCCATTGCTGCCCGGCCACGCCTACCTCGCGCCCGGTGGCCGCCACCTGCGCGTGGAGCGCAGCGGCGCACGCTGGATGGCCCGGCTCGGCGACGACGACATGGTGCGCGGCCATCGCCCGAGCGTCGACGTGCTGTTCGAATCGCTCGCCCGCCATGCCGGCGCCAACGCCGGCGCGGCATTGCTGACCGGCATGGGCAACGACGGCGCCCACGGCCTGCTGGCGCTGCGCCGGGCCGGCGCGGTGACCATCGCCCAGGACCGTGCCAGCAGCGTGATCTGGGGCATGCCCGGCGCCGCCGTGGCGTTGGATGCGGCGCAGGATGTGATTCCCCTGACCCGCATCACCGAACGATTGCTCCAGGCGCCATAGGACGGGCTCTACCGTGACCTGGTGCGCAATCAAAAGCTTTTTGACACGGATCAGCGCGAAAAAAAGCGGATAAGGCATTTCATCCTGGAAAGCTCTATCCGCTTTTTTTCGCTCTGATCCGCGTCGAATGCTCCTGGGTTCGATTCGGCAAAAGCGGAACCGGTCGCTAAAGCCCGCCCCTTCGTGGCCGTTACCGGGAGTGACCGCCCCCGCACGAGAGCAGCGATGGAATCCCGCGTACTAATTCGCCTGGCAGCACCCCTGGCACTGACCCTTCTCCTGTTCTGCGCCGAATTGTTCGGCTGGCCGGGCGCCGCACGCCTGGGCGCGCTGGTGGCGCTGACCCTGGCCTGGCTCGGCTTTGCCTGGACCATGTACCGCCCCGGCGGCCAGCAGATGGTGCTGGCGCGTGAGCAGACCCGCCTGCTCGACGAACTGCGCAGCTTCGTCGGCGCCGAGGTCAAGGGCTCGCACACCGAGATCGAGCGCACCCGCGAACTGATCCGCGAATCGGTCGCCAAGCTAGGCGGCAGCTTCGAGGCGGTCAACCGCAAGTCGCGCCAGCAGAGCGAAGTGGTGGCGCGCATCATCGACCGCACCGGCGACGAGAACGGCGGCGGGGTCGACGTGCACCAGTTCGCGCTGCAGGCCAGCCAGAAGATGGAGCAACTGGTCGAGGCGCTGGAAGCCGTCGCCGGCCAGAGCGGCAACACTGTGACCCATATCGATGCGATGGCCGACCACCTCGACGGCATCTTCTCGCTGCTGGAGGACGTCAAGTCGATCGCCGACCAGACCAACCTGCTCGCGCTCAATGCCGCGATCGAGGCGGCGCGTGCCGGCGAGGCGGGCCGCGGCTTCGCGGTGGTCGCCGACGAGGTGCGCAACCTGTCGGAGCGCTCGACCGCGTTCAACGAGCAGATCCGCAAGCTCGCCCACAGCTCCAAGGACGCGATCGCCAAGGTCCGCGACACCGTCTCGACCATGGCCTCGCGCGACCTGGACCGCTCACGCGGTGCCCGCGCCGAAGCCGCGGCGATGCTGGAGCGCGTCGACGGCATCAACCGCGGCCTCGGCAACGGCATGCGCGAGATCGCCGAGTGCGGCCGCGCTATCGACGGCTCGGTCGCCGAAGCGGTGCGCTCGCTGCAGTTCGAGGACATCGCCACCCAGGCGCTCGGCGCCGCCGGCCTGCACCTGGAGCGGCTGAGCGCGATCAACAAGGAGGCCACCGCGCTGCAGGATCTGCTGCAGCGCAGCCATCACGACGGCGAGATGAAGAAGGCGCTGAGCGGCATGGTCCAGCGCATCGGCCAGATGCGCAGCGACTGGGAGCGTCCGCCGCACAAGCCGGTGATGCAGCAGTCGATGGATGCCGGCAGCGTCGAACTGTTCTGAGTGGCGCCGGGCCTGCCCGGCGCAAGCTCGATGGTGGTTACAGCGGCGGCAGACGGTTGTGGTTCGCGGCTGAAGCCGCTCCTACAAGGCGGGCAAACGCCAGGGCTCTGCTCCACTCCACCCACCGCCGCGCGCGCAAGCCCCACCGGCAACCCGCGCGCGGCATGCGCATCCCGCATCGGCACAAGACGCATTCTCCATGCAGCGTCTCAGCAACCTGCGAAGCCGGTAGTTCCTGCAGATGCACCCGATCGGCATCGGCCCGCCACCCCGCTTGGGCGTGCAGGCCTGGAGGAAGCTCACCGGCGCGCGTGCCACGCTGCCAATAGCACCGCCGTTGCGGCGGCGACATTGAGGCTTTCCACCGCTCCGGTGCCGGCGATCGACAGCCGCAGGTCGCAGGCCGCGGCCAGTTCGCGGTCCATGCCCTCGCCCTCGGCGCCGAGCACGTAGACCATGCGTTCGGGCAAGCGGCCCGCGAATGGATCGTCGCCGCCTTCGACCACCGTCGCGGCCAACGCGAAGCCGGCGCTGCGCAGTTGCACCAGCGCAGTGTCGCTGCGGCCCAGACGGACCAGCGGCACCGCCTCGGCGCCGCCCTCGGCCACGCGTGCGGCCGCGCCCGACAGCGCCAGCGTCGAATGCGCCGGCAGCAGCAGCGCGCCGACGCCGAAATGCGCGGCCGAGCGCAGGATCGCGCCGAAATTGTGCGGGTTGCCTACCCCGTCGAGCCAGATCGCCAGTTGCGGCCCGGCCGGGACTCCACGCAACCAGTCCGCCAGCGGCGCCGGCTCGGTGCGCAGCACGTCGGCGACCACGCCCTCGTGGTGCGAGCTGGCCGCAAGCTTGTGCAGGTCAGACTCCTCGACCACGCGGTACCCGACGCGCTGGGCCGCGCACCACGACAGCAGAGGGCGCAGCTGGTCGACGCGAGACTGCGCCAGGTACAGCTTGCGGATCGCCTCGGGACGCTGGGCGAACACCGCCCGCACCGCATTGAGCCCGTGCAGCCGCAACTCGCGCGGCGGCCTGGCCGGCGCTGGTCCTGCCGGTGTTGATCCTGCCGCCGCGGGCCCTGGCGCGGGCGCATCGTCCGTGCGTTCCCCCGGCCCGCGCTGCGGGCCACGCGTGCGTGCTCCCGGCGGTTTGGCGCGATCCCAGGGACTCGGCGGTCGTTGCCCGGCCATGGTCAGCCGTCGCGGTCTTGGAGCTTCTCGCGCCACAGCTCGGCATGGCGGATGCCGAGCGCGTCGGGGTCGAACACCGGATCGCGCCCGGCCTTCTTCTGCGCCTCGTAGTCGCGCAGCGCCTGGAAAGCCGGTTTCTGCAGGATCAGGATCGCGATCAGGTTGAGCCACGCCATCAGGCCGACGCCGATGTCACCCAGCCCCCAGGCCAGCGCCGCGCTCTTGACCGCGCCGTAGGCCACCGCCGCCAGGATGCCGACCCGCAGCGCCAGCGTCAGCCACGGGCGGTGCACCTTGCGGTTGATGTAGGCGATGTTGGTCTCGGCCATGTAGTAGTAGGCCAGGATGGTGGTGAAGGCGAAGAACAGCAGCGCCAGCGCGACGAAGCCCGCGCCCCAGCCCGGCAGCACCGATTCGACCGCGGCCTGGGCGAAGCCGGGCCCGGCCTCCACGCCGGGCAATGCGTTGACCAGTATCGCCCCATCGGGACCGACCACGTTGTACATGCCGGTGGAGAGGATCAAAAACGCGGTGGCCGAGCACACCAGCAGCGTGTCGACGTAGACCGAGAACGCCTGCACGTAACCCTGCTTGGCCGGGTGCGAGACTTCCGCCGCGGCCGCCGCATGCGGGCCGGTGCCCTGCCCGGCCTCGTTGGAGTAGATGCCGCGCTTGACCCCCCATTCGATCGCGAGGCCGAGCACCGCGCCGAAACCGGCATGCCAGCCGAAAGCACTGTTGAGGATCAGCATGAACATGTCGGGCAGGCGATCGACGTTGAGCAACAGGATGCCGATCGCGATCACCATGTAGGCCAGCGCCATGAACGGCACCACCACCTGGGCGAAGTGCGCGATGCGCTTGACCCCGCCGAAGATGATGAAGCCCAATACCGCCACGACCGCGGTGGCGGTCGCCCACGACGGGATGCCCCAGGCGGTGGTCAGCCCCGAGGAGATCGCGTTGGCCTGCACGCCCGGCAGCAGCAGCCCGGTGGCGATGATGGTGACCAGCGCGAACAGCCACGCGTACCACTTCTGGCCCATCGCCTTTTCGATGTAATAGGCCGGGCCGCCGCGGTACTGGCCGTTGTCGTCCTTCTCCTTGTAGATCTGCGCCAGGGTCGATTCGACGTACGCCGTCGATGCGCCGAGGAATGCCACCACCCACATCCAGAACACCGCGCCGGGCCCGCCGAAGGCGATCGCGGTGGCGACGCCGGCGATGTTGCCGGTGCCCACCCGGCCCGACAGCGAGATCGCCAGCGCCTGGAACGAGGACACTCCGGCGTCGGACGATTGCCCACGGAAGATCAGCCGGATCATCTCGCCGAAGCCGCGCACCTGCATGAAGCGCGTGCGAATCGAGAAGTACAGGCCGGCGCCCAGGCACAGGTAGATCAGGGCCGGGCTCCAGATGACGCTGTTCAGCGCGTTGACCAAATTTTCCACGTGGCGTTGTCCCTTGGAAGCGTTAGTGGATGCATTGAAAGCGCCGGCGCGCCGGCGGCAGACCCGCACCTTAACCGGATTTGCGGATATCAAGGAAACCGGTGTCGCGATTCCCTGTAGGAGCGGCCCATGGCCGCGACCGGCAATCAAACGCGATGCGATCATCCACCGGGCCGCGTGCAGAAAAGCATCGCGGGCATGGCCCGCCCCTACCGGGGATTACGCGGCTCTAGGCATGGCCGCCGACCGGCGGGGTCTGCGCCTCGAGCCGCTCGAGCTCGTGCGAGACCGCATCGGGCGATCGGGTGTACCTGGCCAGCAGCACGTAGAACGCCGGCACGATGAACAGCGACAGCAGGGTCGAGAACGACACCCCGAAGATCACCACTACGCCGATCGTGGCGCGGCTGGCCGAGCCCGGCCCGCCGGCCAGCACCAGCGGCAGCGCGCCGACCGCGGTCGCGATCGAGGTCATCAGGATCGGCCGCAGGCGCGTGGCGGACGATTCGACGATCGCCTGGTGGATGCTGCGACCCTGGTCGCGCAACTGGTTGGCGAACTCCACGATCAGGATGCCGTTCTTGGCCGCCAGCCCCACCAGCATCACGATGCCGATCTGGCTGAACAGGTTGAGCGTGCCGCCGGTCACGGCCAGGCCGATCAGCGCGCCGAGCACGCCCAGCGGCACCGTCAGCATGATCACCAGCGGATGGATGAAGCTCTCGAACTGCGCCGCCAGCACCAGGTACACCACCAGCAGGGCCAGGGTGAAGGTCAGCAGCACCGCGCCGCCGGCCTTCTGGTACTCGCGCGACTCGCCCTTCCAGTCGATCTGGGCGTGCTCTGGCAGTTCGGTTTCCACCACCTGGTTGAGGAACTCCAACGCCTCGCCCATCGTGTAGCCCGGCGCCAGGCCGGCGGTGATCGTGATCGCGCGCAGGCGGTTGAAGCGGTTGAGGCTGCCGGCCTCGGCCAGCTCGGTCAGACTGACCAGGTTGGACAGCGGCACCAGCTCGCCGCTGCGCGAGCGCACCTCGATCGCGGCCAGGTCGGCCGGCGATGCGCGTCCGGCGCGTCCGGCCTGCACGATCACGTCGTACTCCTCGCCGTCCTGCACGAAGGTGGTAACGCGGCGGCTGCCCATCATGGTCTCCAGCGCCTGGCCGATGTCGGTCACGCTGACGCCCAGGTCGGCGGCGCGCTGGCGGTTGATCTGCACGCGCATCTGCGGGCGCGTTTCCTGGTAGTCCGAATCGACCGAGAACAGGCCCGGGTTGTCCTCCATGCGCTGCATCATGACGTCGCGCCACTGCGCGATCTCGGCATACTCGGGGCCGCCGAGCACGATCTGGATCGGCTGGCCGCGGCTGCCGACCAGGCCGCCGCCGACCCGCGGGTTGGCGCGCACGCCGGTCAGCTCGTCCAGGTCAGCGCGCAGCGATTCGGCGACCTCGCTGGTGTGCTTGTCTCGCTCGTCCCAGTCCTGCAGGAACACGATCACGTTGCCGGTGTGCATTTCCTCGCTCGCCCCCCAGCCGCCCGGCACGCGGGTGTTGAAGCGGCGGATCGCAGCGTCCTCGCCGCTGTGGCGGGCGAACACCTCCTCTACCTGCTGGATCTGCTCGACCGTGTAGTCGAAGCCGGCACCCTCGGGGCCGACCACCGAGACGAAGAACGCGCCGCGGTCCTCGGCCGGCGCAAGCTCGGAGGGCACCCACTTGAACAGGCCGAAACTCAGCGCCAGCGCGCCCAGCATCAGCGCCGCAAACAGCCACGGCCGGTCGACGCTGCGCTCCAGCCAGCGGCTGTAACGCGCACGCAGGCCGTCCAGCCGGGCGTTGATCCAGCGGTGCACGCGGTTGGACTTCTCGTGGCTGTGCGGGCGCACCAGCTTGGACGACATCATCGGGGTCAGGGTCAGCGCGACGAACGCCGAGATCGCCACCGCCCCGGCCAGCGCCACCGACAGCTCGCGGAACAGGCGCCCGGCGTTGCCCTCCATGAAACCGACCGGCAGGAACACCGCGACCAGCACGGTGGTGGTGGCGATCACCGCGAACGCGACCTGCCGGGTGCCGCGCCGCGCGGCGACCAGCTTGGGTTCGCCCAGGTCGGCGCGGCGCTGGATGTTCTCCAGCACCACGATCGCATCGTCGACCACCAGCCCGATCGACAGCACGATCGCCAGCAGGGTCAACAGGTTGATCGAGTAGCCGAACAGGTACAGCGGCAGGAATGCCGCGACCAGGCACACCGGCACCGTCAGCGCCGGGATCAGCGCCGCGCGGAAGCTGCCCAGGAACAGCCAGATGACCAGTAGCACCAGCGCGATCGCCTCGACCAGGGTCAGGTACACGCGCTTGATCGACTGCTCGATGAAGACCGTATCGTCGTATGCGACGAAGATGTTCATGCCCTCCGGCAGCGTCCTCTGGATGGCCTCGGCCTCGGCACGCGCCGCGCGCGCCACGTCCAGCGCGTTGGCGGTGGAGGTCTTGACGATGCCCAGCCCGATGTTGGGCTGGCCGTTGCTCTTGTAGTAGGCGCGGCGCTCGGCCGAGGCCAGCTCGACCTGCGCGACATCGCCGATCCTCACCACGTAGCCGTCGGCGCCGCTGCGGATCGGGATCTGGGCGAAGTCGCTCGGGTTCTGGTACTCGCGCGCCACGCGCAGGGTGAAGTCGCGGCTCTCCGATTCGATCCGGCCCGCCGGCAGTTCCACGTTCTCGGCGCGCAGTGCAGCGGCGACATCACTGGCGGTGACGCCGCGCGCGGCCATCGACGCGCTGTCGAGCCAGATCCGCATCGCGTAGCGCTGACGCCCGCCGATGCGGACCTGCGAGACCCCGTCCAGGCTCGACAGCCGGTCGACCATGTAGCGCTCGGCGTAGTCCGACAGCTGCAGCGCGTCCATGTTGGTCGAGCTCATGTTGAGCCAGATCACGGTGTCCGAATCGCTGTCGGCCTTTTCCACCTCGGGCGGATCGGCCTCGTCGGGCATGCGGTCGGCGACGCCGCTGATCGCGTCGCGGACGTCGTTGGCGGCCGCCTCGATATCGCGCTCCAGGGTGAACTCCAGGTTCACCGAGGCGCGACCGTTGACGCTGCGCGACTGGATCGTCTCGATCCCCTCGATGCCCGACAACGCATCCTCCAGCACCTGGGTGACGCGGGTCTCGATCACCGCCGCCGAGGCGCCCGGGTAGTTGACATCGACCGAGACGATCGGCGGGTCGATCGCCGGCAGCTCGCGCAGGGTCAGGCGCGAGAACGCCATGACGCCCAGCACGATCAGCAGCAGGCTCATCACGGTGGCGAACACCGGGCGGCGGATCGAGAGGTCGGAGATGTTCATGGCCGGTCAGCCCTGCTGCGGCCGGATGGCGGTCCCGCCGGGGGCCTGCTCCTGCACCGGCTCCTGCGGCGGCGTGGCCGGCGCGCTGTCCTCGGTGATCGTGCTGCCGTTGCGCAACTTGCCGGTGCCGTCGACCACGATGCGGTCCCCGGCCTCCAGCCCGCCAGTCACCTCGGCCAGGCCCTCGCGC
This sequence comes from Novilysobacter longmucuonensis, assembly GCF_046600735.1. Classification (NCBI taxonomy): domain Bacteria; kingdom Pseudomonadati; phylum Pseudomonadota; class Gammaproteobacteria; order Lysobacterales; family Lysobacteraceae; genus Novilysobacter; species Novilysobacter longmucuonensis. The sequence goes on from NZ_JBJMAW010000008.1 coordinate 130,004, forward strand.
CGGGTGCCGATCTCGACATCGGCCTGCTCGACCGTGCTGTCCTGCTCGACCCGGTAGACGTAGGAATTGCTGCCGACCTGCACGATCGAGATCTCCGGCACCAGTATCGCCTCGCGTTCGGGGCGGCTCTGGGTGACCTGCAGCAGCATGCCGGGGCGCAGCACGCGGCCCGGGTTGTCGAACGCGCCGCGTACGGTGACCGCGCGCGTGGCCGGGTCGATGCGCGAGTCGACCGTGCTGACCGCGCCCTCGAACTCGACTCCGGGATAGGCCGCGGTGGTCCCGCTCAGGTGCTGGCCTTCGGCGAGGAAGGCCAGCATGGTCTCGGGCACCGGGAAGTCGACATAGACCCGCTCGGTATCGTCCAGCGTGGCGATCGGCGTGCCCGGGGTCACCAGTGCGCCGGGGCTGACCTGGCGCAGGCCGAGCACGCCGGCGAACGGCGCCCGGATCACGCGGTCGGCCAGTTGCGCCCGGATCTGGGCCACCCGGGCGTTGGCGGCATCGCGGATCGCACGCTGTGTGTCGAGCGCCGAGCGTGCGATCAGTTGCTGGCTGGCCAGTTCGCTCTGGCGCTGGAACAACTGCTCGGCCTCGTTGGCCGCGGCCTGCGCCTGGACCAGTTCGGCCTGCTGCGCCTGCCCGGTCAGGGTGACCAGCGGCGCGCCGGCCTCGACCACATCGCCGCTGGAGAAATGCACATCGCGCACCGTCTCGCTGACCTTTGCGGTCACGGTGACCGACTCGCGCGCCTTGACCGTACCCAGCGACACGACGGTGTCGCTCCAGGGCCGCATCTGCACGCGCTGGGTGGTCACCGGGACCGCCCGGCCCTCGCCGCCGGCGCGGCGGCTCTCGTTGCTGCCGCAGGCAGCCAAAACGGAAACGAGTGCAAGGACGCCGAGGGCGCCGAGTCGGGATTCGGTTCGCATGCCTCTCTCTGGAGGGAAGGGGCGGAAAAGCGGGAAAAGACAGGGCGGCGAGTGTAGCCGCGTGCAGGTAACGCTTGCGTGGGCCAAAGGTTGACAGCCGATGCCGCAAAACCCGCGACCCGCTGCGGCACGGTCTTGACGCCGGCGGTGTGACCGCTGTGGCACTCTTCGGCATGCTGCGGCTGCCGCGCGGCGAGCCTGGGCAGCCAATGATGACCAAACGTGATGCCGTTGAGCCAGGGGCACCGGCAGCATCGAGCACCCGCCCCCACCGGGCATGCCTGCCCTCCACGCACCTCCAGGAGCACGCCGCAATGATCCACGACAGCATCCTCGACACCATCGGCCGCACCCCGGTGGTGCGCCTGCACCGGCTCGCGCCGGCCCACGTCGCGCTGTACGGCAAGATCGAGTCATTCAACCCCGGCGGCTCGGTCAAGGACCGGCTCGCGCTGGCGATCATCCTCGACGCCGAGGCGCGCGGCCTGCTCAAACCGGGAGACACGGTGGTCGAGGCGACCTCGGGCAACACCGGGGTTGCGCTGGCGATGGTCTGCGCGGCGCGCGGCTACAAGTTCGTGGCGACCATGGCGGAGACCTTCTCGATCGAGCGCCGCAAGCTGATGCGGGCCTACGGCGCCAAGGTCATCCTGACCCCGGCCGCCGAGCGCGGCAGCGGCATGGTGCGGCGGGCGGAGGAACTGGCGAAACAGCACGGCTGGTTCCTCGCGCGCCAGTTCCAGAACCCGGCCAACCCGGCGTACCATCGGCAGACCACCGCGGCGGAGATCCTGCAGGACTTCGCCGGCGGCCGGCTCGATCATTTCGTCACCGGCTGGGGCACCGGCGGCACCCTGACCGGCGTCGGCGAGATGCTCAAGCTGGCGCGGCCGGAGGTGCGCATCACCACCTGCGAACCGGCCGTGGCCTCGCTGCTGACCGGCGCGCAGTGGCAGCCGCACAAGATCCAGGGCTGGACCCCCGATTTCGTGCCCGAGGTGCTCAACCGCGAGGTCGCCGACGCGATCGTGCCGATCGACGACGTGCTGGCCCGCGACACCGCGCGCCGGCTGGCGCAGGAGGAAGGCCTGTTCGTCGGCATCTCCGCAGGGGCCACCGTGGCCGCGGCGCTGCAGGTCGCGAAGGATGCCGGCGATGGCGCGGTGATCCTGGCGATGCTGCCCGACACCGGCGAGCGCTACCTCAGCACGTTCCTGTTCGAGGACGTCAATGAGGGCTCGGACGACGAGTGGCTGGCGGGGCTGTAGTAGTCGGCCGAGCCAACAGCAAATCCTCCCCAGCCCTCCTTTTCCAAAGGAGGGAGCCACAGCAAGCCACTGCGCGGCCCAGGAAAAGCACTTGGCTGTTTCCCCCTTTGGAAAAGGGGGGGCAAGGGGGATTTGCTCTTGCTTTCGATTCTAGATCGTTAAACAAGAACGCCGGCATGCGCCGGCGTTTTTGGTGACGTAGCGATCCGAATTACGCCGCCTTCCACTGCCCCAGCGCCGCCAGGCCGTTGTCGCGGGCACGTGCGAACACGGTGTCCTGCGCCTTGCCGACATTGTTCGCAATGTCCTGCGACCACAGCTTCAGCGCCGCCGACTGCATCGCGCGACCGTAGGAGAACGACAGCGGCCAAGGGTGCGGGCCGAAGCGGTTGATCGCGTCCAGGTGCGCGGTCGCGTCCTCGTCGGACTGGCCGCCGGACAGGAACACGATGCCCGGCAGCGTCGCCGGCACGGTCGACTTGAGCACCTGCAGGGTCGACAGGGCGACCTCGTCGACGCTCGCCTTGTCGCCGCTGTTCGAGCCGGGCAGCACCATCGAGGCCTTCAGGATCGTGCCCTCCAGCATCACGCTGTGCTCGTAGAGCGCGCCGAACAGCGAACGCAGCGTGACCTCGGTGACCTCGAAGCAGGTCTCGATGTCGTGGCTGCCGTCCATGATCACCTCCGGCTCGACCATCGGCACCAGCCCCTGCTCCTGGCACAGCGCGGCATAGCGCGCCAGGGCGTGGCTGTTGGCCTCAATGCAGGTGCCGGTCGGCAGCTCGTCGGAGATGTTGATGACCGCGCGCCACTTGGCGAAACGCGCACCGAGCTTGTAGTACTCCTCCAGCCGCGCGCGCAGCCCGTCCAGGCCCTCGGTCACCACCTCACCTGGGAAGCCGGCCAGCGGCTGCGGGCCCTTGTCGACCTTGATGCCTGGGATGATGCCGTTGTCGGCCATCAGTTTGGTGAAGGGAACGCCGTCGCGGGTGGACTGGCGGATGGTCTCGTCGAACAGGATCGCGCCGGAGATGTAGTCGCCCAGTTTCGGGGTCGACAGCAACAGCTCGCGGTAGGCCCGGCGGTTTTCCTCGGTGCACTCGATACCCACGCCATCGAAACGCTTCTTGATGGTGTTGTTGGACTCGTCGATCGCGATGATGCCCTTGCCCGCGGCGACCATGGCCTGGGCGGTTTCGGCAAGCTGTTCGATGCTCATGGATGTCCTGCGGCTGCGGTGGGAAGCGGCCGATTATAGCCGGGGCCCCACGTGCCGGCCATGTGAACACCTATGCCCACACCATGCCGACATCCATGCAGAACAGGCAGTTACACGCGCCGCAAGACAGCAACCCAGGTCTTCGTAGGCTGGGCTGGCAAGCCCAGCGGCCGCGTCATTGCCGATGCTGGCCTTGCCAGCTCAGCCTACGCAACCGCCAACGGCTCAGAGCTCGCCGAGCCCTTCGGCCTGGCCACCGGCGCCGACCTGCAGCAGGCGCAGCGTGTTGGTCGCGCCGTGATGCTCCATGTGCTCGCCGCTGGTGAACACCAGCCGGTCGCCCTCCTCGAGCATGCCGGCCTCGAACAACTGCCGGATCGAGACGCGGGCGGCATCGCGCGAGGCCAGGCCGCGGCTGTCGAAGTCGAACGGCAGCACCCCGCGCATCATCGTCATCTTGCAACGCGTGCCCTCGTGCCGGGACAGCGCGAACAACGGCGCCGGCGAGCGGAACCGCGACAGGAACCGCGCGGTGCCGCCGGACTCGGTCATCGCCACGATCGCGCGCACGCCGATGTGCTCGGACAGGAACATCGCCGCCATCGCGATCGCCTGGTCGGCCTTTTCCAGGTTGCGCGGGGCCTTCTCGAAATCGGTATCGGCCTTGAACTGGCGCTCGGCGCCCAGGCAGATGCGCACCATCGCCTCGACCGCCTTGACCGGATAGCGGCCGGCCGCGGTTTCGGCCGACAGCATCACCGCGTCGGTGCCGTCGATCACCGCATTGGCGACATCGAGCACCTCCGCGCGCGTGGGGATCGGGCTTTCGACCATCGACTGCAGCATCTGGGTGGCGGTGATGACCACCCGGTTGCGCGCCAGCGACTCGCGGATGATCTTCTTCTGCAGGCCCGGCAGTTCGGCATCGCCGATCTCCACGCCCAGATCGCCGCGCGCGACCATCACCACGTCGCTGGCCTCGATGATCTCGACCAGGTTCTCGATCGCCTCGGCGCGCTCGATCTTCGACACCAGCGCGGCGTGACTGCCGGCCGCGCGTGCGATCCGGCGGGCGTCGTGCATGTCCGCGGCGTTGCGGCAGAACGACACCGCGATGAAATCCGCGCCGGCTTCGGCCGCCACCGCGATCAGTTCCTCGTCGCGCTCGGTCAGCGCGCCCAGCGACAGTCCGCCGCCCTGCTTGTTCAGTCCCTTGCGGTCCGACAGCATGCCGTCGTTGAGCACCGTGCAGGCGATGCGCTCGCCCTCGACCGTGTCCACGCGCAGCTGCAGCAGCCCGTCGTCGAGCAGCAGGTGGTCGCCCGGCGTCACGTCACCGGGCAGGCCTAGATAACTCACGCCGACCTGGTGCACGTCGCCCGGCGGCACATCATGGCTGGCGACCAGGTCGAAGCGCTCGCCGGCGGTGAGTTCGACCCGGCCCTCGGCGAAGCGGTCGATGCGGATCTTGGGCCCGGGCAGGTCGGCGAGGATGCCGACCTCGCGCCCCACCCGTTTGGCCGCCTCGCGCACCGCGGTCGCGCGCGCCATCTGCGAGGCCGGGTCGCCGTGGGAGAAGTTGAGCCGGACCACATCGACCCCGGCGGCGAGGATCGCATCGAGCACGCCGGGCGCATCGGTGGCCGGGCCGAGGGTGGCGAGGATCTTGGTGCGGCGGGGATTGGCGGACATGTCAGAATTCCATGAGTGCAGCTGCGCGCTGGCCAGCTCACGCTAGCACAGCCATCGCACCGTCCGAACGCGCCATCAAAGCCGGAATCCAACGATGAACCACGCCCCTGCAAATGCGCCCGATGCCCCCGCCGCTGCGGCACCCGACGACCTGCCGGTACTGACCGGAGAGCGCCTGCGCCTGCGTGGATTCCGTGAAGACGACCTGCCGGATTTTTTCGCGGTGCACTCCGATCCCGCGGTCAACCGCTACTGGAGCTTCCCGGCCTGGACCGACATCGCACAGGCACGCGACTACTTCGCCGACGCCATCGCCGCGCGCGATGCGACGCGCATGCTGTGCTGGGTGATCGCCGAACGCGACAGCGACCGCCTGATCGGTGCCGCGACCCTGTGCGCGATCCATCGCGAGCAGGGCCGCGCCGAGATCGGTTATGCGCTGCGCTCCAGCCACTGGGGTCGCGGGTACGCCCAGGATGCGCTGCGGCTGGCGCTCGCGCACGCGTTCGAGGGCCTGGCACTGCGGCGCGTCGAGGCCGACATCGACCCGCGCAACCAGGGCTCGTGCCGGCTGGCCGAGCGTCTGGGTTTCGTCCGCGAAGGCCTGTTGCGCGAACGCTGGCACGTGGCCGGCGAGCTGTGCGATTCGGCGCTGTATGGGTTGCTAGCGCGGGAGTGGCATGCCGTGCCGAGCGATCAGGCAGCGAGCAGTGCCGGCAGTTGTGCGGGGCTCGCCGCCAGGTGATCGGCGCCGGCGGCGCGCAACTCCGACTCGCCGCCGAAGCCCCACAGCACGCCGATGTTGCGCATGGCGTGGTGGCGCGCACCTTCGATGTCCATGCGGCGGTCGCCGATCATCCAGCAGTCCGCCGGCGCCAGCGCCAGCCGCTGCAGCGCCTCGCCGATCAGCTCGGGCTTGTCGCTGAGCCGCCCGTCCAGGGTCGCGCCGATCACGTCATCGAAGCGATGCCCGAACGGCAGGTGGTCGATGATCTTGCGCGCATGCGGCTCGTTCTTCGCCGTGACCACCACCAGACGATGTCCGGCGGCGTGCAGTGCCTCGATGACCCCGTCGATGCCCGGATACGGCTCGTGCTCGGCCCAGCCGTGGCGCTCGAACCGGTCGCGGTAGTGCTCGACCGCGTGCTCGACATGCGCGGGGTTCTCGAACAGCGGACCGAAGCTGGCGCGCAGCGATGGCCCGATCCAGCGGCGCAGTTCAATATCGGACGGCACCGGTTGCTGCATCTGCGTCAGCGCATGGGCGACACAGCGGGTGATGCCGACCGCGGAGTCGATAAGGGTGCCGTCGAGGTCGAACAATAAGGTGGTCATACGTGGCTCACTCAGTTTTTACTCCCCTCCTGTATGCGCTCCCCTCTTTGAAAAAGAGGGGTTGGGGGAGATTGGCTTTGGCTTTGCGTAGGGAGATGAAGCAACAGCAAATCTCCCCTGGCCCCTTTTTGATAAAGAGGGGAAGCAAAAAAAGCCGCAGGATGGTCAGCCGCCGCGCCGCTTCAACGCCGTGACCGCCGGCAATTCCTTGCCTTCGAGGAACTCCAGGAACGCGCCACCACCGGTGGAGATATAGCTGACCTCGTCGGCGATCCCGTACTTGTCGACCGCCGCCAGGGTGTCGCCGCCGCCTGCGATCGAAAATGCATTGCTCGCGGCGATCGCGCGCGCCAGGGCTTCGGTGCCGTGGCCGAACGCGTCAAACTCGAACACCCCGACCGGCCCGTTCCAGACCACAGTGCCGGCGTGCCTGATCAATTCGGCGTAGCGCGCGGCGGTGTCCGGGCCGATGTCCAGGATCATGTCGTCGGCCTGGACCGCGTCGATCGGCTTGACCGTGGCCGGTGCATCGGCGGCGAACTTCGGCGCGACCACGACATCGGTCGGCACCGGAATATCGGCGCTGCGCGCTTTCGCGTCGGCCATGATCTGTTTTGCGGTGTCGATCAGATCCATCTCGACCAGCGACTTGCCGACGCCGTAGCCCATCGCGGCGATGAAGGTGTTGGCGATGCCGCCGCCGACGATGAGCTGGTCGACCTTGCCGACCAGCGAGGACAGCAGTTCGAGCTTGGTGCTGACCTTGGAGCCGGCGACGATCGCCAGCAGCGGCCGCGCCGGGGTCTCCAGCGCCTTGGCCAGCGCGTCGAGTTCGGCCATCAGCAGCGGGCCGCCGGCGGCGACCCTGGCGTGTTCGACCACGCCATGGGTCGAGGCCTGCGCGCGATGCGCGGTGCCGAACGCATCCATCACGAACACATCGCAAAGCCGTGCGTAGGCCTTGGCCAACGCCGCATCATTGGCCTTCTCGCCGACGTTCATGCGGCAGTTCTCCAGCAGCGCGATCTGGCCCGGCTTGAGCTCGACCCCGCCGACCCAGTCCTTGATCAGTGGCACCTCGATGCCGAGCAGTTCGCCCAGGCGCGCGGCGACCGGCGCCAGCGAATCGTTCTGGCTCCAGGTGCCTTCGGTGGGCCGTCCCAGGTGCGACATCACCATGACCGCCGCGCCTTTTTCCAGCGCCAGCTTCAGCGTCGGCAGGGCGGCGGTGATGCGCTGCTCGGAGCTGATGCGGCCATCCGCGTCGATCGGCACGTTGAGGTCTTCGCGGATCAGCACGCGTTTGCCGGCGAGGTCGAGATCGGTCATGCGGACGATGGTCACGTGGGCCTCCTGGGGCGTGGATGGCGCAACGCGCCGGCCCGCGTATTGTCGCGGCGTGTGCGCTCGATGGAAACCGAAGCCCTCAGAACTCTCCCCACAGGGTGTGCGTCGCTTCAGGCCCTCCCCTTCAAGGGGGAGGGTTGGGTGGGGATGGGTTTGATCTGCGCGAAGACCAGCAACAACCAGGTCCAACCCATTCCCATCCCGGCCTTCCCCTTGAAGGGTAAGGAGACAAGCGGCCAAGCGCCCGAAAGGCGAGACAGTCAGTCTTGAGTCGTGCGCGGCGCGCGCAGCAGACTCGCCGCAAGCCCTGCCACCACCAGCGCACCCAGACCGAGCACGCCCCACAGCAACCAGGTTTTCCAGTCGCGCGACGGCTGCAACGCGGCCTCGCCGGCCAGCACCTGCGGGGTCCCGAGATATGCCGGCGCCGGGCGCCAGGCCGGACCGTTCTGTTCGCGCAGCGCGGTGACCAACTGCGGCAGCGGCGACTCGGCACGCCGCGCGCGTGCGCTGCCAGCGACCAGGCGATACGGCGTCGGACCTTGCGCGAGCAACACCACGACGTCGGGCCGATACCCCAGCCGCAGGACCGGCTCGCCGGCTGCGACGTCGCTGCTCGCGCGCAGACGCCAGTAGCGGTCGCGCACGCTGCCGCCCAACGTGCGCGCACCGGATCGGCGGCCCCGTCCGGCGTCGTCGATGTTGTAGGTGACCCACGGCCCGAGCCGCGGCCGCCAGTCGGCATCCATGGCATCCCGGCTTTCCAGCCGCCATTCGGCCGCATGGTTGCCCGGCATCGCGATGTCGACCTGCTGCACCGGAAACCGGCCGCCGCTGTCGTATTCGAACGTGCCCGCGCTAGACGTACGCAGCGGTTGCAGCGCGAGCCACTGCGGCGCCGCTTGCACCGTCGCGTCGGCGAGCTCCGCGTTGAGCGCGGTGACCTCGATCGGCTGGCCGTTGCGGTCCGGCGTCAGGCGCAGGTAACGCGCGGGTCGATGCCGCAGGCCGGTCAACTCGATGCGCCGCTGCAGCAGGCGGCGCTCGTCGCGGCGCAGGTCGACCAGCCGCCCCTGCGTCTGCAGCGTACGCCAGTGCTGGAGATCGTCGCTGACCTCAACGCGGTAACCCAGATCGAGCGCGTCCACCGGCTTCCATTGCAGCTCCAGCGCCACGATCGGCTCGCGCACCCGGCTGAGATCCAGCAGCAACGCGGTGCGCGGCAGCGGTAGCGCGGTCGCATCGTCGGTGCGCACCTCGACCCGGCGCAGCCGTCCGTCGGCGTCGGCTTCGCTGATCAGACGCCAGCCTGCGGCGGCGCCATCGGCGGCAGCCGCCGGCAATGCGAACCACGGCAGCGGCACACGCCGCGCCGGTTTCGCCAGCGGCTGTTCCGGCGCGAACACTGCGGCCGGCATCGCCACACCATCAGCGTTGATTACTTCGAAATCGCGCAGGTCGGGCGTCTGCAACTGCCGGTACACATGTTCGTCGAGCACCACCCGGTACGCACCGGCGTCGTCACGACTCAGGATCAGCGGCCATTGCGTTGCGTAGTCGTCACGGACCGCCGCGAGTGCGACCAGCGGCAGCAGCACGGCGACCAGCAGCATGGCGGCTAGCAGCAGGCGTTTCATGCACAGCGGGCGACTCATGGAGTGTTCTCGCCGAGTTGGAAACCGCGCACCTCCGCGCGCGGCGGCGCCGGCGCGAAGTACCCGACCACCGTGCACAGCAGGCCGTAGGCGATGAACGACAGGATGCCGAGCAGGTTGCCCAGGTGCTGGCGATCGACCATCAGCAATTTGCCCAGCACCACCGCCATCAGAACCGCTCCGGCCAGCCACAAGCCGCGCTGCCCGCGATGCGAGCCGAGGATCCAGCTAATAACCCCGAGCAGGCTCCACACCACGGTCAGGCTGGTCTGCACCAGGCTCATCGAGAACATCGTGATGCCCCACGGCGCGTCGCCCAAGTGATGGGCGGCGCGCAAGGTCACCACGCTGACCAGCGCGAAACCCGCGATGGCCAGCAGCGGGATGTGCCGCGACGCGAGCTCGTCACCGATCTGCGGCGATCGCAGCCATGCCGCGAGCACAAGCAGCATCACCACCTGCACCAGTTCGAGCGGGTTGAGCAGCGGCAACCACGGCAGCGGCGCGCTGTCGCCAGCTAACCACAGCCCGTTGCACCAGCTTAGCGCGAGGCCTATCGCGAGCAGCCATTGCAGTCCACCACGCCACTCATCGAACCGCTCCGTCAGCGGCGACGATACGGACTGCGGCCGCCATTGCAGCGCCGCCGCGAGCGCGAGCCACGGCAGCATCGTGATCGCGAACAGCCAGCCCGAACCGAGCCCTGCCGCGTCGACCAGCTGATGCAGCGACAGCGACGCCACCAGCGCCCACCCGAGCAGCCACGCGCCGTGGCCGAGGCCGACCGCGCTCACCGGCTGCTCGCGCAGGCTCGCCAGGATGCGCCAGCCCGCGATCGCGAACAGCAGCCACGCGATCGCGCCGTGGCCCGCCAACGGATGGGTGTGTGCGTCGACCTGCGCGAAGGCTAGCGGCAGCGTTGCCAGCAGCGCCAATGCCGCGGTCCACACCAGCGCGGCCGACGGCAGGCGGCGGTGCACTTCGGCCGCAAGCCAGCCGGTGACCAGCGTCAGCATCAGCACAAAGTCGATCTCGACAGCGCCGGTCGCGAACCTGTCGATCTCGTGCAGCCCATTGCCGAACCACCAGGCCAAGCCCCACACGTAGTAGCACCCCGCGGCCTGCCCCACGTCCGCGAGGCGATAGCTCCAGGCACTCGCGAAGCCGGCCAGCGCGATCAGCAGCGCCGCCATGAACGGTGCATTCGCGATGAGCACCTGCGCCGGCCAGGTCACATCGCCCACGCCGATCGCAAAGGCGACCGCCGCACCCACCTGCAATGCCGCGCCCGACCACTGCTGCAGCCGGTTGCGTTGGCGCAGCCCAAGCCAGGCGAGCGCCGCGCCTTCGAGCGCGAACACGCAGGCGGTCGCATGCGCCGCCACAGCCAGCGGCACCGCGAGCGTCGCAAAACCGACCGCGAGCACCGCATACGGCGCGACCAGTCGCTGGAAGTGCTCGCGCCGCCGCAACCACGCCGCGAGCAATGAGTAAATCGCTCCGAGCCCGAGTGCGCAGTACGCAAGCGGCAGCCGCTCGCCCTCGAGCAGGCCGGCCTGCAGCGAGAACGCGACCAGCGGGGTGCCGAACAGCAGGCAGCTGTCGATCACGTCGCGTCGGCCCGCAGCGCGGCGGCGCGCGTACAGGACCGGAATCAGCAGGTAGAACGCGAAGAACAGCAGCAGGAACGGCTGGGTGGTTGCGAAGTCTTCCGGGCGATATTCCAAAACGCCCCACAAGCTGCCGATCGCGAAGGTGAAGACGAACCCCAGCACGTTGAGCGCACGCCACGGACGCCACCACGCGATCGCGAAGATCGCCGCGTTGAGCACCGCGTAGTAGCCGAACAGCGCGACATGGTTGCCCTGCCCGGTGGACAGCCACAGCGGCGCGAGAAACCCCGCGAGGATGCCCAGCAACGCCAGCGCCACCGCGTTCTGCGCCACCGCCAGTACACCCGCGCCCGCGACCAGCACGATGCTCAGCGCGAACGCGGCGCCGGCCGGCAGCAACGGCACCAGCTTGAACGCTGCGAACACCACCAGCAGCAGCACGCCGATCGCGCCGCCCTGCAGGCTCAACGCAAAACCGCGCCGGGTCTCGCGCTGGCGCCAGCCGAATACCAATGCCGCGAGCGCGGCCGCCGCCACGCTTGCGAAACGCAGCTCGACCGGCAGCGACACCCAGCCCTGGTCACCCGCGTACTTCAGCAACGCCGCGACGCCGGCGAACAACACCAGCATGCCGACCTTCACCGGCACGTTGCCCTCGCTGAACCACCGTCGCACCGCGCGTGCGGCGAGCGTGAGCGGATCTGGCGACTGCAACTGCGACTGCGACCGACCCGATCCGGAAGCCGCGTGCGCCGGGAGCGGACGCGCGGAAGTCGCACTGGCTGCCGACGGCAGCGGCGGTGGCGATGCGGCTTTCGACGAGGATGCTCTCGACGAGGATGTTGTCGATGCGGTGGCCGACGATGCAGGGGCGGGCGGCGTCGGTACGGCTGGTGTGGTTGCGCTCGGTGCAGGTCCGGGCTCGGTTGCCGCGCGCGGCTCGGGCGCGACCGGGCGCTGCGGCGCGGTGCGCTGCGCCTGCATCAGTTCGGCCAGCGTCGGTTCGTGCATGGCGGCGTCCGGCGCCTGCGCGTGCGCGGCGGCATGGCGCCGGGCGAGCTGTTCTTCCAGCGCGGTCACGCGCCTGCGCAGCCCGCCGATCATCGCCAGCGCAACGACCAGCAGCACCGGCACGGCCAAGACCACCAGCACAAGCAGTCCGATCAACCCTTCCATAGCCTGTCCCCCTGTCCCTTCCCAGCGCCGAACGTTACACCACCGCCACCGCGTATGGCGAAATCCGGTGATGGCGGCCATGGGGCACATTTTGTGTTGACCGCACGCATCGTCCACATTATGTTGTGGCCGTCGGTGCCGACCTCGGTCGGCTTAAAACGGGAAGCCGGTGCGGATCGAACGATCCCATTCCGGCGCTGCCCCGCAGCGGTAGTGGAAACGACCGCCGTCATGGCACTGGGGCGCCAAACCCTGGGAAGCGACGGCCAGTAGGTGAAGTCGGTTTTGTTTTTCGTAGGAGCGGCTTTAGCCGCGATGCTTCTGGCATGCGATCGCGGCTAAAGCCGCTCCTACGAGAACGCCGTCTCGCGTCCAGAGCCCGAAGACCTGCCGACAGCCGCGCGATGCACACCGCGCGGTGACCGGCCAGCGAGTCTTCGGGGGAAGACGGCCGGTGTCGCAACCGCATCGTTCGATGCGGACAGGTGGCCGCGTCTCGGCCCGCGCGACACCCGCATCCCACCCTGTCGACTCCGCGCCCGCGGGGGCGTGGCCGTGCCGCCGAAACCGCGCTGCGGTGCCGGCCGGTGCGTCCGCGCCTGCGTGCGTCGTCCTTCGAGGGGAGGCCGACGAACCGTGCGCCCACGCACCGGAGTCACCTTATGTCCATGCACGATGCAGACGCTGCCGTTGTCGAGCACGCCGTCGACACGACCACGACCGTTCGCACCACCCACGCGCACCACGACGACAGCCCCGGCTTTGCGCTGACCCCACCCGCCGCCGCGTCCAGCATGAGCGTGACCAAGCGCAACGGCGCGCGCGAGCCGGTCGACCTCAACAAGATCGTGCGCGCGATCACCCGCTGCAGCCAGGACCTGTATGCGATCGATCCGATGCGCGTCGCCACGCGCACGATCTCCGGGCTTTACGACGGCGCCAGCACCCGCGAACTCGACGAGTTGTCGATCCGCACCGCCGCGCTGCTGACCGCCGAGGAGCCCGAGTACGGCCGGCTCGCCGCGCGCCTGCTGGCCGGGGTGATCGAGAAGGAAGTCGCGGCGATCGACATCAACGCGTTCTCGCAATCGGTGCAGCGCGGCTTCGATCTGGGACTGGTCAACCCGCGCCTGCTCGGATTCGTGCAGGCCAACGCGCGCAAGCTCAATGACGCGATCGACCACAGCCTTACCCATCGCTTCGACTACTTCGGCCTGCGCACGCTGTACGACCGGTATCTCTTGCGCCACCCGACCGCGCGGACGGTGATCGAGACGCCGCAGCAGTTCTTCCTGCGCGTGGCCTGCGCACTGTCGGAGGACGTGGCCGATGCGCTCGCGCTGTACCGACGCATGGCGCAGCTCGACTACATCCCGAGTTCTCCGACGCTGTTCAATGCCGGCACCACCCACGAGCAGCTGTCGAGCTGTTTCCTGCTCGATTCGCCCGAGGATTCGCTGGAGGCTATCTACCAGCGCTACATGGACGTGGCCAAGCTCAGCAAGTTCAGCGGCGGCATCGGGCTGAGCTACACGCGGATCCGCTCGCGCGGTTCGCTGATCCGGTCGACGAATGGATTGAGCAACGGCATCGTGCCGTGGCTGAAGACGCTTGATGCCTCGGTCGCGGCGGTCAACCAGGGCGGCAAGCGCAAGGGCGCGGCCTGCGTCTACCTGGAGCCGTGGCATGCCGATGTCGAGGAGTTCCTGGAGCTGCGCGACAACACCGGCGACGAGGCGCGCCGCACCCACAACCTCAACCTCGCCAACTGGATCCCCGACGAGTTCATGCGCCGGGTCGAGAGCGATGCGACGTGGTCGCTGTTCGACCCCCACCAGGTGCCGCAATTGACCGACCTGTTTGGCGAGGCGTTCGATCGCGCCTACTTTGCGGCCGAGGCCGCCGGTCTGGCCAGCAAGCAGGTCAAGGCGCGCGAGCTGTACGGCCGGATGATGCGCACGCTGGCCCAGACCGGCAACGGCTGGATGAACTTCAAGGACAAGTCCAACCGCGCCTGCAACCAGACCGCGCGCGCCGGCAACGTGGTGCACCTGTCCAACCTGTGCACCGAGATCCTGGAGGTCACATCGCAGGACGAAACCGCGGTATGCAACCTGGGCTCGATCAACCTGTCGCACCACGTCGAGCTGCTTGACGACGGCAAGGCCGCGTTCGACTTCGAGAAGCTCGCCGAGACCGTGCGCCTGGCGGTGCGCCAGCTCGACCGCGTGATCGACCTTAACTTCTATCCGATCGAGACCGCGCGCCGCGCCAACCTCAAGTGGCGCCCGGTCGGGCTGGGCGTGATGGGCCTGCAGGACGTGTTCTTCAAGCTGCGATTGCCGTTCGATTCCGAACCGGCGCGGCAGCTGTCGCGCGGGATCGCCGAAGCGATCTACTTCCATGCGTTGTCGGCGTCGAACGAGCTGGCGCTGGAGCAGGGGCGCCACCCGGGCTTCGACGACACCCGCGCCGCCCGCGGCGAGTTGCAGTTCGACGCATGGGACGCCACCCCGACCGACGGCGCACGCTGGGACGCCCTGCGCGAGCGGATCAAGCAGCACGGCCTGCGCAACTCGCTGCTGGTCGCGATCGCGCCGACCGCGACCATCGCCTCGATCGCAGGCTGCTACGAATGCATCGAGCCTCAGGTGTCCAACCTGTTCAAGCGCGAGACGCTGTCGGGCGATTTCCTGGTGGTCAACAGGTATCTTGCCGAGGAGCTCAAGCAGCTCGGGCTGTGGACGCCGGAACTGCGCGACGCGATCAAGCTGGCCGAGGGCTCGGTCCAGGGCATCACCCAGATCCCCCAGTCGCTGCGCGCGGTCTACCGCACAGTGTGGGAGGTGCCGATGCGCTCGCTGATCGACATGGCCGCCGAGCGCGGCGCGTTCATCGACCAGAGCCAGTCGCTGAACCTGTTCATCGAGAGCCCGAACATCGGCGCGTTGTCGTCGATGTACATGTATGCGTGGAAGCAGGGATTGAAGACGACGTATTACCTGCGCTCGCGGCCGGCGACACGGATCGCGAAGTCGACGGTGAGTGCGATGGCGGCGCCTGAAGCAGCCATCGCGTGCTCGCTCGAGAATCCCGCGTCCTGCGAGGCCTGCCAATAGCGATGCCGCTGTAGGAGCGGCTTCAGCCGCGATCGGGAGCCGGCGCGCGCGATTGGAGATCCGATCGCGGCTGAAGCCGCTCCTACGCAGTCCGAACATCCAGGAAAAATCATGTCCAACCTCCTACTCTCCCCCGGCTTCGACCTCACGCTGCGGCCGATGCGCTATCCGCAGTTCTACGAGATGTACCGCGACGCGATCCGCAACACCTGGACGGTCGAAGAGGTCGACTTCTCGCTCGATGTCAACGACCTGCGCGACAAGTTGGGTCCGGCCGAGCGCCACCTGGTCGAGCGGCTGGTCGCGTTCTTCGCCACCGGCGACAGCATCGTGTCCAACAACCTGGTGCTGAACCTCTACCAGCACATCAACGCGCCCGAGGCGCGCATGTACCTGTCGCGGCAGCTGTACGAGGAAGCACTGCACGTGCAGTTCTACCTCACTCTGCTCGACACCTACCTGCCCGACCCGGCCGAGCGCGCCAAGGCTTTCGACGCAATCGAGAACATCCCCTCGATCCGCGCCAAGGCCGAATTCTGCTTCCGCTGGATCGACTCGATGCAGGAAATTCAGCGCATCGAGACGCGCGAGCAGCGCCGCCAGTTCCTGCTCAACCTGATCTGCTTCGCCGGCTGCATCGAGGGCCTGTTCTTCTTCGCCGCGTTCGCCTACGTGTATTACCTGCGCTCGCGCGGGCTGCTCAATGGCCTGGCCTCGGGCACCAACTGGGTATTCCGCGACGAAAGCGGGCACATGACGTTCGCGTTCGAGGTGATCAAGACCGCGCGCGAGGAGGAACCCGACCTGTTCGATGCCGACCTGCGCGCGCAGGTGATCGATATGTTCGAGCAGGCGGTCGAATGCGAAACCCTGTTCGCGCAGGACGTGTTGTCCGGCGGCGTGGTCGGCCTGTCACCCAGGGACATGCGCCAGTACCTCGAATACTGCGCCGACCAGCGCCTGGCCCAGCTCGGCATGCCCAAACACTTCGGGTCGAGCAACCCGTTCGGCTTTATGGACCTGCAGGACGTGCAGGAGGTGACCAATTTCTTCGAGCGCCGGGTGTCGGCCTATCAGGTGGGCGTGCAGGGCGAAGTTGCGTTCGACGCGGCGTTCTAGCTCGCGTCTTTCGTAGGAGCGGCTTCAGCCGCGATCGTGACGGCATTCGCACGCGCCGGTTTCCGATCGCGGCTGAAGCCGCTCCTACGGGCGCCGGAACGAAAAAGCCCCGCTACTGCGGGGCTTCTCCATCCAACTGCGATGCCGGCTTACTTCGCCGCCACCACCCGGGCCATCTCCAGGCACTTGTTCGAATAACCCCACTCGTTGTCGTACCAGCTGACCAGCTTGACGAAGGTGGCGTCCAGCGCGATGCCGGCGCCGGCATCGAAGATCGAGGTGCGTGCATCACCGCGGAAGTCGGTCGCGACCACCATGTCCTCGGTGTAGCCCAGGATGCCCTTCAGCGCGCCTTCGCTCTGCGCCTTCATCTCGGCGCAGATCTCGGCATAGCTGGCGTCCTTTTCCAGCTCGACGGTCAAATCGACCACCGACACGTCCGAGGTCGGCACGCGGAAACTCATGCCGGTGAGCTTCTTGTTGAGCTCGGGGATGACCTTGCCGACCGCCTTGGCCGCGCCGGTGCTGGACGGGATGATGTTCTCCAGGATGCCGCGGCCGCCGCGCCAGTCCTTATTGCTGGGGCTGTCGACGGTCTTCTGGGTCGCGGTGGCGGCGTGCACGGTGGTCATCAGGCCGCGCTTGATGCCCCACTTGTCGTTGAGCACCTTGGCCAGCGGCGCCACGCAGTTGGTGGTGCAACTGGCATTGGAGAGGATCGCCTCGCCGTTGTAGCTCTTGTGGTTCACGCCGAACACGAACATCGGCGTGTCGTCCTTGGAAGGGGCCGACATGATGACCTTCGATGCGCCGGCATCGAGATGCTTCTGCGCGGTGTCCTTGGTCAGGAACAGCCCGGTGGACTCGATCACCACCTCGGCGCCGACCTCGTCCCACTTCAGGTTGGCCGGGTCGCGCTCCTGGGTCAGGCGGATCTTCCGGCCGTTGACGATCAGATGGCTGCCCTCGACCGCGACCTCGCCCTTGAAGCGCCCGTGCACCGAGTCGTACTGGAGCATGTAGGCGAGGTAGTCCGGCTCGAGCAGATCGTTGATCGCGACGATCTCGATGTCGCCTGCGAAGTTCTGCACGGCCGAGCGCAGCACATTGCGTCCGATGCGGCCGAAGCCGTTGATACCAACCTTGATCGCCATTTCGGGGCTCCTGACAGGCGGATGACATGAAAGCCCGGTATTTTAGCGTCTCGGGTGGAATCCGTTCACCCCGCATCCGGAATGCTGCCATGCGCCTTGTGCATCTGACTGCGATCTTGCCGAAACTCCCGCCCAGACGCCTGCCTGTCGTGCTGCTCACTGTGTTGCTGGTCTTTGCCGGACCGGCGACCGCCTGGGGGCCGCTGGGCCACCGGCTGGTCGCGGCGCTGGCCTGGGACGACCTGACGCCGCAGGCCCGCACGGACATCGCCGACCTGCTCGCGGCCGAAGCCGAGCCGAGCCTGCCCGGCGTGGCCACCTGGGCCGACCAGGTGCGTGCCAACGATCCGGACCTGGGCAGGCGCAGCGCGCCGTGGCACTACGTCAACATCGCCGAACACGATTGCCGGTATGACGCCGAACGCGCCTGCGCCGGCGGCGACTGCGTGGTCGAGGCGATCAACGCCCAGGCCGCGATCCTCGCCGACCGTACCCAGCCCCGCGCCGCGCGCGTGCAGGCGCTGAAGTTCGTGGTGCATTTCGTCGGCGACGTGCACCAGCCGCAGCACGCCGGCTACGGCGACGACCGCGGCGGCAACGATGTCGAGGTCACCCTGCCCGACGCCCACGGCGAGGACGACGGCAGCAATCTGCACGCGCTGTGGGACAGCGGCTTGTTGCGCACCGCCGCGCTCGACGAGGCGGCCTACCTGCACCGGCTGCGCGCCATGCCGCTGGCGGTGTCGGCCGACGGCGATGCCGCGGCCTGGGCGGAAACCTCGTGCCGGATCGCGGTGCAGACCTACCCGGCGCAGGCGGCCATCGCGCCGGCCTATGTCGAGCGCTGGCGGCCGGTGGCCGAGGCGCAGCTGCGCCGCGGCGGGAGCCACCTGGCGGCCATGCTCAACGCCGCGCTCGGCGGCTGAGCGCTGCAGGAGCGGCTTCAGCCGCGATCGTGAGCAGACCGGCTGCGCCGATTCCGGATCGCGGCTGAAGCCGCTCCTACCGGGGCGAAGGGTCCGGCTTTCAATCACGACCGGAGCGGCAAGGACATTCGACGCGGATCAGAGCAAAAAGAACGCGGATCAAAGCAGGTGGGAAGGTAAGAGCGCCTTTATCCGGTTTATCCGCTTCATCCGCCTTTTTTCGCTCCGATCCGCGTCAAAATATCTTACCGATCCAGCAATTCGATCGCGGCTGAAGCCGCTCCTACGGGGGATTACGGCGCGCTCGCGTAGCATGCGCGCGCATGGGCGAGACCGAACTGCTCCTGGCGCTGCTGTTGCTGGTCGTGGCGACGCTGTATTCGTCGGTCGGCCATGCCGGCGCCAGTGGGTACATCGCGGCGATGGCGCTGCTCGGGTTCGCGCCCGAGCAGATGCGCCCGACCGCGCTCGCGCTGAACCTGCTGGTCGGCGGCATCGGCCTGATCCGCTTCTGGCGGAACGGGCACGTGCGGTGGCGCAACGTGCTGCCGTTCGTGCTGAGCTCGGCGCCGGCGGCGTTCTTTGCCGCGCAGGTGACGCTTGCGCGCGAGAGCTATTCGATGCTGCTGGGCGCGGTGCTGCTGGTCGCGGCGTTCGGTGTCTTCCGCAGCGCGGCAAACGCCGAGTCCGAGGACGTCCGGGCGATCGGGCGTCGCGTGCCGTGGCTGCCGGGCCTGCTGGCCGGCGGCGCGATCGGGGTGCTGTCGGGGCTGACCGGCACCGGCGGGGCGATCTTCCTGACCCCGCTACTGTTGTTCGCGCACTGGATGCCGACGCGCGAGGCCAGCGGCACTTCGGTCGCGTTCGTCTGGATCAATTCGCTGACCGCCCTGAGCGGCCTGCTGCATGCCACCGGCACGCTGCCGGTCGCCTTGCCGGCGTGGCTGATGGCAGTGGCGCTCGGCGCACTGATCGGCACGCAGCTGGGCCTGAAGTGGCTGCCCGTGAAGATGCTGCGGCGAGCGCTCGGAGTGGTGCTGCTGATCGCCGCCGGCAAGCTGCTGCTGGCGTAGGGTGGGCACGGTCTTTGTGCCCGCCGACCGGGAACGGCGATGGTGGGCACCGATAGCGTGCCCACCCTGCGGTCCTCGCCGCAATGCAGCGAGTGGCCGCCGAGATCGCTCAGCCCTGCACTTCTGCCGGCTTATCCGGTTCGAACGTGACCGGCACCCGCACCCGGCTGGCCACCGGCTTGCCATCCTGGATCTTCGGGTTGAACGACCACTTCCACGCCGCCTCGACCGCGGCGGTATCGAACACCCCGGCCGGTGTGGCGCTCTCGACCTCCACTGCGGTCGGCTTGCCGTCGGCGCCGATGTCGACCAGCAGCACCACCTTTCCACCCACGCGCTGTTCAGCGGCTTGTGCTGGATAGCGCGGCGGGTGCAGCGCTCTGGCGGCGTTGCCGGCGTCAAGCAGTGCGGGTGGCGCGGGTGGTGCCGGCGGTGCAGGCGGCGCCGATGGTGCAGGCGGTGCCGCCGATCCCGGAGCTGGAAGTGCCGCAGGCGGCGCAGGCGGCGCGGGCGGTGCGGGTGGCCGCGGAGGCGGCGGCGCAGGCGGCGGGTTCGATGTCAGCCTTAGTCCGAGCTCGATTGCTTCCGAGCCCCCCGTCGAAGCTTTGCCAATCCTGATTCCGGAAGCCTCTCCATTCCGAACGATCAGACGCGGCGATCCCACTACTGCGCCGTCCCGGGCAATGGAAGAGCGGAAATCGATCGTTCCATCGGGTCGCGGGGCCGCCGTGGCCGTCACTTCCCACAGCTGACCGTTTTCCCGCACGTTGAATGAAAACGGCTGGCCGGCGGGGTTGGCCAATGTGAAGTCATGCATGTCCCCACTGCCAATCTGCAGCGTGACATCGGCTCGGACCATTCCTGCGGCTGCGCCGTCAGCAGCAATGGACTCGCTGCGCTTGGGCTGCGCGGCCCAGGCCGAGACACCGGCGGTCACCGTCAGCACGGTCACCACCAGGCTGCCGGTAATCCAGCGGGACAACGAGGGAGCAGGTTGCTTGAGCATGGCGATTCTCTCCTTGAGCGGATGGGCGCGGCTGCCGTCGTAAGCCAGCCAGTGACACCCCAGCGGCAGCGGCTGCGCGGCGAGCTGGGTCCTGAACATCGCCTCGCCGTAGGCGCGGCGCGATTGCGGGTGGCGCGCGATCACGCGCTGGTCGCAGGCCAGTTCCTGGTCCTGGCGAAAATGCCGCGCGGCCAGGTGCAACAGGGGGTTGAACCAGAACAGGCAGCGCAGCGCGGCCGCCAGCGCATTGACCTGCAGGTCGCCGCGGCGGATGTGCAGGCGCTCGTGGGCCTGCATCAGCGCCTGCTGCTCGAGGCTGTAGCGGGTGTCGAAATCGGCCGGCACCACGATCCGCGGGCGCCACAGGCCCAGCGCCGCCGGCAACCCGTCGACCCCGCGGGCCTGCTGCAGGCCATCGCTGCGCATGCGCAGGGGACCCAGCGCGCGGCAGAAGCGGCGCTGCTGCCGGACCAGGCGGCCCGCCAGCGCGAGCGCGCCGAGCGCCCACAACACCGCAAGCCAGAGTTGCCAGTCGATCACGCGCACCGCCCCGGTCGCGAGCACCTGCGGGACCGGGGTGCCGACGGTCACCATCGACACCGGCACCGGCGCGACCGTCGCCGCCGGCAACAGCACCGCCAGCAACGCCGCAGGCACCAGCAGCCAGAGGCAATACGCGAGCGCCGCACCGAAGCGGCGGCGCAACGGCCGGCGCAGTGCCAGCACCAGCAACACCGCCACGCTCGAGGCCAGCGTGGTCTCGACCAGCAGCGCGATGGTGTCAGCGATAGCGGTCTCAGCGAGGCTCATCATCGATCTCCTCCAGCAATTGCCGCAGTTCGGCGATGTCCTCGCGGCTGAGCCTGCGGTGCTCGCTGAAATGCGCGACCAGCGGCGCGATGCGGCCGTCGAACAGTCGCTCCAGCAGCCCCTGGCTTTCGCCGAGCAGCCAGTCCTTGCGCTGCAGCTGCGGGGCGTAGAGATAGCGGCGACCGTGCCGTTCGGCGCTCACCGCGCCCTTGTTCAGCAGGCGGTTGAGCAAGGTCTTGATGGTCGGTTCCTGCCACTGTTGGCTGTCGGCGAGCGCCGCGACCACCTGATCGGCGGTCAGCGGATGGCGGCGCCACAGCACGTCCATCACGATCGATTCGGCTTCGCTGATCTGCATCGTTTACATCCGTAATTTTCATACAGATTACGCCTGTAAACGCCTCTGTCAAGCCCCTTTGCCGCCGCTGCGGCTGCCTGCCACCGTGCGTGTCGGACTCAAGCCCGCCGCGGCGTTGCCGATAATCACAGGACAATCCACCCGCCACGGACGACCGCCGCCCGCCATGACCCACTTCCCACCCTCGCTGCAGGACCAGGTCGGGACCGGGACCACCAACGGCCGCGTGTTGCTGATCGAGAACTCGCGCTTCTACGCCGGGATGCTGGCCAGCGAATTGCGCGAACGCCTCGGCGTCGACGTTGTTGTGGTGGCATCACTGACCGCGGCCAGACAGGCTCTGGAAACCCATGCCGCCACGCCGTTCTTCCTGGCCCTGACCGGCCTGGTGCTGCCCGACGCCGGTGGCGACCAGATCACCGGGCTGTTGATCGCCCACCGCGTCCCGACCGTGGTGGTGACCGGCGTTTACGACGAGACCGCGCGCCAGCGCCTGGCCGAACAGCCGATCATCGATTACGTACTCAAGGATGCGCCGGGCAACATCGATTACCTGGTATGGCTGGTGCGCCGGATCGAACGCAACCGCAGCATCACCGCGCTGGTGGTCGACGACCTGGCCGAGACCCGCGCGCAGGTGGCCGACCTGCTCGATCTGTACGGCTTTCGCGTGCGCTGCGCCGCGGACGCGGCGGCGGGGCTGGCGGCCCTGTCGGAGGATGCCTCGATCCGCTTGATCGTGGTCGAGCACGACCTGCCCGGCACCGACGGCATCGAGTTCATCCGCCGCGCGCGGCAGGCGCACGCGCGCGACATGCTGTCGATCGTCGGCACCTCGGCTGGCGGCGGGCCCTCGCTGGTCGCGCGCTTCCTCAAACAAGGTGCCAACGACTTCGTGCGCAAGCCTTTCTCGCGCGAGGAGTTCTTCTGCCGCATCTCGCAAAATGTCGACAACCTGGAGCTGATCGGCACCTTGCAGGACCTGGCCACGCGCGACTATTTGACCGGCCTGCCCAACCGGCGCCACTTCTTCGACCAGGGCACGCGCGCGCTGGCGCGGACGGACGCACCGATGACCGTGGCGATGCTCGACCTGGACCGCTTCAAGCAGATCAACGACCACTACGGCCACGACGCCGGCGATGCCGCCCTGCGCGCGGTGGCCGCGGCGGTGGCGCAGCACGCACGCGCCGGCGACCTGGTGGCACGTTTTGGCGGCGAGGAGTTCTGCATGCTCGCCGCGGAACAGTCCAGCGAGGCGGCCAGCGCCTCCCTGGAAGCCCTGCGCGATGCGATCGCGAAGCTGCGCATCATGTACAAGCAGCACACCATCCGCGTGACCGTGAGCATCGGCGTCTGCCATCGCCAGGACACCGACCTGCACGGCATGCTCACTGACGCGGACCGCCTGCTTTACCTGGCCAAGGCGCGCGGCCGCAACCGGGTGGTGTGCGAATCGTGGCTGCCGGCCTGATTCGCGAGCGCGGGCGCCGGGCTAGTCGCGGGGACCACACAGCTCTGTCGGCAATACCGGACGGGCGCGTCGTCGCACCCGCCCTGCACCCTCAGCCCAGCGCTTTGGCGGCCTCGACCACCCGCTCGACGGTGAAGCCGAAGTGCGGGAACAGCTTCTCCGCCGGCGCGCTGGCGCCGAAGGTGTCGATGCCGACCACCGCGCCATCCAGGCCGACGTACTTGCGCCAGAAGTCGCTGACGCCAGCCTCGATCGCGACCCGCCTGCGACAGGCGTTGGGCAACACCGATTCGCGGTAGGCGGCATCCTGCCGGTCGAACACGTCGCTGCACGGCATCGACACCACGCGCACGCCGTCGCCCAGTCGCTCGGCCGCCTGCATCGCCAGGCCGACTTCAGAACCGGTCGCGATCAGGATCAGCTCCGGGTTGGCGCCACCGCCGCGCAGCACGTAACCGCCGCGCGCAATGTCGCCCACCTGGCGCTGGTCGCGCGCCTGGTGAGCAAGGGTCTGGCGCGAGAACACCAGGCAGCTCGGGGCATCAAAGCGCTCGATCGCCATGCGCCACGCCACCGCCGACTCGACGGCATCGCACGGCCGCCATACGTCGTTGCCGGGGATGTAGCGCAGGCTTGCCAGGTGTTCGATCGGCTGATGGGTGGGGCCGTCCTCGCCCAGTCCGATCGAGTCGTGGGTATAGACGTGGATCGCGTGCGCTCCCATCAGCGCGCTCATGCGCACCGCGTTGCGCGCGTAGTCGCTGAACACCAGGAAGGTCGCGTCGAACGGAATGAAGCCGCCGTGCAGGTTCAGGCCGTTGCTGATCGCGGTCATCGCGAACTCGCGCACCCCGTAATAGACGTAGTTGGCGTCCGGGTCGTCGCTGTTGACCGATTTGCTGCCACTCCACAGGGTCAGGTTGGAATGGGCCAGGTCGGCCGAGCCGCCGACCAGCTCAGGCAGCAACGGCGCGAATTCGGCAATCGCCATCTGCGAGGCCTTGCGCGAGGCGATGCTGGGGCCTTCGGCCTGCAACCTGGCGACGAACGCATCGGCCGCGGCGGCGAACCCGGCCGGCAGCTCGGCGTGCGAGCGCCGCACCAGTTCCTCGGCCAGTTGCGGGTGGCGCTGCGCGTACGCGTCGAACTGCCGGTTCCACTGCTCCTCGCGCGCGGTGCCGGCGTTGCCCGCGCGCCAGCCGTCGTAGATCTCCTGCGGGATCTCAAACGGCTGGTGCTCCCAGCACAGGCCGCTGCGGCATGCGGCGATCTCGTCCAGGCCCAGCGGCGCCCCGTGGCTGGACTCCTTGCCCGCCTTGTTGGGCGAGCCATAACCAATGGTGGTGCGGCAGCAGACCAGGGTCGGCTTATCGCTGCTGGCGAGTGCCTGCTCGATCGCGGCCTTGATCGAATCACTGTCGTGCCCGTCGACACCGCGGACCACGTTCCAGCCGTAGGCCTCGAACCGCGCCGGGGTGTCGTCGGTGAACCAGCCCTCGACATTGCCGTCGATGCTGATGTGGTTGTCGTCCCAGAACGCGACCAGCTTGCCCAGGCCCCAGGTGCCGGCCAGCGAGGCGGCCTCGTGCGAGATGCCTTCCATCAGGCAGCCATCGCCCATGAATACCCAGGTGCGGTGGTCGACGATTTCCATCTCCGGCCGGTTGAAGCGCTGGGCCAACAGCTTCTCGGCCAGCGCCAGGCCGACCGCGTTGGCGAAACCCTGGCCGAGCGGGCCGGTGGTGGTCTCCACCCCCGGGGTCATGAAGTTCTCTGGATGACCCGGAGTCTTGGACTCGAGCTGGCGGAAGTTCCTGAGATCCTCGACCGAAAGGTCATAGCCGGCCAGGTGCAGCAGTGCGTACTGCAGCATCGAGCCGTGGCCGTTGGACAGCACGAAGCGGTCGCGGTTGAACCACTTGGGGTTGTTCGGGTTGTGGCTGAGGTAGTCGTTCCACAGCACTTCCGCTATGTCGGCCATGCCCATCGGCATGCCCGGATGGCCGGAGTTGGCGGCCTGCACCGCGTCGATGGCGAGGAAACGGATGGCGTTGGCGAGGTCGCGACGGGCAGGCTTGGCGGAGGCGGGCGTGGGCATGGGCAATAGGTCTTCGCGGCGGCGGGAAGCCCCCCTCCTTGTGGAGCGGGGCTGGGGTGAGGGGTCGGCGGAGCGCCGGTGAGAGTCGCAGCCGGCACGCGGCATGCTGGCACTTCATCACCGCGCCACCGTCCGCCTTCTCCCCGGGGAGAAGGTTGGAACGGGCGCCATTGTCCCATCCGTCCGCCGCGCTGTCGCGCCGGATCGCTGATCGCACACCACAGGGCCCGCCGCAGCGGGCGTCTGGCTCTACGCGACTGGCGGCGGGCTCGCCTGCGCGACCTTCTCAGTGCCCTGGCCGAACTCGCTGCGGCCGATCACCACCGAGCCGACCATGTCGCCGCCGACGTTTACCACCGTGCGACACATGTCGAGCAGCCGGTCGACGCCGAGGATCAGGCCGATGCCCTCCGGCGGGATGCCGAACATCACCAGGATCATCGCGATCACCGGCAGCGAACCGCCTGGCACGCCGGCCGCACCGATCGAGCCGAAGATGCACAGCACCAGGATCATCGCCTGCTGTACCAGGCTCAGCTCGACGCCGAAGAACTGGGCGAGGAACAGCACGGTGATGCCCTCGAACAAGGCGGTGCCGTTCATGTTGGCGGTGGCGCCGAGCGTGCAGACGAAGCGCGCGACGCGCCGCGGCACGCCGAGGTTGTCCTCCGACACCTTCAGCGTGGTCGGCAGGGTTGCGCTGGAGGACGAGGTCGAGAACGCCGTCAGCAGCGCTGGTTGCGCGTTGCGGAAGAACGCCAGCGGCGACATCCCGCCGAACACCCGCAGCAGTATCGGAAACACGATGAACAGGTGGATGCCGAGCGCCAGCAGCACGGTGCCGACGAAGCGCGCGAGCTGGACCAGCACGTCGAAACCGAGCACTGCGGTGATCGAGAACAGCAGCGCGGCGACCGCATATGGCGCCAGCTCGATCACCCAACCGATCAGCTTCAGGCAAATGTCGTAGATGCCCTGCACCGCGCCGACGAAGCTGCGCGTGCCGTCGCTGCGGATCACCGTTGCGGCGATGCCGAACATCAGCGCGAAGAACATCACCGCGATCAGGTCGCCCGCGGCCGCGGCGGCCACCGGGTTGCGCGGCACGATGTTGAGCAGCAGGTCGATGCCGGAAATGGTGCCGCCGCTGCCGGCGATCTCGGCCGAACGCGCACTGGACTCGGCCAGCAGCGTGTCCGCGACCTCCGGCGGCAGCCCGAGGCCGGGCTGCAGCACATTGACCAGGAGCAGGCCGATGGTGACCGCGATGCTGGTCACCGCCAGGATCCACAGCAGCGTCTTGCCGCCGATGCGGCCCAGCGAGTGCGGGTCGCCGATCTCCACCACGCCCAGCACCAGCGCCGAGAACACCAGCGGGATCACCAGCATGAACAGCAGGCGCAGGAACAGCTGGCCGATCGGATCGGTGACATAGGTCACCAGCGTGTCCAGCCAGCCGGCATCGGCGGCGAACAGGTTGGCCAGGATGCCGGCGCCGGCGCCGAGCACGAAGCCGATCAGCATCCGGGTGTGCAGCGCCATCTTCGGCTTGCCGGCGCCGGCGGCGGTGTGGTGTTCGGACATGCGTCTATTTCCCCCAGTGATCGGGCGAGCTTAGCAAACCCCCGGCAGGCAAAAACCGCTGTGGGCGCATCGCCCTGGCTCTCCTGCCGGGCTTCCCGGGCGCAACGTGTTTCGCCGGCGCTTGGCGAAGAGCATCGCGGCCATGGGCCGCTCCTACGGGGCCGATCGCGATGGCCGTGCGATCGCGATTTCCGTAGAGCCGAGCTTGCTCGGCTTCGTTCCCGCACGCGACATCGTTGCCGCCCGTGGCGGCGCAGCGGAGCAAGCTCCGCTCTACCGAGCCCGGCGGGTTGTTGTGCCCCGACGGCCTTTCGTAGGAGCGGCCCATGGCCGCGAGCTTTTTGTTCAGATCGCGACAAGCCCGTCCGGACGCGGAAGGCCCCAATACGCGACCGCGTTTCGCCGGCGCGGGAAAAGCATCGCGGCCATGGGCCGCTCCTACAGGAGGCGATCGCGTTGTCCGTGCAATCGCGATTTCCGTAGAGCCGAGCAAGCTCGGCTCTACGGACGCGTGGCGGCGCGGCAACGCCGCCCGGATCACCGCTTACCTCGCGGGCGAGCGGTGATCAGGCCCCGGGATAAAGCGGCGGCAGCGGCGAGGCTTCCGGCGCAGAGACCTCATGCCAGTGTGGCCCGCGTGCGAATGCCGCGCGCAGTTGCGCACGCGCGGCCACGCCGTCGCCATCGCCCCAGCGCGCGCGCTGCATCGAGGCGAGCGCCTCGCGCTGGGCCGGATCGCTGAGCCGGTCGATCAGCGCATCGACGTCGCGCGCGGGCGGCTGCGCCATCGCGCAGAGGATGTCGGCGAGCTCGCCGAAGTCGCCGGTGTCGAGCGCACGCTTGAGCGCGGCCGAGCCGGGTGCCGGTGCATGCCGGGCGTTGGCGGACACCCTGCCGGAAGCGGCTGGCGCGGCGCCGCCGTGCCGTTGGCGCTGCAGGGCCCACAGCAGCGTGACTAGCCACAACGCGGCAAAGACCAATGCAGCGGCCGCCCAGGCGCGATGTACCCCGCCATCCGCTGCCGCCGAGGTGATCGACGGATCGCCCGCAAGCGACGCGGGTTCGCCCGCCGGCGCCGGCGCCGGCGCCGA
>NZ_JBJMAW010000009.1:0-131999 GCF_046600735.1 Novilysobacter longmucuonensis
TCGCCCGGCTCGGGGTCGCGGCGCTGCGGATCCGGCGCCGGATCGGTCGGTTCGCGCCGTTCCGGCGCGGGCGGCTCCGGCTCCGGCCGCTCGTGTTGCGGCGCGGATTCGTGCTGCAGCCGGTCGGGCTGCGCGCTGTCAGGGTCGAGACTGCGAAATTCGCGCTGCATGTCCTGTCCGCTGCGTTGCAGGTCGTCGCGGGCCTCGCGCAGGTCGTCGTGGGTCTGCCGCAGGCTGCGCTTGAACTCCTCGTCGGCCAGCTCGTGCTCCAGTTCGGACTTCACCGAGTACCACTGCGCACGCGCGCGGCGCACCCACAGCCCGGCGAAGCGCGCGGCCTTGGGCAGGCGTTCGGGACCGAGCACCAGCAGCGCGACCAGCGCGACCAGGAATAGCTCGGAGAAGCCGATATCGAACATGGTCGAACGCCGTCGACGCCGCGCGCGGCGTCAGCGTGGCGTGCGGTCGTCGTGGCGCGGCGGCGTGTCCGCGTCCTGCTTGGGGGCATCGCTGCGCGGCACGTCGGCGCTGCGCGACTCGTCGCGCAACTGCGCATCGGGGCCGTCGTCATCCTTCACGCCTTTCTTGAAGCCACGCACCGCTTCGCCGAGGTCCTGGCCGACGTTCTTCAGGCGCTTGGTGCCGAACACCAGCACCACGACCACCAGCACCACCAGCCAGTGCCAGATACTCAAACTGCCCATGGGAATGCTCGGTCGCGAGGGGGACTCAGGATACCGCAGCAGCACTGGGTCAACGGTGAACCGTCAACGGTGAACAGGAGAGGCAAACCGCGAAAGCCGGACGCGCAGCCACTGCGCCTGCCCGCGCCCCACTCTTGACCGTTCACCCATTTACCCCGTCATGGCAGCGGCTCGACCTGGGTCGGGCTCTCTACGGTCTCGAACGGCTGGGGCTGGGGCTGCGGCTGGGGCTGCGGCTGTCCGGGGCTCCGGCCCTGGGCCGGCGGGGTCTGTGCGCTTGCCTGCGCGCCGGCCTGGACCGCCGCCCGGCCGCGGCCGGTGCCGCGGGCGTAGCTGGCCGCGGCGGTGGCTTCCTCGAGCTGGTCGCGGAAGTCGACGATTGCGTTGGATGGCTGCTGCGCCGCGCGGCCTTCGAAGATCATCCGCGGCGTGGTGCCCTGGCCGTAGGCCGCCTGGTTGGCGTCGTCATCGATGCTCAGCACCGCGCCGTCGAGCGCCACGCCGGCGAACAGCCCGCGTGCGCGCGACCACGACCAGATCTCTGCCTCCAGTTGGCCGTCGGTGGCCATCGCGGTGCTGCGCCCGATCGGGCCGGCGGCGATGCTGGCGTCGCCGCCGAGGGTGATCTTGCCGTTGACGATCGAGTCGAGCCCGCGCTGGCTGGTGAACACCAGCACGATGTCGGAGGACTGCACGCCGGCCTGGAAGCCGATGCTGCCGCCGGTGAGCTTGACGAAGGCCGGGTTGGACCAGGTGCCGTCGGGGCTCCTGACCGAGACCACGCCATGGCCGCGGCGGCCGCCGAACACCAGTCCGATCTTCAGCGTGTCGGGCACTACCACTATCCCGCGCGCCTGGTCGAGCAGCTTGTCGGGGATCGCCGACTCCGGGATGTCCTGGATGTCGGTCAGCACGCGCAGCGCGTTGCGCGCGCGGGCGTCCTCGGTGGGTCCGGCCACCGCGGCCGTGGCGAAGCCGAAGGTCAGCAGCAGGATGGCAAGGCGCGGCAAGCGGTGCATGGCGAACTCCAGCGAAGCGAATGGGGTGGTGGCGTGGACCGCGAGCGGCACGAGTTGGTTCAGGCTAGGCAGGCGGCAATGAATCGCCACGGAACTGGTGCATCGCGCTCCAGGTTGCCCCGGGGTGGTCGCCCAGGGTGGTCGTCCCCAGCGTGGTGGCGCCGATCTTCCCGCGCCCTGCCGGCAGCGGGCAAGCCGCTGCGGCGCCCGAGCCTGTCATCCTATGCCGATGACCGCGACATCCGCTTCCCAAACCCTGCCCGCTGACACCACGGCCGTGGTGCTGGTCAACCTCGGCACGCCCGACGCGCCGACCGCGCCGGCGGTGCGCCGCTATCTCGCCGAGTTCCTGCACGACCGCCGCGTGGTCGATCTGACGCGCTGGCTGTGGTGCCCGCTGCTGCACTTCGGCATCCTGCCGATCCGCTCGCCGAAGGTCGCGCGGAAATATGCGAGCGTCTGGCTGCCCGGTGCCGATGGCGGTTCGCCGCTGGCCGTGTACACCCGGCGGCTGGCCGCAGCGGTGCAGCGCGAGCTGCCCGACGCGCGCGTGATCGATGCAATGCGCTACGGCAATCCGGCGCTGGCGGGCGTACTGCAGCAGTTGCGCGCCGACGGCGCCGGTCGCGTGCTGGTGCTGCCGCTGTATCCGCAGTATTCGACCTCGACCACCGCGTCGGTCGGCGACGTACTGGCGCGCATCGACGGCTTGCCGGCGCGCATGGTCGAGGACTACCACCTCGATGCGGGCTGGGTCGCGGCGGTGGCCGCATCGATCCGCGCGCACTGGCAGGCGCAGGGCGCCGGCGAGCACCTGCTGTTCTCGTTCCACGGCCTGCCGCAGCGTTTCGCCGACAACGGCGACCCGTATCCGCGCCACTGCCAGGCCAGCGCCCGCGCCATCGCGCAGGCGCTGGAGCTGGCCGATGACGCCTGGACGCTGAGCTACCAGTCGCGCTTCGGTCGCGAGAAATGGCTGGAGCCGGCGACCAGCGTCACGCTGCAGGCGCTTGCGGCGCGTGGCGTGCGCCAGGTCGACGTGGTCGCGCCCGGATTTGCGGTCGACTGTTTGGAGACGCTGGAAGAGGTCGCGATGATGCTGGCGGAGGAGTTCGCCGAACGCGGCGGTCAGTTGCGCTATGTCCCGTGCCTCAACGACAGCGCGCCACATGCGCAGGCGCTGGCGGCAATCGTGCGGCGTGAGCTGGACGCGTGGCAGTGATGCGTTCTTCCGGCCGTGCCAGCGCTGCCTTGTCCGGTAGGAGCGACGTGAGTCGCGATTTCGCGGCTTCGATCGCTCGCATCATCGCGACTCACGTCGCTCCTACAAGGGCTGCATTGCGCTCTGCCATGGAAGCGACTGCGCACGGAAGTGGTCAGCTCCACCACGCCGATGCGTGAGTTCGCCATCGACACCCCGTTCGGCCGCATCAGTGGCCTGCGCCGAGACGTCGCCGGCGGTCCGCGCGTGCTTGCGCTGCATGGCTGGCTGGACAACGCGGCGAGTTTCGTACCGCTGGCGCCGCACCTGCCGGGGCTGGAGCTGGCCGCGCCCGATCTGCCCGGCCACGGCGCCAGCGCGCACCTGCCGGCGGCGGCGGACTACACCATGGTCGCGTTCGCACGTGCCGGTTTCGCGATCGCCGACGCGCTCGGCTGGGAGCGCTTCGGACTGCTCGCGCATTCGCTCGGCGGCGCGGTCGCCAGCGTGATGGCGGCAGCATGTCCTCAGCGCATCGAGCGCCTGCTGGTGATCGAGTCGCTCGGCGCGCTGGCCGAGGCCGACGACCGCACCGCGCAGCGTCTGCGCGAGGCGTTCGCCGCAGGGGCGCTGCCGCGCCGGCCGTTGCGCGTGTTCGACGACATCGCCACCGCGGTGCGCGCGCGCATGCAGGCCAATGCACTCAGCGAGGCAGTGGCGCGCCTGCTGGTCGAACGCGGTATCGCACCGGCCGCTGCCGATGCAGCCGGCTTCGTCTGGCGCAGCGATCCGCGGCTGACGCAGCCGACCGCGGTGCGCATCAGCGAAGCGCAGGTGCGCGACCTGGTCGCCGGCATCGCCTGCCCGACCCGGGTGATCTACGCCACCCCGGCGCAGCCCTATTTTCCCGAAGCGATCCGGCGTGCGCGCGCGGCGCTGCTGCCCGACGGCGAGCTGGTGGTGATGGACGGCAGCCACCACCTGCACATGGAGGACCCGGCCGGGGTGGCCGCGGCGATCGGCGACTTCTTCGATCGCCCATAGCAACCGACGCACCCGAGGTCCTGTAGGAGCGGCTTCAGCCGCGATCTGGAACAGTACGCGCCACCAAACATCCGATCGCGGCTGAAGCCGCTCCTACCAGGCGCGCGGTTCCGATCCGCCCTACGACAGCAACATGCGCAGCGTCGCCTTGAGCCGCCGGCCCTCGGCGCGGAAATAGTCGCGCTCCTCGCGCCAAGCCGGGAAGCGCACCTCGACTTCGCGCCAGAACGCGCGCGAATGGTCGGCGTGGATTAGATGGCACAGCTCGTGCACCAGCACGTACTCGAACGCCGAGCGCCGCGCCAGCACCAGCGACAGGTCCAGCGCCATCGAGCCGTCCGGCGCCAGCGAACCCCATTGCGAGGACATCACCTTGAAGCGGGTGCGGCGCGGGGGCCGCGGCAATCCAGGCAGGTAGCGCGGCAGCCAGCGGCCGAGATCGGTGCGCGCCTGCGCCTCGTAGAAATCGCGCAACGCGCGGCGTATCGCCGGCGCGCCGGCACGTGGCGGCACGGTGAATGCCAGCCCGGCGGCGTCGTCTTCGCCGACATGCTGCAGGCGTGTGTAGCGGCCGGCCTGCCACGCCAGTGGCAGCATCGCGCCGCGCAAGGGCAGAGAGTCGGTTTGGCCGCGCACGAGCCGTGGCAGCGCCTCGGCCGCATAGCTCGCGATCTGCTGCGCGAGCCAGTCGCGATGTTGTTCGACGAAGCGCTCGCCGGCCACGGCGCTGGCGCGCAGCGGCAGCGACAGCCGTGCACCGCGTTCGTCGACCGACAGCTTGATCCGGCGCGAGCGTGGGTCGCGCACGCGGCGCACTTCCACCACGCGTCCGTCCGCTAGCGCGAGTGGGAACGAATCGGACTGGATCGTGCGCGGTGCGAGCAGGCGGAAGGGGTTGGGCATCGGCGTTGATCGTGGCGGGACCGAGCACATTGTAGGAGCGGCTTCAGCCGCGATCGGATGGTGCAACGGGCAATCGGTTCACGATCGCCGCTGAAGCCCCTCCTACAGGAGACTACGCCTCGACCTTGCTCAGCTTGAGTGCGCTTTCCAGCACCACGAACAAGCGCTTGACCTCCGCGCTCATCAGGGCGAAGCGCGCATCAAGCTCAGCGCGCACGTCATCGCGCTCGGTGCTCTCGAGCTGGTCGACCGCGCCGTCGAGCAGCTTGAACTTGCGCAGCACCAGGTCTTCGCCGAGCACGAACGAGACGTGGTCATCCAGGGTAAGCGCCAGCCGCGTCACCTGCTTGCCGGACTCCAGGTGCTTGTTGATCTCCTCGCCCTGCAGTTCCATGCGCTGGCACTTGACCACCGCGCCCTGGTCGACCGGATCGCGCAGCTCGCACTCGTCGCCGAGCGAGAGTCCCTCCGGCAACGTCTCGCCGGCGAGCCAGCCGGTCAGGATCGAGCGCGGCGCGACCTCGGCGTTGAGCGGCAGCGCCGGAAAGCTGCCGAGCGCGCGGCGGATCTCACTGGCGACGTTCTCCGCGCTCTTGCGACTGGAGGTATCGACCACGCAGAGGCCGTGCTCCAGGTCGAGCAGCGCATCGGTGCGGCCGGGCTTGATGAACGCGCGCGGCAGCAGGTCGACGATGAGCTCGTCCTTGATCCGCTTGCGGGTGCGACCGCCGGGCTTGCGGCCTTCCTTCTGCTCGATCTCGGCCAGCTTCTTGGCCAGCATGTCGTTGACCACCGAGCCGGGCAGCAGCCGGTCCTCGCCGCCGACGGTCAGCCACAGCGCATCGTTGATCCGGTGCGACATCGCCTCGGCATCGCGACCGGCATCTTGTCGACCAAATGGCGAGATGAAACCGCGCGAGGATAGCTCCATCGGGCCGACCGGCTTGAGCCGGCATTCCTCCAGGCCGGCGTCGAGGTCGTCGAGCTTGGTGGTGAGGGGGAAACGGAACAGCGTGAGGTTGCGAAAGAACATCGAAAGTCCTGCAAGGAAACGAAAAGGAGTTTTTCAGCCCCTCCTTTTTCAAAGGGGGGAACTGCTGTGTTGGGCTGTCAGCCCGAGAAAATCGAACAGCTTCGGATCGCTCAGCTGCGACGGGCGGATGTCGCCCAGCGCCCGCGAGATCGTCTCGATGCGCCCCGGCGCCTCGCGCTCCCAGTCGGCCATCATCCGCTGGACCTGCTTGCGCTGCAGGTTCTCCTGCGAGCCGCACAGGTTGCACGGGATGATCGGGAACTGCCGGGCCTGCGCGTACTGCGCGATGTCGTGCTCGCGCACATAGACGAGCGGGCGGATCACCACGTGGCGGCCGTCGTCGCTGAGCAGCTTGGGCGGCATGCCCGACAGCTTCGCGTGGAAGAACAGGTTGAGGAAGAACGTTGCGACCAGGTCGTCGCGGTGGTGGCCGAGCGCGATCTTGCTGAAGCCTTCTTGCGCGGCATACGAGTACAGCGCGCCGCGCCGCAGCCGCGAGCACAGCGAGCACATGGTCTTGCCCTCGGGCACCACGCGGGTGACCACCGAATAGGTGTCTTGCTCGAGGACCTTGTAGGTCACACCGAGCGACTCGAGATACGCGGGCAGCACGTGCTCGGGGAAATCGGGCTGCTTCTGGTCGAGGTTGACCGCGACCAGCTCGAACTTCACCGGCGCCTTCTTCTGCAGCTGCAGCAGGATATCGAGCATGGTGTAGCTGTCCTTGCCGCCCGACAGGCACACCATGACCTTGTCGCCGTCCTCGATCATGCCGAAGTCGGCGATCGCCTGGCCGACCTGGTGGCGCAGGCGCTTGCCCAGGCGCTCGGCATCGGGCGCCCGCGGCGGCGGCGCGGCCAGGGGCAGCGGATCGAGCAGGGGCAATGCACGGGTGTTCATCGGCCGGCCATTCTACCGGTCGCGGCATCGATGACGGTCGCCGCGGCCGCGCGCTAAGCTGCGATGCATGAGCGAAAGCGACGATCCCGCCGAGATTTCACGCCGTCTGGCCGAGCTGCGGGTCGAGCATCGCGACCTCGACGCCGCGATTGCGCGCCTTGCCCCGCTGCAACTGGATAGCGAGCATGACGACCTCGCGCTGAAACGGCTGAAGAAGCGCAAGTTGCTGCTCAAGGACTGCATCGCGCGGCTGGAGAGCGCACTGATCCCGGACGAGCCGGCCTGAGCGGCCAAGGCCGGCCGTAGGAGCGGCTTCAGCCGCGAACCACAATGGTGTCCTTGCGGCCTCACCCGATGCTGTCGCGGCGTTGCGCGGGGCTCACCTTGGCCGGGACGAAAAGCTCGCGGCTGAAGCCGCTCCTACAGGGGGGGCGTTGCGGCTATGCCGCGGTGTCGCCGGGCCTGGCTGCCGCCGGGCTGACCTTCTCGATGGTGTGGCGCAGTTCGCGGCCGAGGATGAACTTGGCGTCCTTGGCCCAGGCCTCCAGGCGCGCGTCGAACACGAGTTTGCCGGCCTCGTCGGCCCAGACCAGCTTGAGTTCGCGCAACTTCTGGATGAAGCCGCGGAACAGGGTCTTGTCGAAGAACTCCGGCGCGGCCGGCGCGTACAGCAGGCTCAGGCGCTGCGCGGCCAGTTGGCACAGGCTTTCCAGCTCGCCGGCCGACAGCGTGCCGGCGCCGTTTTTCACCAGCACCGAGATGGCGATGTAGTAGCGCTCGAACGCCTGCTGCAGCGAGTGGCCGATCGCGCGCAGGCGGAACACCTCGTCGGTCTGGCCGGCGTTGCGCGCCAGGATGCCGCCGTCGTCCTCGCCGACCTGCTCGAGCAGGCCCTCGCGCATGAACAGGTCGGTGGTGCGCGACAGGCGCTGCACGAAACCGTCCTCGTCCCATGGCAGGAACAGCTCGGCCTGCAGGAACGGGTACACGCTGCGGCCCAGTCGCAGCACGCTGTTGCGGCTCATGCGGCGGTTGTGCTGGAAACAGCACGCGATCCACGAGGCGCCGGTGAACAGGTGCAGCACGTTGTTGCGGAAGTAGCTCAGCAGCACCGCGTTGTCGCCGCTCACCCCGAGCACGTCGCCGAGCGGGTGCGGGGTACGGGTGAGCACGCCGATGTCCTCGCCGTGGGCGACGATTTCGGCTGGCGTGTGCGGGGTCACGGTGACGCGGTCCAGCCGGCCCTCGGCACCGCGCTTGGCCCCGTCGGAATAGGGCACCTCGGCCAGCAGGGTCTTGCTCAGCGCAAGCTGGGCCAGCAGGTCGCCTTCGCCCATCGCGTGCTTGGGCGTGGACAGCAGCGCCAGTGCGAGCAGGTTGATCGGGTTGACGTCGGCGGCGCGGTTGACGTTGATCTGGATGCGCTCGGAGATGTGGCTGACCGCGGCCGGCAGCCAGGCCGGTTTTTCGTCCTCGGCCAGCGGCTCGCCGCGCCACTGCGGCGCGTGCTCGGCAAGCACCTCGCTGAGCCGGATGGGTTCGCCGAAATTCACCACCACCTGGCCGTAGTTGGAGCGCAGCACCTTCGGGATGCCGGCCAGCAGCGCCCAGATCGACTCCTTCCGCTTGGGCTTGCCGGAGAGCTCGTCGAGGTAGCTGCCGCCTTCCATGAGCTTCTCGTAGCCGATGTAGACCGGCTGGAACAACACCGGTCGGGTCGGCTGGCGCAGGTAGCCGCGCACGGTCATCGAGACCATGCCGCCCTTTGGCGGCAGCAGCCGGCCGGTGCGCGAGCGGCCACCCTCCACGAAGTATTCGATCGAGTAGCCGCCCGACACCAGCTGGGCGACGTACTCGCCCAGCACCGCCGAGTACAGCGCGCTGCCGCGGATCGAGCGGCGGATGAAGAACGCGCCGCCCTTGCGCAGCACGCCGCCGATCACCGGCAGGTTGAGGTTGATGCCGGCCACGATGTGCGGCGGCACGGTGCCGCGCGCGTACAGCAGGTACGACAGCAGCAGGTAATCCATGTGGCTGCGGTGGCACGGCACGTAGACCACCTCGTGCCCGGGCGCGTCCTGCTTGAGCTGGTCCAGGTGATGCACCAGCACGCCGCGGTAGATCCGGTTCCAGATCGGGGTCAGCATGAAGCTCAGCGAGCGCACCACCGGATGCGAGTAGTCCGCGGCGATCTCGTAGGCGTAGGCGTGCGCCTTCTTCCAGGCGTCGGCATAGCTGGAGCCGTCGCGCCGGGCCTGGATGGTGATCGCCTCCTTGACCGGCACGGCGGCCAGCACCCGGTCCACCAGCAGGCGCCGGGTCGACAGGTCCGGCCCGATCACCGCCGCGCGGATCAGCCGGAAGTGCGTACGCAGCACGCGCGAGAGCTTGCGCACCGTGCGTTCGGGCGGCAGGCCTTCGTCGATGACGCTGCGCAGCGACACCGGCGGGGCGAACCGCACCATGGTGTGGCGGCCGTTGAGCGCGATTGCGAGCAGCCGCCGGAAACCGCCGACCAGGGTCCAATTTTCCGAGAACAGCACCGAGAACCAGCCGCTGCTGTGGGCCGGGGCGCGGCCTACGAAGATCGACACCGGCACCAGTTGCACGTCCAGTGACGCATCGGCGCGGTGCGCGTCCAGCAGCCGGGCCAGCGAACCGGAGTGGGTGGTCGGCGACGGCGGGTTCTGGCCGAGCGACTGCAACGGCGCCAGCGCGCTGGCGTTGCGCCGCGACAGCGCGACATAGGCGCGCTTGCGGCCCAGCAGGTCGTCGGCCAGCGGCTGCAGCGGCGACGGCAGTCCGGTCTGGCGGCAGGCGCGCTCCAGGATCAGCGCGTTGGACAGGCCGTAGTCCTCCAGCACGTAGCAGACCGGACGGCCCTGGCCGTCGTCATGCTCGGCCGGCGTCCGCGGTTCGACCGTGAGCGTCACCCACGGCGCCATCAGCTTGCCCAGCAGCCGCAGCCACCAGGGGCCGCGGCTGCTGGACGGCCGCGCGTGGGCGGGTGCCGGGCGCGGCGGCGGCGTGGCGGCAGTGGCGATGGGCAACTCGTCCTGGGTGGGGTGTCCGGGCGACGGTGGCGCGGCTGGGTCGATCACGCGTGGCCGAACCGGACCGTCGGGCGCCGGGTCGGTCGCGGCCGAAGAGGCGGATTCCTCCGGCAGGTCCTGATCGCGCCCGGCATCGCTGGGCAGCCGGGGACCCGCGGCGGTCAGCGCGGCGGGCGCCGCCGGATCCTTGGGACCGTGGTCGGCGGTGGAAGGTGGCGACGCGGGCGCGGCGCCGGCCTCGACATCGCCGGGTGGGTCGCCGGCGCTGGCTCCGGGGAACGGCAGGGGTGTCTGTTTGGGCATCCCGGCCATTATGCCGGTTCAGCCGGTGGGCGCCCCGCGCTGCGGGTCGGGTGCCACAGGCGCGGCGGGCGCCGCCGCTGCCGAGACCGTCATCTCCGGCGCCGGGCCGGCCTCGGCTTCGGCATGACGCAGCGCATCGCTCAGGTACCAGCGGCCGTCGCGGCGCTCCAGCCGCACGATCGCATCGATCGGCTGGGTGCCCAGGGTGTAGCGCAGGCGCACCCGTGCGGTATCGCCGGTCTGCTCGAGGAGGCTGGCGTCGATGCTGCCGAGCGCGGCGTCCAGGTCCAGCCCGTAGTCGACCAGCGTCTGCTTGAAGCGGCCGAAAAACGGCCCCAGTCGCTGCAGACTGCGGTCCATGCCGAACCGGGCATAGGCGTCCGGATCGGTCAGGCCGGTCAGGCGCGCGGCGGCGGCCAGCTGCGGGATCGCGGTCCTGGCACGCTGCGGATCGCCCAGCGGCGCCTGCCGGCCCCACTGGCTCAGCGCGCCGATCAGCTGTACGTAATGCTCGCGCTCGACTTCGCTGTAGTCGCCCTCGCTGCGGACGTACTGCGCCGCGAACAGCCCCAGCGTGGCCGCGGCCGAGCGCAGTTCGCGGTGGGCGCCGGCGAACTGGCGCTGGTAGGTCGCCAGCAGCGCCGGTTCCGATTCGGGCGCGGCCAGGGAGCCGATGAAACCCGGCAGTTGCCGGTCCAGCGGCAGCTCGGTCAGGGGCCAGAGGGTGCGGCCTTCGCTCCATGCCGCCTCGATGCGCGCGTGCAGCTCCGGCGGCAGCGCGTGGCGGGCGTAGGCGGTGAGATCGTTGCGGCGCAGGTCGTCCGCGAGCCGGGTGACCGCCTCGACCGGCCCGGTCGGTTCGGCCGAGGCGGGATCCGCGGCCGGTGTGGCATTACGGTGGCACGCGGCCGACAGGGCCACGAGTGCGAGCGCGGCAAACGCGCGGTGGATCGATAACATCGGCGGCTCCCCAGTCGCTGGCGGCGGTGTCGTGCTGGCCACGCGCCCGGAGGGTACCAGCCCGGCCCGCGGCGGATCGGGGTGGGGTGCGCAGAAAGTGAGCTGGGTGGAGGCGCGCGAAGGCTGTGCCTGGGAACCGGCAGGTCGGGAGCTGTTTTTCGCTGCTGCTGGCTCAGGCCCGGACCGGCACTCGCCACTGCGACTGCCGCTACGGCGCCACGTCCAGCGCCGCACGCTTGGCCGCGCGGCGCGCCTCGCGCGGCTGGGTCCAGTCGTTGTTGAACGCGGCCGGCTCCCACGAACCATAGGTCGGGTTGGGCAGCATCCACCAGCGCTCGCCGAACCAGTCGCCGTACTCCTCCAGCAGATCGGCGCGGCCGGCGGCGGTGTTGCTGAGCACTTCGACGAAATCGCCGAGCTGATCGCCGAACTGCATCAGCACGCGATACTCGCGCCCGGCCCGCTGGCGCCGGCAGTTCTTTTCGCTGCCGTTCTGCTCGCAGCCCTCGACCACCGTGCCCAGGCCCATGAACACGCTGGAATCCTTGACCGGCAGGCCGACCGCGCGGAGGTTGGCGATCGTCGCCTCGTCCAGGTGCTGGGCGCGGTTGGAGATGTAGAGCAGAGTGATGCCCTTGGCATCGGCGGCGCGGGCGAACTCGACCACGCCCGGCAGCGCCCGCGCCTTCTTTTCGGCGACCCACCCCGCCCAGGTGACCTCGTTGTATTCCAGCCCGTTGCGGACCAGCCGCGCCTGGTAGGGCGAGTTGTCGAGCACGGTCTCGTCGATGTCCAGGATCACCGCCGGCGCCAGTCCGATGGCGGCGTTGGCGCGCTCCTCGGGCACCAGCGCGTCCCAGTTCGCCTCGGCCAGCGCCGTGTCCAGATGGTCGGCGGCGGCGCGAAAGGTCTGCAGGCTCAGCGCGCGGTATTCGGCCGAGGTCTGCACCCACAGCACCGCGTTGAGGTTGTCGTCGGCCGCGCCCGGATCGACCGCGCCAGCGATCGCGTCCTCACTCGCCGCCGGCGAGGCGGTCGACATCGCCGCGACTTCAGGCTCCGGCACCGGCGCTTCGGTGCGCTTGCAGGCGCCGAGCGCGAGGCTGCAGGCGAGGATGGAAACAGCGAGGGCGCGGGTGCGCATGCGCGGTGTACCGGTGGCGACGGAGCGGTGAGTGTAGCCGAGCAATATGGCGGCTCTGAGTCGGGCAGCGATCAGCCGTCGAGCAACGCCTTGATCGCGGCGAATCCCGCACTCGCGCGCTCCTGCTTGCGCGCGGCGTCGGCGACCGGATCGGCGCCGTCGCGCTGGATCTCGGCCGGGGGCAGTTCGTCGAGGAAGCGGCTGGGCTGCAGCCGGATCCGGTCGCCCCAGCGCTGGGTCTCGCGCGAGTGCGACAGCCACAGGGCTTCTTTCGCGCGGGTGATGCCGACGTAGAGCAGGCGGCGCTCCTCGTCGAGCCGGCCCTCCTCCAGGCTGGCCTCGTGCGGCAGGGTGCCGTCTTCGACGCCGACGATGAACACGTAGCGGAACTCCAGCCCCTTGGCGCCGTGCAGGCTCATCAGCCGCACCTGGTTGCCGGCATCGCCCTTGTCGGCGTGCGACAGAAGCGCAAGCTGCGCAGCCAGCTCGCCCGCGCCGGAACCGGCACGGCGTTCGGAACCGGCGTCGAACCAGTCGGCCAGTTCCTCCAGGTTCTGTTTGCGGCGCTGGTAGCCGGCCTCGTCCTTGCATTGCGCGCGCAGGGCGGCCAGAAGGCCGGACTTGTCGGCGAGCAGGCGCACCAGCTCGGCCGGCGCGAGCTTTTGCGCCTGGCCGCGCAAGCCGCGCACGATGGTGACGAAGCCATCGAGCCCATTGGCCGCGCGCGGGGTCAGCTGCTTGAGCGCGCCGACCGATTCGGCCGCGCGCGACATCGGCATGCCGGCGCGCTGGGCCAGCTCGGCGAGCTTGGCCAGCGTGGTCGCGCCGACCTCGCGCTTGGGCGCGGTCACCGCGCGCAGGAACGCCGCGTCGTCATCGGGGTTGGCGACCAGCCGCAGCCAGGCGAGCGCGTCCTTGACCTCGCCGCGCTCCAGGAACGCGGTGCCGCCCGACAGGTGGTACGGCACGCGCAGCAGCTGCAGCGCTTTCTCCAGCGCGCGCGACTGGAAATTCCCGCGGAACAGGATGCAGAAATCACTCCACGGCACCTGCTTGGCGGTCGCCAGGAAATGGATCTCGGCGGCGACCTTCTCGGCCTCGTGGGCGCTGTCGCGGCACTCCCAGATGCGGATGCGCTCGCCGTCGGCCTGCTCGCTCCACAGCGTCTTGGGATGCTCGTGCGGGTTGTTGGCGATCAGCGCGTTGGCCGCGCGCAGCACGCGATTGGAACAGCGGTAGTTCTGTTCGAGCTTGACGATCCGCAGCGCCGGATAGTCGCGGCCGAGCTCCAGCAGGTTGTCCGGGTTGGCCCCGCGCCAGGCGTAGATCGACTGGTCGTCGTCGCCCACGCAGGTGAACCGCCCGCTCGGGCCGGCCAGCGCCTTCAGCAGCCGGTATTGCGCATCGTTGGTGTCCTGGCACTCGTCGACCAGCAGGTAGCCGATGCGCTCGCGCCACGCCAGCGCGAGGTCCTGGTCGGTTTCGAGCAACTGCACCGGCAGCCGGATCAGATCGTCGAAATCGACCGCATTGAACGTGCTCAGCCGCGCCTGATAACGCGCATACAGTTTGGCCGCCTCGTGCTCACGCGGGCTGCCGGCCGCCGCGGCCGCTTGCTCCGGCGACAGTCCGGCGTTCTTGGCGCGCGAGATCAGGTTGCGCACGCCGTCGAGCACGTCGGGCTTGCTGCCCGGCGGCAGCAGGTCCTTGATCTGCGCGCCGGAGTCGTCGCTGTCGAACACGCTGAAACCGCGCCGCAGGCCGACCTTGGCGTGGTCGATCTGCAGCATGCGCAGGCCGAGCGCATGGAAGGTGCAGATCGTCAGCCCGTCGGCGGCATCGCCACGGATGCGCTTGCCGACGCGCTCGCGCATCTCGCGCGCGGCCTTGTTGGTGAAGGTGATCGCGGCGATGCGCTTGGCCGGCATGCGCCCGGAGGCGATCAGGTGCGCGATCTTCTCCACGATCACCCGCGTCTTGCCGCTGCCCGCGCCGGCAAGCACGAGCAGGGGGCCGTCGGTGTGCTCGACGGCGGCGCGTTGGGGGGAGTTGAGGCCGTGCATGCAGAAAGGGTCCGACTTGCCCATCAGTTTACCCGGGGCGCCAAGGCCCAGCGGCTACCCTGTCACACTCAGCCCGACAGGAACTGATCGGCATGCAACAGACACTCAGCGCCGCCGACACCCCGTCCCGGCAGGGCGGCCCGTAACTGCCATCCGGCCGCGCTCGTCGGAGAAGGCCTGAGACAAAGGGCGGCCGTCAACCCGGCCCGGGGTCGATCGCTCGGCCGCGATTCTGACTGCTGCCAGCCCCGGCGGCTCGACACGCGACGACGCGTTCGGCCCTTGCCTACAATCCGCCGATGGCCAAGCTCTACTTCTACTATTCGGCGATGAACGCCGGCAAGACCACCACCCTGCTGCAGTCGGCACACAACTACCGCGAACGCGGGATGCGGGTGGCGATCCTGACCCCACAACTCGACCACCGCGCCGGCAGCGGCATGGTCGCCTCGCGCATCGGCCTGCAGGCGCAGGCGATCACCTTCGATCGCCAGCAGGACCTGGAGGCGCTGGTGCGCGCCGACCTCGCCGCCGGGGGCGCGCTGCACTGCGTGCTGGTCGATGAGGCGCAGTTCCTCACCCGCAGCCAGGTCTGGCAGCTGAGCGAAGTGGTCGATGCGCTCGGCATCCCGGTGCTGTGCTACGGCCTGCGCACCGATTTCCGCGCGGACCTGTTCGAGGGCAGCCAGCACCTGCTGGCCTGGGCCGACGAGCTGAGCGAAATCAAGACGATCTGCCACAGCGGCAGCAAGGCGACGATGTCGGTGCGCGTCGATGCGCACGGCCGCCCGGTGCTGGCCGGGCCGCAGGTCGAGATCGGCGGGAATGAGCGGTATATGTCGGTCTCGCGCGCCGAGTACAAGCGGGTGATGCGTGGGGAGGGCGTCGGCG
Source organism: Novilysobacter longmucuonensis (assembly GCF_046600735.1). Lineage (NCBI taxonomy): Bacteria > Pseudomonadati > Pseudomonadota > Gammaproteobacteria > Lysobacterales > Lysobacteraceae > Novilysobacter > Novilysobacter longmucuonensis. Next base: position 15,219 of record NZ_JBJMAW010000009.1, read on the forward strand.
GCGAGGGCATGGCCGGCGAAGGCATGGCCGACCCGCGGCAGCCGCCGCTGCTGCTCTGATCCGGCGCGGCGGCCGCCCTAACCGGACGGAGCCGCGGTGCCAGGCCGGCGCACCGGGCGCGCCGGGGTCGCGGCCGCGCGCTCGGCGGTCGGGGTGCCGCACCCGGCGCGGATGCGCGCCACATCGCGGCGCAGCACGGCGCCATCGGGCAGCGCCAGCGCGAGTTCGTCCGACAGCGTCTGCAGCGTCTCGAGCGCCTGCTCGTGCTGCCCGCCGTCGCAGCGCAGGTGCGCGGCGTACGCGCGCGCGCGCCTCGCGACCGCGCGCGCCTCGCGATCCTCGGCGGGCAACTGCGACAAGGCATCCAGCCGCGCATCCATGGTGGCATCGCCGGACAGCCCGGTGTGGTAGGCCAGCACCACTTCACTGAGTCGCGTCAGGGGGTGGTCGCGGCCATAGCCGGCGCGGGTCAACTGCAGCGCCTGGCGCAGGCGCGCCTCGCCGGCGGCCGGCTCGCCCAGTGCGATCTCGACCTCGCCGAGCAGGCGGTCGATGTCGCCGACCAGCGCATGCCGCGCGCCGTAGTGCTCGCTGCGCAGCGAGCGCGCCTCCTGCAGCAGTGGACGCGCCTCGCCGGAGCGGCCGGCGGCGTGCAGTACCTGGGCGAGGTTGGACAGCGCCTCGGCGACGTTGACCGGATCGGCGTCTTCACGGGTGATCGCCAGCGCCTGTTGCAGCAGGTCGATCGCGCCCGGCAGGTCGCCGCGCTCCCAGGCGAGCAGCCCGAGGCGCAGGTAGCTGCCGGCCAGGTCCCGGTGGCCGGCGCCTAGTCGCTCGACCAGCTGCTGGTGGATTTCCCGGAAGCCGGCGTCGGCCTCGTCGTATTGCCCCTGGTCGACCTGCACCGCGGCAAGCTGGCGGCGCACCGCCAGGGTGGCGGGGTGGCCGGTGCCGTTGAGCTCCAGCGCGATCGCCAGCGCCCCGCGCAGCTCGCTTTCGGCGGCGCCGATGTTGCCGACGGCGCGGTAGAGGTTGCCCAGGTTGCGGCGGATCTCGATCAGCAGCGGATGCCGGTCGCCGACGTCGCGACGCAATTGCGCGCGTGCGCGATCGAAGCCGCGCAGCGCGGTCTCGACCTCGTCGACGTCGGCGTGCAGGCCGGCCAGGTCCATCAGGTTCTGGACCTCGCCGACGCTGTCGCCGCCGGTCTCGCGACGCAGTGCCAGCGAGCGCTCGAACAGTTGCCGCGCGCTCTGGCGGTCGCCGTTGACCCGATGGCAGCGGCCCAATTGCGAATACAGCTCGGTGGCCTGGGGTGGCAGTTGCGCCTGCTCGCGGCGGCTCAGCGGCAGCATCGGCTGCAACAGCGCGATGCACTCGTCGGATCGGCCGAGCATCCGCAACACGCGGCCGCGTTGGGCCAGCGACTCCAGCCGGAGGCTCGGCGGCAGATCGTCGCCCAGCAGCGTGATGATCTCGGACTGGCGATCCAGCAGTCCCAGCGCCTCGCGATAGTCGCCCAGCCCGGTGCGCACCCGCGCGACCACTCCGAGCAGCTCGGCGCGGTCGCGTGGCTGCCGCGCCAGTTGGCGGTTGCCGCGCTCGACCGCGTCATCCAGCAACTGCCGCAGGTCGAGCGGCTCGTTGGCGCGGGCACCACTGGCGTGGTCGAACAGGCCGACCATGAAATCCTGCATCGCCTGCGCGCGGCTGGCCTCCTGCACCGCCTCGCGCGCCTGCCAGGCCACGCTTGCCAGCGCGCCGACCAGTACCACCGCGACCAGGCTGCCGGACGCCACCGCCCAGCGCTGCCGGCGCAGGTACTTGCGCATCCGGTAGCCGATGCTCTGCGGGCGCGCCTGCACCGGCTTGCCGTCGACGTAGCGTTGCAGGTCCAGTGACAGGGCTTCGACCGACGGGTAGCGCTGCTCGGCGCGCTTGGACAAGGTCTTGAGCACGATGTTGTCGAGGTCGCCGGCCAGCGTGCGCGCGTGTCGGCGCCGCGCCGGCGTCGGGGTGGCCCCGTCGGTGGTGCGCAGTACCGCCTGCGATGGCCGCAGCGGATCGGCCGACAGGATCGCCTCCTCCCATTCGGCATCGCTGTTGCGCTTGAGCCGGTAGGGCTTGCTCTCGGTCAGCAGCTCGTACAGCACCACCCCGAGCGAGTAGACGTCGGTCATAGTGCTGACCGGCTCGCCGCGGACCTGTTCGGGCGCGGCATAGTGCAGGGTGAATGCACGCATGCCGGTGCGGGTCTGCTCGGGCGCCGGGACTTCGGTATCGAGCAGCTTGGCGATGCCGAAGTCGAGCAGGCGCACCTCGCCGCCCGGCGTGACCAGGATGTTGGAGGGCTTCAGGTCACGGTGCACGATCAGGTTGGCGTGCGCATGGCTGACCGCGTCGCAGACCTGGCGGAACATCTGCAGCCGCGTCTCCAGTGGCGTGCGCTGGTTGCTGCAGTAATCGGTGATCGGCTGGCCGTCGACATATTCCAGCGCGAGGTACGGCAGGCCGTCGGCGCTGATGCCGGCGTCCAGCAGCCGTGCGATGTTGGGGTGCGCCAGCCGCGCGAGGATCTGCCGCTCGCGGGTGAAGCGCAGGCGCAGGTCGGTGTTGGCCAGGCCCGGCCGCAGCAGCTTCAGCGCGACCCGGCGCTGGTACAGCCCATCGGCGCGCGAGGCCAGCCACACCTGTCCCATGCCGCCCTCGCCGAGCAGGCTTTCCAGCCGGTACGGTCCGACCTCGGTGCCGGCGCGCATGCCGTCGGCGGCCGGCATCATGATGGGCTTGGCGAGGAAGTCGTCGCGCTCCTGCTCCAGCGCCATCAGCGCCTCGAGATCCGCCGCCAGGGCCTTGTCCTCGGCGCGCAGCTCGTTGAGGCGCCGTTCGCGCGCCCGCGGCTCCAGCTCGAACAGTGCATCGAGCAGCGGGGACAGACGGCTCCAGTGTTCCGCGTCCACGGCCTGATCGACCTAGCTGTCCCGGAGCGACGCCAGCAGGAACAGCCGCGCCTTCTGCCAGTCGCGGCGGATGCTGCGTTCGGAACGTTGCATGAGCGCGGCGATCTCCAGTTCCGACAGCCCGCCGAAGTAGCGCAGTTCGACCACCTGCACCAGTCTCTTGTCGACCGCCGCAAGCCGGGTCAGCGCGGTGTCCAGGCCGAGGGTCTCCTCGTCCAGGCGCACACCGCCCTCGAGGTCCTCGGGCAGGTCGGTCACGCGGTGCAGGTCGCCGCCGCGCTTCTGCGCCAGGCGCTGGCGCGCGTAGTCCACCACCACGCTGCGCATCGCCGAGGCGGCGTAGGCGAAGAAGTGGGCGCGGTCGTCGAACTTGGCCTCGCGGCGGCCGACCAGTTTCAGGTACGCCTCGTGCACCAGCGCGGTCGCGTCGAGCGTATGCCCGTGCTGCCCGGCGAGCTGCCGGCGGGCCATGCCATGGAGTTCGTGGTAGAGCGTTGCGAGTACGTTGTCGAGCGCGCCACGGTCGCCATCGCGGGCCGCATCAAGCAACAGCGTGATCTCGGCGGTTTCGGCCATAGCCATACGGTGGTCCCCCCCTTGCAAGTGCGGCGGACTATAGCCCGCGCTGGTGTGACGATGATGCAGAGACGGACCGCTGGCGAGGGGCCCTGCGGCGGTCACGCCAGCGCCTGCGGCCAGGCTGCGCGCGGTCGCAGTTGCGCAGGGTCGGCACGCGGTCTGTGCCTTCCTGGCGGCGCGGCGAACGCACAAAGGTGGGGCAGAACGCGTGCCCCACCCGAACCGACCTTCAGCGTTGGCAGTGTGCGCACCAAACTGTCGCGCGCTGGCCGATCCAGGCCTGCTTCAGTGGACGCGCGCAGTGCCGGCAGGGCTCGCCGCCGCGGCCGTACACGAACAGTTCCTGCTCGAAATACCCGGGCGCGCCGTCGGGGCTGATGAAGTCGCGCAGGGTGGTGCCGCCGCGCGTGATCGCATGGACCAGGATGGCCTGCACCGCCTCGACCAGCCGCGCATAGCGCAGCCGCGAAATCCGCCCTGCCGGCCGCAGCGGCGAAATGCCCGCGGCGAACAGGGCCTCGGCCGCGTAGATGTTGCCGACTCCGACTACCACGCGCTGGTCCATCAGGAAGTTCTTGACCGGCGCACTGCGACCGCGGCTCAGCGCGAACAGGTAGTCGCCGTCGAACCCGGTGGCACGGCCTGCGTCCACCGCCGGCGGCGACCCGTGCATCACGCCCGCATGCGGCAGCGGTTCGGGTCCGAGCGCGCTAAGCAGCGGGTGGACCTCGCCGGTCGGCTGCCACAACAGGCAGCCGAACCGGCGCGGGTCGTTGAACCGCAGCACCCGGGACGGCTGGTCGCCGGTCGCCTCCAGCGCGAGATCGACGTGGTCGTGCGCGCGCAACGGGGCATTGGCCGGCAGCACCCGCAGGCTGCCCGACATGCCCAGGTGCCACAGTGCGGTGCCGGCGGCGGTATCGATCAGCAGGTACTTGGCGCGCCGGCGTACCGCCTGGATGCGCTGGCCCGGCAGCCGTTCGCGGATGGCCTCGGGGATCGGCCAGCGCAGGTCGGGCCGGCGCAGCACCACCGCCTGCACGCGCCGGCCCTCCAGGTGCGGCGCCAGGCCGGCGCGCGTGGTCTCGACTTCGGGCAATTCGGGCATCGGCCAAGCTTAGGTTCTTCGAAGGCGGAGTGCGGAACCGATGCGGGCGCTGGGTGCGGCGGCGTGTTCATGAAACGCCTGCGGGGCCCCGGCCGCGCCTGACCTGCGCCACCGGCAGCGGCTTCCTTTTCGCGGGCCTGAACGCGCCCCGCTCCATACCCGTGCGGACGGCGGCCGCGGATGGCATCATCGTGCCTGGACCGATGCCGCTGGTGTGGTCCACCCGCTTTCCGGAGTATCCATGTTCGCTTCCCTGCTCGATTTCCTCGCTGGCGGCCTGCTGCAGGCCAGCCTCGGCACGCTCGTGATCTATTTCCTGGTCGCCACCCAGCTCACCATCTTCTCGGTGACGCTGTACCTGCATCGTTCGATGGCGCACCGCGCGGTGGACTTCCACCCGCTCATCGCCCACGTGTTCCGGTTCTGGACCTGGCTGACCACCTCGATGGTCACCAAGGAGTGGGCGGCGATCCACCGCAAGCACCACGCCAAGTGCGAGACCGAGGAGGACCCGCACAGCCCGCAGATCAAGGGCATCAAGACGGTGTTCTGGCGGGGTGTCGAGCTGTATCGTGAGGCGCGCGCCGACCGCGAGTCGATCGAGAAGTACGGCAAGGGCTGCCCTGACGACTGGATCGAGCGCAATCTCTACTCGCGCTGGCCGACCATGGGCCCGACCCTGCTGCTGTTCATCAGCTTCGCCCTGTTCGGCTTCGCCGGCGTGGCGCTCTGGGCGCTGCAGATGGCGTGGATCCCGTTCTGGGCCGCCGGCGTGGTCAACGGCCTCGGCCACTGGTGGGGCTATCGCAACTTCGAGACCGCCGATACCTCGACCAACCTGACCCCGTGGGGTGTCTGGATTGGCGGCGAAGAGCTGCACAACAACCACCACGCGTTTCCAAGTTCGGCCCGATTCGCGCTGCGCCGGTTCGAGTTCGACATCGGCTGGAGCACCATCAAGCTGTTCGAGAAGCTCGGCCTGGCCAAGGTGCTGCGCGTGGCGCCTTCGCTGGACGTGCGCCCGAACATCGCGATGCCCGATGGCGAGACGCTGAAGGCGTTGCTGGCGATCCGCTTCCAGGCGATGACCGACTACTACCGCGGAGTCACCCTGCCGGCGCTGCGTGAGGCCGACGACCGCCTGCCGCGACCGCTGCGCAAGGCACTGGCCGACGGCGGCCGCTGGCTTGACGACGGCAAGCGCGCGCGCCTGCAGGAGTGGCTGGCCGAGCGTCCGCGCATGGCGACGCTGGCCGACTACCGCCAGCGCCTGGCGCAGGTGCTGGACGATCGCTCGCACGACGCCCAGGCGCAGCTCGCGCGGCTGCATGCCTGGTGCGCCGACGCCGAAACCAGCGGCATCCGCGCGCTGGAGGAGTTCTCGGTCCGGCTCAAGGGTTACGCGCTGGTCCCGGCCCGCAGCTGAGCGAGCGGCCGCGGCCGTGATCTCCCGCGCATTCGCGCACGAAAAACCCGCGCCTGACCGCGCGGTTTTTTTGTGCGCGTCGGGTCCGGTCACTCACGTGGCCCCCCCCTTTGAAAAAGGGGAGCAGGGGGGATTTGCTTCTGCTCCCGAGCAACAGCAAATCTCCCCCAAGCCTCCGCAGCGAGCAACAGCCAACGCTCCCGCGCTGGCACTAGCCACAGCGCTCCTGCTGTTGCCGTTGTTCGCCAGCGCGCAGGTCCGCGCCACCGGCGATTACCTGCAGCGCATGGACAGCGACGGCGACGGCCACGTGTCGTTGGCCGAGTACCAGGCGTGGATGGGCTACGCGTTCGGGCAGATGGATCGCAACCACGATGACGTGCTGAGCGCCAATGAACTGCCCGGCGGCCGCGGCCGTCCGGTCAGCCTGGCCGAGCATCGGCAGGCGCTGGCCGAGGCATTCAACCGTCAGGACCGCAATGGCGACGGCGCGCTGGACGCGCGCGAACTGGCGGCGCCGCCGCAATAGTGGTCGCGCAGCCGCGCGGGCTGCGTCATGGCATCCGCTGTGGCAACCGGTGGTGCTCTTCCTCGACGATGTAACGCAGCAGCTCGTCGTCCGGCGGCGGTTGGTCGTTGAGGAACACGCTGATGTCGCCGGTCACCTCCAGGATCGCGTACTGCACCTGCGCCAGCGAACGCGCGCCCTTGACCCGCAGTTCGGCGTAGAGCTCGCGCTGGGTGGTGCGTTCGCTGCGCAGGGCGTCATGGTCGACCACGCCATCGGCCACCAGCACCCGCGAGCGTGATTCCACGTAGTCGCGCACCTGCCGCGAATGCCCGCTGAGCATCTCCAGCAGCATGGTCAGGCTGGTTATCCCGACCAGGATCAGCGCCGCATAGATCAACGGCACGGTCGGATACAGCAGCGCGTCGCCGGCGGCCGAACCCAACGCGATCATCAGCATCTGCTGCATGGGGCTGAGGTTCTTCTGGCCGCGCTTGCCCAGCAGCCGCATCACCAGCAACAGGAGGCAGAACACCACCACGCACTTCAGTGCGACTTCCGCCAGATAGGAGTAGGGCTGCAGGCCCAGCAGCAGGCGGTCCCAGTGGAACGGTTCGAAGTCGGTTTCCATGGCGGATCCGGCGGCGGCAGAGGCCGTCATCTATAGGGCGCGCGGTGTGAGCGCGGTGACGAGGCAACGCGCGGCCAAAGCGCGGATGCCGGGTGCGGCCCGTGGGCTCCAGCGTCCCGCCCCTGCAAAAGCGGCGCATGCGCGTCACCGCGGCCACGCCGGCGGATGCGGCACACTGGGGCCCCTGCCGAATCGCTGCCCGGAGCGCGCCATGACCGATCCCGCCCCCGTCCATCCGATCGACCCGCAGTTCGCCGCGCAGGCGCGGATCACGCGTGAGGACTACGCGCGGCTGTACGGCGAATCGGTCGCCGAACCCGAGGCCTTCTGGAACCGCATCGCGCAGCGGCTGGACTGGATGACGCCGCCGACCCGGATCAAGGACGTCAGCTTCGACCTGGCAGACTTCCGCATCCGCTGGTTCGAGGACGGCGAGCTCAACGCCAGCGTCAACTGCCTGGACCGGCACCTGGCCACCCGCGGCGACAAGACCGCCCTGCTGTTCGAGCACGACGACCCGGCGCTGCCGGCCGAACACATCAGCTATCTCGAGCTGCACGCGCGCGTATGCCGGCTGGCCAATGCGCTGCGCGCGCTGGGCATGCGCAAGGGCGACCGGATCACGATCTACCTGCCAATGATTCCCGAAGCGGTGGTCGCGATGCTGGCCTGTGCGCGCATCGGCGCGATCCACTCGGTGGTGTTCGGCGGCTTCGCGCCGCAGTCGATCGCCGACCGGGTCGGCGATTGCGGCAGCAAGCTCATCATCACCGCCGACGAGGGCCTGCGCGGCGGCAGGAAGATCCCGCTCAAGGCCAACGTCGATGCGGCCCTCAAGCTGTCCGGCACCAACTCGGTGGAGACCGTGCTGGTGGTGCGCCATACCCGCGCCGCAGTCGACATGCAGATGCCGCGCGACCGCTGGTACGACGCGGTGGTCGACGAGCAGCCGAGCCAGTGCGAGCCCGAGCGCATGAATGCCGAGGACCCGTTGTTCATCCTCTACACCTCCGGTAGTACCGGCAAGCCCAAGGGCGTGCTGCACACCACCGGCGGCTACCTGGTGTATGCGTCCTACACCCACGAGGCGGTGTTCGACCTGCGCGAGGACGACGTCTACTGGTGCACCGCCGACGTCGGCTGGGTCACCGGCCACAGCTACATCGTCTACGGCCCGCTGGCCAACGGCGCGACCGCGCTGGTGTTCGAAGGCGTGCCGAACCATCCCGACGTGTCGCGCTTCTGGCAGGTGATCGACCGGCACCGGGTCACGATCTTCTACACCGCCCCGACCGCGATCCGCGCGCTGATGCGCGAGGGCGACGAGCCGGTGGCGAAGACCTCGCGCCAGTCGCTGCGGCTGCTCGGCACGGTCGGCGAGCCGATCAATCCCGAAGCTTGGCGCTGGTACTTCGAGGTGGTCGGCGACGCGCGCTGCCCGGTGGTCGATACCTGGTGGCAGACCGAGACCGGCGGGATCATGATCACCCCGCTGCCCGGCGCGATGGAGCTCAAGCCCGGCTCGGCGATGCGGCCGTTCTTCGGCGTGCAGCCGGCGCTGGTCGATGCCAACGGCGCAGAGCTCCTCGGCGAGGCCGAGGGCAACCTGATCCTGAAGGACTCCTGGCCCGGCCAGATGCGCAGTGTCCATGGCGACCATGCGCGCTTCATCGACACCTACTTCAAGACCTACCCCGGCGCGTACTTCACCGGCGACGGCTGCCGCCGCGACGCCGATGGCGACTACTGGATCACCGGCCGCGTCGACGACGTAATCAACGTCAGCGGTCACCGCCTCGGCACCGCCGAAGTCGAAAGCGCGCTGGTGTCGCATGCCAAGGTCGCCGAAGCCGCGGTGGTCGGGTTCCCGCACGAGGTCAAGGGCCAGGGCCTTTATGCCTACGTGACCCTGGTCGCCGGCGAGGCGCCTAGCGACGAACTGCGCAAGCAGCTGATCGCCCACGTGCGCCAGGAGATCGGCCCGATCGCCACCCCCGACCACCTGCAGTGGGCGCCGGGCCTGCCGAAGACGCGCAGCGGCAAGATCATGCGGCGGATCCTGCGCAAGATCGCCGAATCGGGCTCATCGGAGCTGCCGCCCGATCAACTCGGCGACACCAGCACGCTGGCCGATCCATCGGTGGTGCAGAGCCTGGTGGATGAGCGGCTGGGGCGGTGAGCTTCACGGCAACTGCAGATTCACAAGCAACAGCAAACCCCCGAGCAACAGCAAATCCCCCCCCACCCCCCTTTGAAAAAGGGGGGTGGGGGGGTGCTCTTCCCGGAGCTAGTGTGGCCGCCACCGCATCCGGTCGGCTCGCGTTCCGGGGTTCGCGCGTATCCTCCGGCGGCTGCACCATCCACCGCCACCATGACCGTACTGATGCCGATAAGAACCTCGCGCCGCTTTCGCCCGTTGCCGGCCCTGTCGTTGGTGCTTGCCCCGCTGCTGTTGGCCGCCTGCGCCGGCAACCTCAAGCCGACGGCTCCGGTCGATGTGGCGCCACCCCCGCCGCCGCCGGAGATCCGCATCGGTATCGCGCTCGGCGGTGGCGCGGCCAAGGGGTTCGCCCACATCGGCGTGATCAAGATGCTCGAAGCCGGTGGCATCAAGCCCGACGTGGTGGCCGGCACCAGCGCCGGCAGTATCGTCGGCGCGTTCTACGCCAGCGGCATGGACGCGTTCCAGATGCAGCAGCGTGCCGTTGCCCTGGACGAGGCCAGCATCCGCGATGTCAGCCTGTTCTCCGGTGGCGTGATCAAGGGCCAGAAGCTGCAGGACTACGTCAACGAGCAGGTGGATGACCGGTTCATCGAGCACATGCACAAGCCGTTCATTGCGGTGGCCACCCAGTTGGAAACGGGCCAGCGCACCTTCTTCGATCGCGGCAACACCGGACGTGCGGTGCGCGCATCCAGCAGCATTCCCGGCGTGTTCGAGCCGGCCGCGATTGGCCCGTCGCGCTACGTCGACGGCGGCGTGGTCAGCCCGGTCCCGGTCGATGCCGCGCGCCACCTCGGCGCCGACTTCGTGATCGCGGTGGACGTCTCCACCAGGGACGCCGGGACCGCGCCCACGCACATGGTCGGAATCATCGGCCGGTCGGTCGCCATCATGGGCCAGATGCTCGGCGCGCAGGAACTCGCACGCGCCGACGTGGTGATCCGGCCGAAGGTCAGCGACATCGGCCCGGCCGATTTCGAGCAGCGCAGCCGCGCGATACTGGAAGGCGAGAAAGCCGCACTTGCGGCGATGCCGCAGATCCGCGCCAAGCTCGCGCGCCTGCAGCAGGAACGTGCCGCCACCCTGGCACCGCCGCCGCCGGTGCGGGAGCAGACCGCAACGCGATGCGACCGCGGGTTGTTTGGCATCGGCGGGCTGCTGCGTCGCGATGAAGCCTGCGCAGGCGATAGCGCGGCGCGCTAGCCCGTCCGCACATCAGCCGCACGGGCGTTATGTCGGCGCATGGGCACGTGCCTGGCAGGAGCTCGAGTGGGCCACGCCCTGGGCGAGGCCCTTGCCGGGAGCACGGGAGCACGGGAGCAACAAAAAACCCGCCGTGCGGCGGGTTCTTTGCGTACAAGCTGGAAGGCGCTGCTCGATCTGGTGGATCCCCGCCTTCGCGGGGATGACGCAGTGACACAAAGGCGTTCGCGTTGCGAACGCGTCACTGCGTCACTTGATCTTGCCTTCCTTGTAGATCACGTGCTTGCGGACGACGGGATCGTACTTCTTGATCTCCATCTTGGCCGGCGTGTTCTTCTTGTTCTTGTCGGTGGTGTAGAAGTGGCCGGTGTTGGCCGAAGAGATCAGGCGGATCTTGTCGCGCTTGGAAGCCATGGGTCAGTCCTCCTCAGATCTTTTCGCCGCGGGCGCGGAGATCGGCCAGAACGGAGTCGATGCCGTTCTTGTCGATGGTGCGCATGGCGTTGGCGGATACGCGCAGCTTCACCCAACGGTTCTCACTGGCGACCCAGAAGCGGCGCTCGTGGAGATTGGGCATGAAACGGCGGCGGGTCTTGTTCATGGCGTGCGAGACGTTGTTGCCAGTCGTCGTTCGCTTGCCGGTTACTTGGCATACACGGGACATACGCACCTCGAAAGGATGTTGGGTGCTTCCCTTGGCCAGGGAGGCGGCGGCCCCGCCATCGACCGATGGCGCGCAATGCGGGTTGGAATCCTGCCGCGTCGGACGGCCCGGAATCGCGCTTCCGGGGGTGTCCTGCGCACCGGGGTGGGCTGGACGCAGCGAGCCGCGCATTATGCTGTGGTTTTCAGTGCTCTGCAAGCAGTTGGCGCCTGCGGTGAGGCCGGTCGTCAGGTGACCTGTAGGAGCAACGTGAGTCGCGATAACGCCAGCGCTCGAAGCTACAAACCGCGACTCACGTCGCTCCTACATGAGAGGAGCAGGGATCACGCGGTGGGCGTGCGCAGCTTTTCCAGCACGCCTTCGAGCGAGTCCAGGTCGCTGTAGTGGATCACCAGCCGGCCCTTGCCGCCGCGGCCGTGCAGCACGTTGACCTTGGTGCTGAGCGACTCGGACAGCTCGCGCTCCAGGGTGACGATGTCGGCCTGCGGCTTGACCTTGCCGGGCCTGGGCTTGCGGCCGCTGTCAGGCACCCGGCCGAGTGCGAACTGCTGGGCGCGGTGCTCGACCTCGCGCACCGACCAGCCGTGCTCGGCGGCATCGCTGGCGAGCTTGCCGGCGAGTTCCGGCGACAACGTCAGCAGGGCCCGCGCGTGGCCCATCTCCAGCCGGCGCGACTCGACCAGGGCGCGGATCGCCGGCGGCAGCTCCAGCAGGCGCAGCAGGTTGGACACCGCCGCGCGCGAGCGGCCGACCGCTTCGGCGGCCTGGGCGTGGGTCAGGTCGAATTCGTCGATCAGCCGCTGCAGCGCGGTGGCTTCCTCCAGCGGGTTGAGGTCCTCGCGCTGGATGTTCTCGATCAGCGCCATTGCCACGACCGTGCGGTCGTCGACCTCGCGCACCACCACCGGGATATCGCTGAGTCCAGCGAGCTTGCTCGCGCGCCAGCGGCGCTCGCCGGCGATGATCTCGTAGGTGCGGCTGCCGCGCACCGCCTCGCCGTTGCGCGCTTCGCGCACGACCTCCCGGACCACGATCGGCTGGATCACGCCCTGCGCCTTGATCGACTCGGCCAGCTCGGCCAGCTTGTCCTGGTCCCAGTGCTTGCGCGGCTGGTACTTGCCCGGCGCGAGCGCATCGACCGGCAGGGTGCGCAGGGTGTCGTCCGGGCTGGCTTCCAGCGCCGGCGCCCCGGCGGCGGCTTTGGGCCCGAGCAGCGCTTCCAGGCCGCGGCCGAGGCCGCGCTTCTTGGCCGCGCCGCCGGCGGCGGCCTTGTCGGTGCTCTTGGCGCCGGCCTTGTCGACGTCCTTGGCGGAACTCATGCCGCGGTCTCCTGCGATGCGGGGGTGGCCGGTCGCGCCGGCTGGTCGCGCTCGCGCTGGCGGCGCAGCACCTCGCCGGCCAGGCCAAGGTAGGCAATGCCGCCGCGGCTGGCGCGGTCGTAGCCGACGATGCTCTGGCCGTGGCTGGGCGCCTCGGCCAGGCGCACGTTGCGCGGCACGATGGTGCGGAACACGCGGTCGCCGAAGTGGTTGGTCAGTTCGGCCGAGACCGCATTAGCGAGGTTGTTGCGCACATCGAACATGGTGCGCAGCACGCCCTCGATCTCGAGCGCGGGATTGAGCCGGGACTTCATGCCTTCGATGGTGTCGAGCAGCGCGCTGACGCCCTCGAGCGCGTAGTACTCGCACTGCATCGGCACGATGATCGAGTCGGCCGCGGTCAGCGCGTTGATCGTCAGCAGCGACAGCGCCGGCGGGCAGTCGATCAGGACGAAGTCGTAGTTGCCGGCGACCGGTGCGAGCGCGCGCTTGAGCCGCAGTTCGCGGTCGTCCTGGTCCATCAGCCGGATCTCGGCCGCGGTCAGGTCGATGTTGCCCGGCAGCAGGTCGAAGTCCTCCGGCGTGCGCACGATCACGGTGGCGATGTCGGCCTCGCCCAGCATCACCTCGCAGACCGACTCCTCCAGCTCGCGCTTGTTGACGCCGCTGCCCATGGTCGCGTTGCCCTGCGGGTCCAGGTCGATCAGCAGCACGCGCTTGGGCGTGCGCGCGAGCGCGGCGGCCAGGTTGACCGCGGTGGTGGTCTTGCCGACCCCGCCTTTCTGGTTGGCGACGGCGATGATGCGGGCCATGCGGCTCGTCCCCTGTGGCTGGTGCGAAGAGGGCGCGGGGCGCCGCTCGGACCGGGGATTATGCCCGCCTCGGCCGGGGCTTGCTGGAACCGGAGGCCGGAGCTGCGACGGCGGTCGCGGGCCGGGATTGCCCATGAGCCGCCCGAAAGTCGGCCCGGCCCGTAGGAGCGGCTTCAGCCGCGAACCAGAACCCTCGACCCGCGTACCTGGCCGATCGCGGCTGAAGCCGCTCCTACCACAGCCCCGCTGTCACGACGCCCGCCCGATTTCGATCAGGTGCCGCTCCGCGTCCAGCCCGGGCACGCGCAGCGGATGCGCGGCGAGCAGCGTCCAGCCCGCGGGCAGCGCGGCGATCTCCTCGTGCGGGTAGACGCCCTTCATCGCCAGCAGCCGGCCGCCGGGCCTGAGCAGGTGGCCGCCGAGTTCCACGATCAGCGGCAGCGTCGCCAGCGCGCGCGCGGTGATCGCATCGAAACCGCCGGGCAGGCCCAACGCCTCGATCCGCGATTCGGCGACGCTCGCCCGCGTCAGTCCGAGCTGGCGGACCGCCGCGCGCATGAACCGCGCCTTCTTGCCGTTGCTCTCGACCAGGGTGACGTGCAGGCCCGGCTTGACGATCGCCAGCGGGATGCCGGGCAGGCCGGCGCCGGTGCCGAGGTCGGCCAATGCACCGCCGGACGCGGCGATCGCGTCGAGGTACGAATGCATCGCCAGTGAGTCGAGCAGGTGCTTGCCGACCATCTCGTGCGGCTCGCGCACGGCGGTGAGGTTGTAGGTCTTGTTCCAGCGCACCAGCAGTGCGAGGTAGGCCAGCAGCGGACTTGCGAGTGCGGGCTCGAGCGCGAGTCCAGACAGGCCGGTCTCAAGCGTGCGGCGCAGTTCGGGCGGAAACGGGGCGGGGCTGTTCATGAGGTCGCGAAGTATGACCGGTGCGTGCCTTCGGGTCTCTGCCGGTAGGAGCGACGTGAGTCGCGTGCACTTCCTCAACCGCATCGCGACTCACGTCGCTCCTGCAAGGGCCGAACAGGCCAGTCCGCCCGCTACGCCGGCCGCCATGCCAGCGCGCCGAGGTAGCCCGGGGCCGGCGCCAGTTCCAGCAGCGTCCAGTCCTGCGGCCGCCCCAGGGCCGGATCGCATTCGAGCAGCCGCAGCGTGCCGTCGACATCGCCGAACCGCAGGCGGTCCAGGCCGAACGACAGCCCGTGCCCGTGCGCCTTCAGCACCGCCTCCTTGGCGCACCACAGGCGCAGGAACGCGGACTCGCGTTGCGCCGGTGACAGCGATGCCAGCCAGCGGGTTTCACCGGCAGCGAAATAGCGCCGCGCCAGGGCCTGCGCGTTCGGCCGCGGCCGTTGCCATTCCAGGTCGATGCCGAGCTGCACGCCGGCGCCGATCGCGATCAGCAGCCCGCCGCCGCTGTGGCTCCAGCCGCAGTCGTGGTCCGCGCACGGCGGCTGCAGGCAGGGCCGCTGGCGTGCATCGCGCCGCAACGGCACGGCCTCGGCAGCCAGCCCCAGTTGCGCGGCCAGCCACGGGCGTGCCTGATCCTGAGCGGCAAGCCCCGGCTGGCGCGCTTGCCACACCCAGGCCGGATGTGCGGGCGGTGGGGGCGCATCCGGTGGAGCCGGGAGCGGCGGCGTTGAAGGTGGTGGCGGCAGGGACATCGATGCGGCGTCTGGGCTCGGCCCGGTGGGCCAGCGTAAGCTATGCGGCAGGGGGCGGCGCTGGACGCGCGATCGGACGAGGTCGGGCATGCCGCGCGCCGTGCCGGTGCATGCAACGAGCGGGATTTATCCGATGATGTCTGCGGTTGTCGACACCACTGCTGCTGAAGCCGGCGCGACGCCGCGCGCGGCCCTGAGCTTCGGCGAGGGCGGGCGCGCCATTGCCTTCGACCGCCACGGCGACATCTCGCTGGAGCGGTTCCGCGGCGAGGTCCGCGGCGTCGCCGCGACCCTGCCCGATGCGCCGTATGCGATCAACCTGTGCGAGGACCGCTACAGGTTCCTGGTCGCGTTCTGCGCCGCCGCCGCGCGCGGACAGACCACGCTGCTGCCGCCTTCGCGCGCGCCGGCGGTGATCGACGAGGTCATCGCCCAGCACCCCGACAGCTATTGCCTGGGCGATATCGCGCTGGTGCCCGCACCGCCGCGCTACCAACGCCTGCCGGCGACGCTGCCGCAGCCATGCTCGCCTGGCGCGGACGCGATCGCGCTGGAGATCGACGATGCCGCACTGGTCGCGATTGGATTCACCTCCGGCAGCACCGGCCATCCCAAGCCGAACCCGAAGGCCTGGGCGGCGTTCCGCGCCAGCACCGCGCAGAACCTGGCCGCGCTGGCCGACCTGCTGGATCCCACCGGCAGCACCCACCTGGTCGCGACGGTGCCGCCGCAGCACATGTACGGCATGGAGATGTCGGTGCTGTTGCCACTGCTGGGCCCGGTGGCGGTGCACGGCGCGCGGCCGTTCTTCCCGGCGGATATCGCGCGCGCGCTGCACGATGCGATCACCCCGCCGTTGCTGGTGACAACCCCGGTGCACCTGCGCGCCCTGCTCGAGGCGTGCCGGTTCGACCCGGCGATCGCGCTGCCGCCGCTGGCCGGGATCGTGTCGGCGACCGCGCCGTTGCCGGCCGAACTGGCCCGCGCCGCCGAAGCCCGCTTCGGCTGCGAGGTGCGCGAGCTGTTCGGCTCGACCGAGACCTGCATCCTCGCGCGCCGCCGCACCGCGCTGGAGGCGGCCTGGACGCCGCTGCCGGGCGTGCGGCTGTCGCCACAGCCCGATGGCACCGCGGTGCACGCGCCGTACCTCGCGCAGCCGGTGGTGCTGGCCGATCTGGTCGAGCTCCAGGCCGACGGCCGCTTCCACCTGCGCGGCCGCAACGCCGACCTGCTCGAGATTGCCGGCAAGCGCGCCTCGCTCGGCGACCTCACCCGCAAGCTGCTGGCGATACCGGGCGTGGAGGACGCGGTGGTGGTCCAGCTGGACGGTGCCGGCGTGCGCCGGATCGCCGCACTCGCGGTCGCGCCGACGCTCGACGCCGCGCAGATCTTGCGCACGCTGCGCACCAGCATCGATCCGGTATTCCTGCCCCGCCCGCTGCGCTGCGTGGCGGCATTGCCCCGCAACGAAACCGGCAAGCTGCCGCGACAGGCCGTCCTGGCAATGCTGCAGAGCGCTTCTTCACGCTGACGCGACAACCGGGCGCAGCCCAGCGCCCGCGCCCCTGACATCGCCATCACGCATACCTAGCAAAACTGTCTCCGCCCCCACGCAGGGGAGCATTCGACCCCCTCTGAATGGATAAGGAGACACGAGCATGATGGGCATCATCATTTGGCTTATCGTCGGCGGCATCATCGGCTGGATCGCCAGCATGATCATGAAGACCGACGGGCAACAAGGCATCTTCCTCAACATCGTCGTCGGCATCATCGGCGCGTTCCTCGGTGGCTGGATCGGCGGCATGCTCGGTCTGGGCGGCGGCGACATCAACCAGGGCGATTTCAGTCTCTCGGGTCTGCTGCTCTCACTGGTCGGTGCGATCGTGTTGCTCGCCATCGTCAACCTGTTCCGCCGCGGCCGCGCACGCTGAATGCGCTGCAATGAAGGACCGCAGGGCCCGGCTCACGCCGGGCCTCTTTACTGCGTCCGCGGTCGCGCCGCCGGTTGAGGCCGCGGCGCCGCCGCGGAGCAGTCGCTTCGCTGTGAGAAAGGTCAGCAGAGCACCCAGTCGCCCTTCTCGGCGGCGCAGCTGCCGGCCTGACTACTCGCAACGAGTGCAGCGAGCGACTCCCGGCGCTAGTCGTCCAGCTCGACCCACACCGGCGCGTGGTCGCTGGGCCGTTCCCAGGTCCGCGGCTCGCGGTCGATGCCCGCCGCCAGGCAGCGCGCCCGCAGCGCGTCCGAGACCAGCGTCAGGTCGATGCGCAGGCCGAGGTTGCGGCGGAACGCGGCCTGCCGGTAATCCCACCAGCTGAACTCGCGTGTGTCGTCGTCGGGCCTGCCGTCGCGGTGCAGCCGGTAGGCGTCGTGCAGGCCAAGCGCGCACAGGCGCTGCAGGGCTTCGCGCTCGGCAGTGGAGGTCAGGATGTGGTGGTCGTTCCAGGTCACCGGGTCGTGCACGTCCCGCTCGTCGGGGGCGATGTTGAAATCGCCCAGCACCACCAAGTGCGGATGCGCCAGCAGCTCCTTGATCAGCCAGCCCTGCACCGCTTCAAGCCAGCGCAGCTTGTAGGCGTACTTGTCGGTGCCGACGTCCTGGCCGTTGACCACGTACAGGTTGACGATGCGGATGCCGCCGAAGGTTGCGGCGATCGCGCGCTGCTGGACGTCCTCGAAGCCGGGGATGCCGATCTGCACGTCGCTGGCCGGCCCGCGCGACAGGATCGCCACGCCGTTGTAGCTCTTCTGTCCGCAGAACACGCTGCGATAGCCCAGCTCGGCCAGCGCGGTATCGGGGAAACGCTCGTCGTCGAGCTTGGTTTCCTGCAGCCCGACGATGTCCGGCGCACTTGCGGCCAGCCACTGTTGCAGGTGCGGCAGCCGCACGTTGAGCGAGTTGACGTTCCAGCTGGCGATCTTCATCGGGCAACTCTATCGGGCTGGCTTCATCACGCAAGCTTCATCGGAGGATTCTCCCCCGGCAGCGCGTGGCCGAGACCCTGTGCATCGCGGCAGTCCAGTCGACGCCGCACGCGCGATGGCATCATGGAACGCCCTTCGAGGCGAGCACCGCATGGACTGGATCGATCTGCGCAGCGACACCGTGACCCGACCCACCACCGCGATGCGCGAGGCGATGGTGCGCGCGGAGGTCGGTGACGACGTCTACGGCGAGGACCCCACGGTCAACGCGCTGCAGCAGCGGCTCGCCGACGAGCTCGGCTTTGCCGCAGGCCTGTTCGTGCCCAGCGGCACCCAGTCCAACCTGCTCGCGCTGATGGCGCACTGCGGCCGCGGTGACGAGTACCTCATCGGCATGGACGCGCATGCCTACAAGTACGAGGGCGGCGGCGCGGCGGTGCTGGGCTCGATCCAGCCACAACCCATCGTGCATGCGATCGACGGCACCCTGCCGCTGGATGCGGTGGAGCGCGCGATCAAACCGATCGACCCGCACTACGCGCGGACCACGCTGCTGTGCCTGGAGAACACCTGGCACGGCCGCGCGCTGCCGCCGGACTACCTGCGCGATGCCCGCGCCCTATGCGACCGCGAAGGCCTGCGCCTGCACCTGGATGGTGCGCGCATGTACAACGCCGCGGTCGCGCAGGGCGTGTCTCCGCGCGAAGTGGCGCGGCATTTCGACAGCGTATCGGTGTGCCTGTCCAAGGGCCTCGGTGCGCCGGTCGGTTCGGTGCTGCTGGGCACCGCGGCCCTGATCGACACCGCGCGGCGCTGGCGCAAGGTCACCGGCGGCGGCATGCGCCAGGCCGGCATCCTCGCGGCCGGTTGCCTGCACGCGCTCGACCACCACGTGGAGCGGCTGGCCGAGGACCACGCGCGCGCCGCGCAGCTGGCCGAAGCGCTCGCTGGCCTGGAGGGTCTGGAAGTGCTCGGGCAGCACACCAACATGGTGTTCGTCGCGCTACCGCCAGGGCGAGTGGACGCGCTGAAGGCGCACATGGACGCGGCACGCGTGCGGCTGGTGGTCGGCCAGGCGGGGGCGGTGCGGCTGGTGCTGCACCTGGATGTCGACGATGCCGGGTTGGCGCGAGTGGTCGATGCGTTCGCTACGTTCTTCACCTCAGCCAGCAGGCCGCCACTGCCCAGACCGTAGGAGCGGGCCATGCCCGCGATGCTCTGGTTGGACTCCGTCAGCGCTTCAGGCAGCGTGCGAAGAAGTGGCCGGTCAGGCGCAGCCGGTGCAGCAGGTCCTGGCCGCGCAGGCCATGCTTCGCGCCGGGGTAGGTCATCAGTTCGAATCGCTGCCCGCGCTGCTGCAACGCGCTCATCAGCGCGGTGGAGTTGGAGAACAGCACGTTGTCGTCGGCCATGCCGTGGATCAGCAGCAGTTCCGGCGCGTCGGCGCCGACCAGGCCGTCGATGTGCTCGAGCACGCGCGCGCCGCGGTAGCCGTCGACATTAGCCTCGGGCAGGTTCATGTAGCGCTCGGTGTAGTGGGTGTCGTACAGCGCCCAGTCGGTCACCGGGGCGCCGGCGACGCCGCAGGTGTAGGCGTCGGGCGCCTGGCCGAGCAGCATCAGGGTCATGTAGCCCCCGTTCGACCAGCCGTACACGCCGATGTGTTCGCCACCCACCCACGGCTGCGCCTGCAGCCACTCGACCCCGATGCGCTGGTCGGCCACCTCCACCGTGCCCTGCCTGCCGTACAGCGCGCCGCCGAATTCGCGCCCGCGCCGCGGGGTGCCGCGGTTGTCGATCGAGAACACCACATAGCCGTGCTGGGCGAGGTACTGGTTGAAGTCCGGCGTCCAGTTGCGGCGCACGGTCTGCCCGGCCGGGCCGCCATAGACATACACCACCACCGGGTATTGGCTGGAGGGATCAAAACCGCTGGGCTTGATCACGCTGTAGTGCAGTTCGGTCTGGCCGTCGGCCGCGGTCAGCGTTCCGAACTCGATCGGCCGGTGCGCCTCCCGGTACGGGGCGTATGGGTGGTCCGGGTCGGCCAGGTCGTTCTCGACCAGTTCGGCGATCCGGGTGCCGTCGTTGCGATGCAGGGTCAGCTGCGGCGGCGTGGTCGGGTTGGACCAGTTGTCGACGTAGACGCTGGTGTTGGCCGCGAACGTCGCCGAATGCACGCCCGGCTGTTGCGAGAGGCGCTCGATCGCGCCGCCGGCCAGTGGCACGCGATAGACCTGGCTGTCGAGCGGGGTGTTGCGGCCGGCGGCGAAGTACACCCACCCCGCGGCTTCGTCGACCGCGAGCAGCCCATCGACCGGCCAGTCGCCGGAAGTCAGCGCGGTGGCAGCGCTATCGGTGTCGAGCACGTACAGGTGCTCGAATCCGCTGCGCTCGCTGCTCCACAGCAGCCGTCCGTCGTCCAGGAAGCGCAGGTCGTCGTGCAGCGGCACCCAGGTGCCGCTGGTTTCGGTGACCAGCGTGCGCTGCGCGCCGCTGCCGAGGTCGGCCTCGACCAGGTCCAGGCGCTGCTGGTCGCGGGACTGGCGCTGGAACGTCAGGTGCTGCGGATCGCGCCAGTCGACCCGGGCCAGGTAGATGTCGCGCTCCTGGCCCAGGTCGATCCAGCGCGGCTGCGCCCCGGCCCGCGGGGCGATGACGCCGAGCTGGACCAGTACGTTGTCATCGCCCGCGGACGGGTAGCGCTGCTCGACCACTTCGGTGCGGTCCGGGTACACCTCGTAGCGCTTCTGCACCGGCACCGGGCTTTCGTCGATGCGTGCGAACGCGATCGCCGAATCGTCCGGCGCCCACCAGTAACCGGTGTGGCGGCCCATCTCCTCGTCGGCGACGAACTCGGCCACGCCGTTGCCGACCGTGTCGCTGCCGTCGTCGGTCAGCTGCACCGCCTCGCCGCTGGCCAGCTCGATCACCCACAGGTCGCGCTCGCGCACGAAGCTCACGTAGCCGCCCTTGGGCGAGAGCTTCGGGTCGGTGGCAAAATCTTCGCCATCGGTCAGCTTGCGCACGGCGTCGGCGCCGCTCTGGCCGAGGTCGAACAGGTACAGCTCGCCGCCCAGCGGGAACAGCAGCGAGCGCCCGTCGGGTGCCCACTGGTAGTCGACGATGCCGCTCAGCGCGGCGATGCGCTGGCGCTCGCGACGGGCCTTTTCGGCGTCGCTGAGCACTTCCACACCGGGCAGCACGTCCTCGGAATCCACCAGCATCCGGGTCTGGCCGGTGGCGATATCAAAGGCCCACAGGTCCAGCCGGTTCTTGTCGTCGGGCTTGCCACGCAGGAAGCCGACGCGGCTGCCGTCGGGCGCGATCTTCGGCTTGAGCAGGCTCGGCCCCGACAGCGGCGCATCGCCGGCCAGCGCTTCCAGGCTCAGCTTGCGCGGGGTGGGCTGCGCATCGGGGGTCTGGGCAAGTACGGGTGCGCTCATGAGGCTCAGAGTCGTGAACAGGACGGGCAGCAGGGTAGGAAGCGAGTGGACAGAGAACTTGGCAAGCCAGCGTGCGGTCATCGGCGGTCCGGGCGGTGAAATCAGCGCTCGAGTGTAAGCGGTGGCGATTCCGAAGCCCCTGTCCCGCGGGGAAGGGCTCATGAACGAGGTGAACCCGACATGGCACGACCCCCGGCCGCCCGCTACGCTAGCGCGCCTTTTGTCCAGCCCGACTGCCCATGCCCGATCTCCGCTCGCCCCGCCTCAACCCGCTGCCGGCGTTGATCTTCAGCTCGCGCTGGCTGCAGTTGCCGCTGTATTTGGGCCTGATCGTCGCGCAGGGCGTCTACGTGTTCCTGTTCATCAAGGAGCTGGTGCATTTGGTCAGCGATGCGCCCGGGATGACCGAGCAGACCATCATGCTGCTGGTGCTGGGCCTGATCGACGTGGTGATGATCTCCAACCTGCTGGTGATGGTCATCGTCGGCGGTTACGAGACGTTCGTCTCGCGGCTGGGGCTGCAGGGCCACCCGGACCAGCCCGAGTGGCTCAGCCACGTCAACGCCAGCGTGCTCAAGGTCAAGCTGGCGATGGCGATCATCGGCATCTCCTCGATCCACCTGCTCAAGACCTTCATCGAGGCCGGCACGATGGACTCCGGCCTGCCGCTGTGCGGCACCACCGAGGCGCTCATCGCCGCGCAGGAGGCGGCTGCCTTCACCCTCGCCAACCCGGGCCTGGTCGCAACCAAGATCTGCAGCAGCACCACTTCGACCGGGGTGATCTGGCAGACCATCATCCACACCGCGTTCATCCTGTCGGCCATCGGCATCGCCTGGACCGACAAACTGATGGCGCATGCCGGCAAGGCCAAGCTCGCTGCCGCCACGGCATGAGCGCGGCGTGCGCCGGATCCGCGCCGGCTTGACCGGCGCCGCCGCAGCGGGCTTGATTGGGATACGCAGAACCCAGGTCAGTGCCATTGCCAGCACCACCCGCGCCCGCATCCGCCCCCTCCAGCACCGCCAGTGACGATCACTACGCCCGCCGCGCCTTGCGCTACGGGTGGGTGCTCGCGGCGATGCTGCCGCTGCTGGGCCTTAGCCTGCTGTGGAACGAGTACGGCAACATCCAGGCGCGTACGCTGGCGCGCTCGCAGCTGCTGACCGAGGCAGTCGAGAAACAGCTCCGCGACCGCATGCACGTGGTCGCCGGCCAGCTCGAGGACGCCGCCCGCGCGGCGCGGCGATCAGAGGACAGCGCGGCAGCGGCCCACGCCAGAGGCCCCTCGATGCGCGGTGTGTACCTGGCCGCCGACGACCAGCCGCCCGCCGCCGACGGTTCCAGACCGCTCTCGATCGGCGCACCGCAGCGGCGCGACGGCCGCTGGGCGCTGCCGGTATCGCGGCGCACCGCGGGGGGAGTGCGGGTGCACGGGTGGGTCGATGCGGCGATCTTCGCCGACCTGGTGCAGGGTTATTCGCTGAGCGAGAACGACCGCATCGGACTGGTGCATGCCGACAGCGCGATCGTCGCGCGCTCCAACGACATCGACCGGCGCGTCGGTGAGCGGCTCGACGACTGGGCGCTGTTCGGTCCTGCCTGGCAGGGCGTGGCGAAGGGGCATTTCGACGAGCGCAGCCCGTACGACGGAGTCGAGCGCCGATTCGTGTTCAGGCGGCTGCCGGACCTGTCACTGGTCGTGGTGGTCGCCACCCAGCAGCGCAGCGTGTTGGCGGCATGGGCCGGCTTCGCCAGCATCGGGTTCGTGTTGTCTCTGCTGCTGGCGCTGTTATGGGTCCTGCTGACGCGGCGCCTGAGCCAGGGCCAGGCGCGGCAGGCGCGGCTGATCGGAAAGTTGCGCGAGACGATCCGAGCGCTCAACCGCACGGACGAGCGCCTGCGTCAGGCACACACGCTGGCAGGCATGGGCGAATGGGAGTGGAACCTCGACAGCGGCCTGGTCGACTGGGACCAGGAGACCTGGCGCATCTACGGGCGCACCCCTGGCGATGCGCCGCTGACGCTGGAGGATGCGTTCGCGGCGATCGACCCGCGCGACCGCGCCGGACTGCAGGCCCGCGCCGGGGCGCTGCTTGAACACGCCGACTTGCCGCGCAATGCGTCGCCGATCGATGCCGAGTTCCGCATCTCGCGCCCGGACGGCTCGATCCGCTGGTTGCAGACGCGCGCCCAGCCGGTCATCGGCAGCGACGGTAGCCGCCGCATCCGCGGCGTGCAGCAGGATGTCACCGACCTGGCGGAGGCGCGCGAGCGGCGCGACGTTGCCGAGCGCCAGTACCGTTTCCTGTTTGAGCACAACCCGCTGCCGATGTGGGTGTTCGACCGCGAAACCCTGCGGTTCCTCGCCGTCAACGAAAAGGCCATCGCCAAGTACGGCTACAGCCGCGAGCAGTTCCTGGCGCTCGGCGTGCTGGACATCCGGCCCGAAGACGAGGTGGCCGAGGCCAGGGCCTCGATCGCGGCCGAACCGGCGGCCGAGGACAACGAGCGGACCTGGCGCCACCGGCTCAGCGACGGCCGCATCATCTACGTCAACAATGCCCGGGTCGCGATCGATTTCGACGGCCGTCGCGCCTGGCTGGTGCTGATCCGCGACATCACCGAACAGGTCCGCGCCGAGGCCGAACGCGAGCACAGCGCGCAGCGCTTCCAGCTGATCGCGCGCGCCACCAGCGATGCAGTGTTCGACCTAGATCTCGGACACGACGCGCTGTGGTGGAGCGACAGCTTCTACTCCACGTTCGGCTATTCGCGCGAACAGATTCCCGGCGACCTGGCGGTGTGGCGCACCCTGGTGCATCCCGACGACGTGGCGCGGGTGATCGAGCGCCTGCGCGAAGCGATCGACTCCGACCGCATCGAATGGGAGGAGGAGTACCGCTTCCGCCACAGCGACGGCCGCTTTGTTGAGGTGGTGGAACGCGGCTACCTGCTGCGCGACGCCGACGGCCGTGCGATCCGCATGGTCGGCGGCATGCTCGATGTCAGCGAGAAGCGGCGCGCGGAGGCCGACCTGCGACTGCTGCGTCGGGCGGTGGAGGCGACCAACAACGGCATCATCATTGCCGACGCACGCCAGCCCGACCAGCCGGTGGTGTATGTCAATCCGGCGTTCGAGGAGATCACCGGCTACGCCGCCGAGGAGATCCTCGGCCGCAACTGCCGATTGCTGCAGCACGGCGACCGCAACCAGCCCGCGATCGAGGAGATCCGCCAGGCGTTGCACGAGCAGCGCGAGGTGCGGGTGCTGCTGCGCAACTACCGCAAGGACGGGGCGCTGTTCTACAACGATTTCCAGATCGCGCCGGTGCGCGACGCCACCGGCGTGCTGACCCACTTCGTCGGCGTGCAGAGCGACGTCACCGACCGCCAGCGCTCGGCCGAACAGCTGACCTGGCGCGCCACCCACGACGAACTCACCGGACTGCCCAACCGCCAGCTGCTGCTGGAGCGGCTGCAGCAGGCGGTGCTTCAGGCCGAGCGCGAAGGCACCGAGGTCGCGGTGGTGTTCATCGACCTGGACGACTTCAAGCTGGTCAATGACAGCCTCGGCCACAGCGCCGGCGACGAGGTGCTGCGGGCGGTGGCGCGGCGCCTGCAGGACGTGGTCCGCGGCAGCGAGACGGTCGGCCGGTTCGGCGGCGACGAGTTCGTGATCGTGCTGACCGACCGCATCATCGGCAACGAGCTGGAGCCGGTGATCGAGCGCGTCTGCACGGTGCTCAGCGAGCCGATCGAGATCGCCGGGGTGATGTACACGCTGACCCCGAGCATCGGCCATTGCCGCTACCCGGACTCGGGCTCGGATGCCGAGACCCTGCTGATGCGCGCCGACCTGGCGATGTACCAGGCCAAGCAGCAGGGCCGCAACCGCGCGGTCGGCTATCGCAGCGAGTTCGACGCGGCGGTGTCGCAGCGGCTGCAGCTGGTCTCGCAGTTGCGCGATGCGCTGCAGCGCAAGGAGTTCGGGCTGGCGTTCCAGCCGTTGTTCGGGCTCGACGGGAAGCCCACGGCGGTCGAGGCGCTGGTGCGCTGGCAACACCCGCAGCGCGGCCTGCTGATGCCCGACCAGTTCATCGGGGTCTGCGAGGAGAGCGGGCTGGTGGTCGAGCTCGGCCGCCGGGTGCTCCACGAGGCCGCACGCCACCACGCACTGCTCGCCGCCGCCGGGCTGGGCCACCTGCGCATCGCGGTCAATGTCTCGGCCGCGCAGTTCGCCCACGACCTCCATGCCGACGTCGCCGCGGTGGTGGCGCAGTTCGCGCTGCCGCCCGGCATCCTGGAGCTGGAACTGACCGAGAGCGTGATCATGGTCAATCCGGAACGCGCGATCCACGCGATGAAGCGGATCGCCGCCCTCGGGGTCGGGATCTCGGTGGACGACTTCGGCACCGGCTATTCCAGCCTGGCCTACCTGAAGCGGCTGCCGATAGACCGGCTAAAGATCGACCGCTCGTTCGTGCGCGACCTGGGCACCGATCCGGACGACGCCGCGATCTGCGCCTCGATCATCGGCCTGGCGCATACGCTCGGGCTGAGCACAGTCGCGGAGGGCGTGGAAACCGTGCAGCAGCACCAGTGGCTGCAGGCGCGCGGCTGCAACGAGGTGCAGGGCTACCTGCTCGGCCGGCCACAGCCGTTCGAACCGCTGCTGCCGACGCTGGCCGCGCGTGCGAGGGATCGGGTGGAAGAGAGAACGGTAGAGGGGTGAACGGTGTAGGGGTGAACGGTGAATGGGAAATGGGAAAACGGTGAACGGTGAACGGCCCAGGCCGAGGTCCTGCACGCCACCGTAGAGCCGAGCTTGCTCGGCTGCGCTTGCCACGACGTGAATGAACCGTCAGCGGAGCAAGCGCCGCTCCACCGTTCGCGGCTTGCGCGACACCGGCCGGTAGAATGGCGCGATGGATGTCTCCCACCTGCTCGACGCGCTGAACCCTGCGCAGCGCGAGGCCGTCAGTGCCGCGCCCGGCCATTACCTGGTGCTGGCCGGCGCCGGCTCCGGCAAGACCCGCGTGCTGACCCACCGCATCGCCTGGCTCAACGAGGTCCATGGCGTGCCGACCCACGGCATCCTCGCGGTGACCTTCACCAACAAGGCCGCCGGCGAGATGCGCGCGCGTGCCGACGCGCAGTTGCGCAACGGCTCGCGCGGCATGTGGATCGGCACCTTCCACGGACTGGCGCACCGGCTGTTGCGGCTGCACTGGCACGACGCCGGGCTGCCCCAAGGGTTCCAGGTGCTCGATTCCGACGACCAGTTGCGGCTGGTCAAGCGCGTCGTGCAGCAGCTCGAACTCGACGATGCGCGTTTCCCGCCACGCCAGATCGGCTGGTGGATCAACGCGCAGAAGGACGAGGGCCGCCGGCCGCAGCACATCCAGGCCAGCGACGACCAGTGGCTCGACACCATGCGCCGCGCGTATGCCGCCTACCAGGAGCGCTGCGAGCGCGCCGGCCTGGTCGATTTCGCCGAACTGCTGCTGCGCGCGCACGAGCTGCTGCGCGACAACCCGGCCCTGCTCAACCACTACCGCAGCCGGTTCCGCGAGATCCTGGTCGACGAGTTCCAGGACACCAACGCGATCCAGTACGGCTTCGTGCGGCTGCTCGCCGGCAGCAGTACTGATGGAAGCAGCGGCAACGTGTTCGTGGTCGGCGACGACGACCAGGCGATCTACGGCTGGCGCGGCGCCAAGGTCGAGAACGTGCAACGCTTCCTCAAGGATTTCAGCTCCGGCAACGGCAGCGGTGCGCAGACCATCCGGCTGGAACAGAACTACCGCTCCAGCGCCAATATCCTGGACGCGGCCAACGCGGTCATCGCGCACAACCCGGCGCGCCTGGGCAAGAAGCTTTGGACCGACACCGGCCAAGGCGAGCCAATCGACCTGTTTGCGGCCTACAACGAGATGGACGAGGCCCGCTTCGTGGTCGAGCGGCTACGCCAGTGGGTGCGTGACGGCGGCAGCTTTGCCGATGTCGCGATTCTCTACCGCAGCAACGCGCAGTCGCGCGCATTCGAAGAGGCGCTGATTTCCGCGCAGGTGCCGTACCGCGTCTACGGTGGCCAGCGCTTCTTCGAACGTGCCGAGATCAAGGACACGCTGGCCTACCTGCGGCTGGTGTCCAACCGTGCCGACGACGCCGCATTCGAACGCGCGGTCAACACGCCGACCCGCGGCATCGGTGAGCGAACGTTCGATGAGGTACGCCGCCGCGCGCGCGCCGACGCGGTGCCGTTGTGGGAGGCCGCGCGTCGCGTCACCGGCGACACCGTGCTCGCCGCGCGTGCGCGCAACGCGATTGCCGGTTTCGTGCACCTGGTCGATGCGCTCGACAGCGAGGCCGCCGAGTTGCCGCTGCCTGAGAAGATCGACCACGTGCTCGCCCGCTCCGGCCTGCGCGAGCACTACGCCCGGGAGTCGCAGGGCCAGCTCGACTCGCGCACCGAGAACCTCGACGAGCTGGTCTCGGTAGCCTCGCGCTTCGTGATCGGCGACGACGAGGATGCCGCGGCGATGCCCGAGCTGGTCGCGTTCCTGAGCTACGCCTCACTGGAGGCCGGCGAAGGCCAGGCCCAGGCCGGCGAGGCCGGCGTGCAGTTGATGACCCTGCACAGCGCCAAGGGCCTGGAATTCCCGCTGGTGTTCCTCGGCGGGCTCGAGGAAGGACTGTTCCCGAACAACAAATCGATCGAGGAGGCCGGCCGGCTCGAGGAGGAGCGGCGGCTGGCCTACGTCGGCATCACCCGCGCACGCGAGAAGCTGGTGCTGAGCTATGCCGAGGCGCGGCGCATCCACGGCAGCGAGATGTACGGCATCCCGTCGCGGTTCCTGCGCGAGATCCCGCCGGCGCTGCTGCACGAAGTGCGGCCGAAGGTGCAGGTCTCGCGGCCGATGTTCAATCCGCGCCCACGGGTCAATGCGGGACACGCCGCGATCGAGGCGCCGCCGGTGCAGCTGGGCGCCCTGGTGAAACACCCCAATTTCGGCACCGGCACGGTAACCGACTACGAAGGCACCGGCGCGCACGCGCGCGTGCAGATCAATTTCGACGACGCTGGCAGCAAGTGGCTGGTGCTGGCCTACGCGAACCTCCAGCCGGCGTAGTAGCTGTCCGGGGTCCGGGGTCCGGGGTCCGGGGTCCGGGGATCGGGGCTTCCGGATCGTGTGGCCGACTCCAGCCGTGCCTGCCAGAGGCGCTGGCTTTGCAGCCCAGCCTACGAGTTCTGCCGCTGGTGCCGCCGCGATCGACGAAGCTGCCGCCATTGCGAGCCGAGCCGACGTAGGGTAGGCACGCTCTTTGTGCCCACCATCGCAGCCGCGGACGCTCTGGCGGGCACGGAAAGCGTGCCCACCCTGTCGCGTCGCGGCATCCGGTTTTCGCAACATCAGCGCGTGCGGTGCCGCAGGCACAACGCTATTGCAATGCGATACCGAAGTGGAAGCCTTCGATCCGCAGCCCTTCGCGCAGGTAGAACGCGTGTGCATCCTGCCGCTGCGTGCCCGAATCCAGTTGCAGCCGCACGCAGCCCAGTCGCCTGGCTTCGGCCTTGAGCCAGTCCAGCAGCGCCTTGCCGTGGCCGCGGCTGCGCGTGCTCGCGTCGGTGACCAGGTCGTCGACATAGACGTGGCGGCCGATCGCGAGCATCTCCATCACCCGCCAGCCAGCGAACGCGCGTGGCACGGCCGCGCCATCGAACAACGCGGTGGCGCGATAGTCGTCGTCGTGGATCTGCCGCAGCACCTGGCGCACGAAACCGTCCTCGTCGAGCGCCGGACGCAGTTGCGCGACCACCGGCCAGACCGCGCGCAACGCGGCCTCGTCGTCGAGCGTGCGGATCACCGGGGCGGCGCTCACCATTCGAACAGCTTGTACTGCACCGGCGAAATCGTGCCTTCGCCCTTACTGCTGTCGAGCACGCCATCGCCATCGCTGTCGACCAGGTAATAGGTCGGGCCGCGCGGCGGGGTGATCTTGACCACGTGCAACTGGCCGGCGATGCGGTATTCCTCGATCACCTCACCGGCATCGGTGGTGCGAACGGCGACATCGGCGCCCTGCAGGTTCGCGGTGGGATCGGCGCCGGCGCCCGGCGTGGCGCAGGCGGCGAGCAGGCTCAGCAGGGCGAGCGGGACGGTCGGGGCGAGCGAAGACAAACGCATGGCGGTTCTCCAGGTTCGTGCCGGGCAGCATACGCCGCCGCCCGTCACGCCCGCATGCCGCCGGACGCGGCATGGTTGCACTTGGGCGGCGGCGCTCCGGGTACCCGCTGCCGCGTTGTCCCGTGGGCCCCCGCTGGTCAACTGCGTCTTCTTGTTCCCGGAGGCGATGTCGTGGAGCGGTTTCATGACCCACGCAATGGATAGGCACCCGATCGTGCGAGCGCACGCCGCAGGGCACGCGATGCGCGCGAGAAGGCTGTCGGTCAGCGCGATGCGCGCGCGATGCCATGCAGCCAGGTCCGAGGTCGGCGCATGCCGCCCGCCCGCTGATGCGTGATCAGGGCGACCCACGGAGGCGACGCAGGGTCCTGGTGCTGGACGGGCACAGCAAGGCGGCGGCCCAGGTGGTGCTGGCGCTGTCGCGGGCCTGCGCAGTGGACGTCGCTGCCACCGATCCGCAGTGCCTGAGCTTCGCCTCGCGCCGGATCGTGCAGCGCCTGCAGCAGCCCGAGTCGGCCGAGGCGCTGCGGGCGTGGCTGGCGGTGCGTGACCGGGAGAACTACTACGACCTGATCGTGCCGAGCACCGAGCACTCGCTGGTGCCGTTGAAGTCGCAGGAGCTGCAGCCGCACCTGCGGGCGAAGCTGGTGATTCCCGACGAGTCCTCGATCGACGTCGCCCTGGACAAGCACGAAAGTTCGGCGGTGGCGCGGCGCCTGGGCATCAAGGTGCCCGGCAGCACACTGGTCCGGGCACTCCATGAGTTGCCCGAGCAGCCGACATACCCGCTGGCGGTCAAGCCGATCCACAGCAAGGTGCTGGTCGAGGGCACGCTGCGGACGCTGACGGTGCGGATCTGCGCCACCAGCGCCGAGCGCATCCAGGCATATCGGCAACTGCTGCAGCACGGCGCGGTGGTCGAGCAGGAGTACTTCCGCGGGCGCGGCTTCGGGGTGGAGGCGCTGTTCGAGCACGGCACGCCGCGTTGGCTGTTCGCTCACGAGCGCGTCCATGAATTCCCGCTGACCGGCGGAGGCAGCACTTACCGCCGGGCGGTCGAGGCGCCGGAGGCGATCATCGCCGCCAGCGTGCTGCTGCTGCGGCACCTGCGCTGGCACGGCGTGGCGATGGTGGAGTTCAAGGTGGCCGACGATGGCGACTACCGGCTGATGGAAATCAATCCGCGCCTGTGGGGTTCACTGCCGCTGGCGGTGGCGGCGGGCGTCAACTTCCCGCTCGGGCTGCTGCAGATCGCGTGCGGCGAGCGCCTGGACCCGCAGCCCTGCTACCGGCGGGGCTTCTACATGCGCGACGTAACCGCCGATCTGCGCTGGTTCATGCATGCCGGCCGCGCGCGCTGGCAGGGCCGCGGCCTGTCGGTGAAGTCGATCACCGCCGGTGATTTCGCCGGCCTGTTGCGGCCGCTGTGGGGCCAGGAGCGCTGGGACCTGTTCCGGTGGCGCGAACCGGAGCTGTGGATCGCGCTGTCGCGGCGATCACTCGAGCGTTCGTGGACCGGCCTGCACAAGCTGGTGCGGCGTCCCGCGTCCTGAATCGCGCTGATGAGCGGCGGCGACAAGTTTGCGAGCCGCGTGTAGTCGGCGGAATCTGTGACCTGCGGCACATCAACTGTTCAGCATTGTGCGGGACGCGCCAAGACCGCGGCCTTCAACGTCACGCGCTCTTGTTTTTGCCGCACCTAGTATTCGCTGGTGACCCTCGAAAGCCCCCCCTCATACGACCACCCACTCATGGCTGCACGCGGCCAGGACCTCGCTCGGTCCAATCCGGATCTCCAGGATCCGTTCAACGACTGGCACTTCGCCGACCTGATCGCGCTGGCGGCGCACATCTGCGGCACGAGGTCGGCGCTGCTCACGCTGCTGGATCCGGCCGGTCAGTGCAATCCGCTGGTGCTGGCCTGCTCGGGCGCGCGCGACGACGACCTCGTGCCGATCGTGGCGTTGACCAGCGACTTGGCCGTGCATGGCGAAACCACGGTGGTGAGCGACCTGCGCGCCGACCCGCGCCACGCGCAACACCCGGCCGTGCGCGGTGCACATGGCATCCGCTTCTGTGCGGGCGTCGCGCTGGTCACACCGACCGGACGACGCATCGGGATGCTGAGCGTGCTGGACCGCGAGCCGCGCTCGTTGACAGAAGGCCAGATCCACCGGCTGCAGCTGCTTGCCCGGCAGACCTCGACGGTGTTGCTGGCGCCGCAGATGCAACAGGACCTGGACCGCATGAAACAGGCCATTCGCCTGGTCAGCGACGACCACCAGGCGCAACTGACGCTGCGCTCCATCGGTGACGGCATCGTCACGGTCGACCCGACCGGGCACATCACCTTCATCAACACCCTGGCCGAACACATCACCGGCTGGAGCATGGCCGACGCGATCGGCAAGCGCCTGTCGCAGGTGGTCACGCTCAAGGACGAGGACGGCCAGACCTTCGTGGTGCCCGATATCGAGCAGGCCGGTTTCACCGCCAATCCGCTGTCGGCCAAGACCCTGCTGGTGCGCCGCGACGGCCACGAGATCTCGGTGGAGGGCACATTTGCACCGATCATCGCCGACGACCGCTCGCTGGCCGGCACCGTGTTCGCGTTCCGCAACGCCACCGTCGCGCGCAAGGTGGCGGCCGAGTTGAACCACCAGGCCACCCACGACCCGCTGACCGGGCTGGCCAACCGCCGCGCGCTGGAGCGGCGCATCGGCCAGGCGCTCAAGAGCGTCGTGGAGAGCGAGAGCGGGCACGCCTTGCTGTACCTCGACCTGGACCGGTTCAAGGTGGTCAACGACACCGCCGGGCACCTGGCCGGGGACGAGTTGCTGCGCCAGCTTTCCGGGCTGCTCAAGGAGCATCTGCGCGAGACCGACACCCTGGCGCGCCTGGGCGGCGACGAGTTCGGCGTGCTGCTGGAGAACTGCGATGCCGGCCACGCCGAGATGGTCGCCGAGAAGCTGCGCTCGACCGTCGACCAGTTCACCTACGTGTGGAAGGACCGCTCGTTCGACCTCGGCGTCAGCGTCGGCATGGTGAAGATCCAGGACGACTCGCTGTCGCTGACCGACATCCTCAGCCATGCCGACGAGGCCTGCTACGCGGCCAAGGCGCTGGGCCGCAACCGCGTGCAGATCTACGAGCCCGGCGAGCACGCGCGGGCGCAGCACCACACCGAGCACGAGTGGGTCGAGGAGATCAAGGCCGCGCTGAATGAGGACCGCATGTTCCTGTGCAGCCAGTCGATCGTCAGCGTCGGGCCGGCCGAGTCCAACGACCAGCCCGACGGCCACGTCGAGGTGCTGCTGCGCATGCGCGCGACCAACGGCGCAATCGTGCCGCCGATGGCGTTCATCCCGGCGGCCGAGCGTTACCGGTTGATGCCGGCGCTCGATCGCTGGGTGCTCGGCTCGGTGCTCGGCCACCTGGTCGATACCCCGGGCGATCGCCGCTTGTATGCGATCAACCTGTCGAGCGCGTCGCTGCTGGACGAGAGCTTCCCCGAGTTCGTGCGGACCGAGATCACCGGGCGCAGGGTGGCACCGGAGCGGATCTGCTTCGAGATCACCGAGAGCGTGGCGATCGCCCATCTCAGCCGTGCGATCGAGATGATCGGCGAGCTGCGCGAGTTCGGCTGCCTTTTCGCCATCGACGACTTCGGCAGCGGGATGTCCTCGTTCAACTACCTCAAGCACCTGCGGGTCGACTACCTCAAGATCGATGGCTCGCTGGTGCGGGGGGTGGTGCACGATCCGGTGCACTACGCGATGGTCGAGTCGATCAACCGGATCGGTCAGCTGATGGGGGTGCGCACGGTCGCGGAGTTCGTCGAGGACGACGCCACGCTGGAGGCGGTCCGGGCGATGGGCGTGGACTGCGCGCAGGGCTTCGGCGTGGCCCGACCCTACAGCATCGAGCGCGCCCAGGCGGCGGCCTGAGCGCGCGCCGGCCGGGCGCCGGCCGCCGGTCGTGGGCCAGCATCGCGCGGCGTAGAATCGCGTGATGAAACGACTCGTACTGATCGACGGCTCCAGCTATCTCTACCGCGCCTTCCATGCACTGCCGCCGCTGACCAACGATGCCGGCGAACCGACCGGCGCGCTGTTCGGCGTGGTCAACATGCTGCGCGCCACGCTGGCCGAGAAGCCCGATTTCGTCGCCTACGTGGTCGATGCGCCGGGCCGGACGTTCCGCGACGATCTCGACCCGCAGTACAAGGCCAACCGCCCGCCGATGCCCGACGAGCTGCGCGCACAGGTGCAGCCGATGTGCGACATCGTGCAGGCACTGGGTATCGACATCCTGCGCATCGACGGGGTCGAGGCCGACGACGTCATCGGCACGCTCGCCTCGCGTGCGGTGGCGGCCGGCATCGATGTCACCGTGTCGACCAGCGACAAGGATTTCGCCCAGCTGGTATGCCGCACCGAGGGCGGCGCCGGCATTGCGCTGGTCAACACCATGAGCGGCAGCCGGCTCGATTCGGATGAGGCGGTCATCGCCAAGTTCGGCGTGGCGCCCGCGCAGATCGTCGACTACCTGGCGCTGATGGGCGACAAGATCGACAACATCCCCGGCGTCGACAAGTGCGGGCCCAAGACCGCGGCCAAGTGGCTGGCCGAGTTCGGCAGCCTCGAGGGCGTCATCGCCCGGGCCGACGCGGTCAAGGGCAAGGTCGGCGACAACCTGCGCGCGGTGGTGCCGAGGTTGCCGCTCAACCGCGAACTGACCACGATCAGGACCGATCTCCAGCTGGGTTGCGGGCCGGCCGACCTGGTGCTGCGCGACCGCAACGCCGAAGTGCTGCGCGTGCTCTACGCGCGCTACGGTTTCAAGCAGGCGCTGCGCGATCTGGACGGCGGTGCGGCCAGCGACGGCGGCCTGCGCAACACCGCCGCCGGCTACGCGCGCTCGAC
The DNA here is from genome assembly GCF_046600735.1 of Novilysobacter longmucuonensis. Classification (NCBI taxonomy): domain Bacteria; kingdom Pseudomonadati; phylum Pseudomonadota; class Gammaproteobacteria; order Lysobacterales; family Lysobacteraceae; genus Novilysobacter; species Novilysobacter longmucuonensis. The sequence continues at coordinate 49,806 of NZ_JBJMAW010000009.1, forward strand.
CGGCGCGCCCGAAAGCGCGACCGATCCTGCGTTGTCCGCGCCCGGCGAATACGAGCTGGTGCTGGAGCGCGCGCAGCTCGACGGCTGGATCGCCCGCTTGCACGCCGCCGACGAGTTCGCATTCGACACCGAGACCGACTCGCTCGATGCGCTGTGTGCCAACCTGGTCGGGCTGAGCCTCGCGGTAGAGCCCGGCCGCGCGTGCTACATCCCGCTCGCGCACCAGTACCCGGGCGCGCCGCAGCAGCTCGATCGCGATCTCGTGCTGGACGCGTTGCGCCCGCTGCTGGCCGACCCCGACAAGCGCAAGATCGGCCAGCACGGCAAGTACGACCTGCACGTGCTGCGCTGCCACGGCGTCGACGTGCAGGGCTATGCCGACGACACCATGCTGCAGAGTTTCGTGTTCAACGCCACCGCCAGCCGCCACGACATGGACTCGCTGGCCAAGCGCTACCTCGGCATCGAGACGGTCAAGTACAGCGACGTCGCCGGCAAGGGCGCCAAGCAGATCCTGTTTTCGCAGGTCGCGCTGGACGACGCCACCGGCTACGCCGCCGAGGACGCCGACGTCACCCTGCGCCTGCACCGGCTGCTGTCGCCCAGGCTTGCGGCCGAGCCGGCACTGCTGCGCGTCTACCGCGAGATCGAGATGCCGCTGGTACCGGTGCTCGAACGCATCGAGGCGGTCGGGGTGATGATCGACATGGACGAGCTGCGCCGGCAGTCGGTCGACCTCGGGCGGCGCATGCTGGCGGCGCAACAGAAGGCCACCGAACTGGCCGGGCGCACGTTCAATCTCGATTCGCCCAAACAGGTCTGCGCGTTGCTGTTCGAGGAGCTCAGGCTGCCGGCGCTGGTCAAGACGCCGAAGGGCCAGCCGTCGGCCAACGAGGAGGCGCTGGAGGCGATCGCCGAGCTGCACGAACTGCCGCGCGTGATCCTGGAATACCGCGGGCTGGCCAAGTTGCGCAGCACCTACACCGACAAGCTGCCGGAAATGGTCAACGCACGTACCGGCCGCGTGCACACCAGCTACCACCAGGCCGGCGCCGCGACCGGACGGCTCGCCTCATCCGATCCCAACCTGCAGAACATCCCGATCCGCACCGCCGACGGCCGCCGCATCCGCAAGGCGTTCGTCGCGCCGCCCGGGCGCCGGATCGTCGCCTGCGACTACTCGCAGATCGAGCTGCGGATCATGGCGCACCTGTCGGAAGACCCGGCGCTGCTGCGCGCGTTTTCCTCCGGCGCCGATGTCCACCGCGCCACCGCCGCGGAGGTGTTCGGCAAGACCATCGAGACGGTCGAGCCGAACGAGCGCCGCGCCGCCAAGGCGATCAACTTCGGGCTGATGTACGGCATGAGCGCGTTCGGCCTGGCCAAGCAGCTCGGCGTCAGTCGCGGCGACGCGCAGGACTACATCGCGCTGTACTTCAACCGCTACCCCGGCGTGCGCGAGTTCATGGAGCGCACCCGCCAGCAGGCGCGCGAGCAGGGTTATGTCGAAACCGTGTTCGGCCGCCGCCTCTACCTGGAGCACATCGGTGCGCGCCAGCAGGGCCTGCGCGCCGGCGCCGAACGCGCCGCGATCAACGCGCCGATGCAGGGCAGCGCGGCGGACATCATCAAGCGCGCGATGATCGACATCCACGGCTGGCTGGCCGGCCATGCCAGCCGCGCGCTGATGGTGTTGCAGGTGCACGACGAACTGGTATTCGAGGCCGACGAGGACTTCGTCGAAACCCTGCTGGCCGAGGCCACCGCCCGCATGTCCAGCGCGGCCGAGTTGCGCGTGCCACTGGTGGTCGACAGCGGCGTCGGCGGCAGTTGGGAAGAAGCCCACTGAAATCGTGGCGGCCGGACGTTAGGGCCACGTTTGCCGAAGATGTCTGAATGAATCGGTACTGAATCCAACAGATTCTTAACAGAAATCTTCACGAACCATCCATGTGCACAGTGGTCTCATAGCCCGTGACAGGTGCAACGCCTGTCACATGATCTCTCCCTCCCCTGGAGTGATCCGGAGCGAAGGCCCCTCCCCAGGCCCAGCTCCACCAGCCCCGCCGGCCCCCCCTGCCTGCGGGGCTTTTTTATGTCCGGTATCAAACTCCGCCAGCGCCGGTTCCCGGTCGCGGGCATGGCCCGCTCCTACAAAAACTCGTGTGTCTTTCGCTCGCACACCCTCAACCCAGCTCCGCCAACCAGTCGCGCGCCCGCAAGTATTCCGCGAGCCGCGCCTCCGCGCTCCCCGGCTCCGGGACAAAGCCGTACTCCCACCGCACCAGCGGCGGCAGGCTCATCAGGATCGACTCGGTACGACCGCCCGATTGCAGGCCGAACAGGGTGCCGCGGTCGAGCACCAGGTTGAACTCGACGTAGCGCCCGCGCCGGTACAGCTGGAACTGCCGCTCGCGCTCGCCCGATGGCGTGGCCTTGCGGCGCTCGACCAGCGGCAGGTACGCATCGAGAAAGCCATCGCCGACCGCGCGCTGATAGGCGAAGTCGCGCTCGAAATCACCGTGCAGGTCATCGAAGAACAACCCGCCGACGCCGCGCGTTTCGTTGCGGTGCTTCAGCAAGAAGTATTCATCGCACCAGCGCTTGTGCGCCGCGTAACGCTCCGCGCCACCGAACGGCTCGCACAGCGCCCGCGCGGTGCGGTGCCAGTGCAGCACGTCCTCGTCGAACGGATAGAACGGCGTCAGGTCGAACCCGCCACCGAACCACCACGCCACCGTCTCGCCATCGCGCATCGCACGGAAGTGCCGCACGTTCGCATGCGTGGCCGGCAGGTAGGGATTGCGCGGATGCAACACCAACGACACCCCCACCGCCCGCCACGACGCGCCGGCCAATTCAGGGCGCGCCGCACTCGCCGACGGCGGCAGCGCCGAGCCCGACACATCCGAAAACCCCACCCCCGCCTGCTCGAACACCGCCCCCTCGCGCAGGATCCGCGTACGTCCGCCGCCGCCCTCCGGGCGCTGCCAGGCGTCCTCGGCGAAACGCGCAGCGCCATCGGCGCCTTCGACCGCCGTGCAGATGCGGTCCTGCAGGCCGGTGAGGTAGTCGCGTACGCGGGTGAAGTCGCTCATGCCGCGCATTTTAGACGAGCGCGTGGATCGGCATTCCGCGGCCGGCCAAGGCTTGCGCGGCGAAGTCACCGCGGCCGCCGCTCAGTTGCATTTGATAATCATTATCAATAACATCCGCGGCCCATCGACAGCTGCCGTTGCCATGATCTGCCTTTCGCACCGCCTGACCTTTGCCATCGCCGCGGCGCTCGCTGCTGCACCGTTCGCCGTAGTTGCGCAGCAGACCGATGCGTCCGCGGCACAGCCGTCGATCGCCACCACGTCCGCGGCCGATGTGGCCCCGACCGATCTCGACGCCATCCAGGTGGTCGGCCGTGCGCAGCGCCTGTACCGGGTCGAGGAAAGCAGCCTGGCCACGCGCACCGATACGCCGCTGGAGCTGGTGCCGCAGTCGGTGCAGGTGATCAACCGCGAGTTGATCGACGACCAGGCCGCGCGCCAAGTCACCGATCTCTACCGCAACATCAGCGGCGTCAGTTTCTTCAGCTACGCCGGCGTCGTGCTGCGCGGCTTCCGTCAGGAAAACGTGCTTTACGACGGCTTGCGTGGCGACCCGTACGCGGGCTTCTCGGTGCCGCAGCTGTTCAACATCCAGCGCGTCGAAGTGCTCAAGGGGCCGGCCGGTGCCGCGTACGGCTCGGGTGATCCCGGCGGCGTCATCAACTACGCCACCAAGAAGCCGACCGCCAGGGTGGAGCGCCAGTTGCGCCTGGAAATCGGCGACAACCAGTACCGCGCGGCCTCGATCGAGGCCAGCGGCCCACTCGACGCGCAGGGCCGCGTGCGCTACCGCGTCGGGGCGTATGCCGACCACGAATCGCCGTTCCGCTACAACACCGGGCAGGACAGCCGCATCGTCGATGCCGGCTTCGCGTTCGACGTCGGCGACAGCGGCGAACTGCTGCTGCAGTACACCGACCTGCAGCAGGACCTCGACGCCAACCGCCTGCGCGGCGTGCCGGTGAACGACGCGGGCGTGTTCCTCACCGACCGGCGCTGGAACACCAACGAGCCCACCGACTTCCTCAATCTCGATGCGCGCATCGGCCTGGCGCGCTACACCGTGTCCCCGCACGAGCGGGTCGATCTCGACCTCGCCGTGCGCTGGTTCGACAACGCCGAGCGCCAGCAGTATCACGAGTCCCGCGGCATCGGGCCCGACGGGCGCACGGTGCGTCGCGAGTTCCGCGACCAGGCGCGCGACGTCGAGGGCGTGACCGCCGCCGGCCATGCCACGGTGTACTTCGCCACCGGCGCCGCCGAGCACACGGTGCTGGTCGGCGGCGACGCGTTCCAGCTCGACTCGGACTTTCTCGGCCGCACCGCGGTCGGCGTCGAGCGTGGCGGCCCGGTGCCGGGGCTGGATCTGTTCGACCCGGTGTACGGGCTCAGCGGTGCGGCCGACTACGGCCTGGACACCTTGCCGTTCCGCACGCCCTCGCGCACCCGCAGCCGCCAGGACGGCCTCTACCTGCAGGACCAGGTGGCGCTGGGCCAGCGCTGGCACGTGCTGGCCGGCCTGCGCTGGGACCAATTCGAGAACGAGAACCGCGTCAGCGGCGAGCGCATGGAGGGCGACGATCTGACCTGGCGCTTGGGCGCCACGTTCGAAGCGACCGATGCGATCAACGTGTACGCCAGCACCGCCACCGGTTTCGTGCCGCAGTCCGCCCGCAGCCAGGATCCGCTCGCCGGCGGGCCGTTCGAGCCGGAGCGCAGCCGCCAGTGGGAGCTCGGCGCCAAGTCGAGCCTGGCCGATGGCCGCATCACGCTCAACGGCGCGGTGTACCGGATCGAACGCAGCAATGTGGTCCAGGCCACCGGGCTGGACGCCGGAAATGACGGTGTCGATGACCTGGCCGCGCTGGGCCTGGTGCGCAGCAACGGCTTCGAACTGGACCTGCTGGCCGACCTGACCCCGCGCTGGGTGCTGAACCTCGCCTACGGTTACAACGATGCCCGCGTGGTGCAGGGCAATCCCGCCGCCGCCGGCAACACCGCCGGTAACGGCAGCGACCGCTTCGCCAATGCGCCGCGCCACAAGCTCGGCCTGTGGACGCGCTACGACCTGCCGGCGATCGCCTCCTCGATCGCGTTCGGCGCGGACTACGTCGGCGATCGCATCAGCCTCAACAGCCAGGCGGTCAAGGCGTACACCATCTTCGACGCGAGCTGGCAGACGCAGTGGCGCGACTGGACGTTCCAGGCCAACGTCAAGAACCTGTTCGACAAGGTCTACGCCGCCAGCGGCTTCATTCAGCGCACCGGTCACTTCCCGGGTGAGCCGCGGCGCGTGTACCTGCAGGCGCGCTACAACTTCTGAGCCATCGCTTGAGCGCGCAATCGCACCCGCTGCCGTCGCCAGGCGCAGCCGCCGACAAGACATCGCGGCGCGTGTGGTTCGACATCCACAGCTGGGTCGGGCTGAAGCTCAGCGTGCTGATGGCGTTCGTGTGCCTCACCGGCACGCTGGCGGTGTTTTCGTACGAGATCGACTGGGCGCTGCATCCGGAAATGCGGGTGCAGCCGGCGCCGCAGCGCGCCAGCTGGGGGGCGATGGTCGACGCGGTCCAGCGTGGCTACCCCGACTGGCAGTTCAACGCGCTGTCGGCGCCGCGCGGTCCGCGCTCGGCGGCGATGGCGAGCATGGCCACCCCGGCCGGCCGGCTGCGCTTCGTCTGGGTCGATCCGTACCGCGGCACCGTCACCGGCGACACCCACTGGTTCAACGCCCAGCGGTTCTTCCGCAACACCCATCGGCACCTGATGATGCCGGTCAAGTTCGGCGTGCCGATCGTCTCCGCGCTCGCACTCGCCCTGGCCGCGACGCTGGTGACCAGTCTGGTGATCTACAAGCGCTGGTGGCGCGGGTTCTTCACGCGGCCGCGGCCGGAGCGCCAGCGTCGCCTGTGGGGCGATGTGCATCGGCTGCTCGGCGTATGGAGCCTGTGGTTCGTGGCGCTGATCGCGGCGACCGGGCTGTGGTATCTGGTCGAATCGCTCGGAGGCGGTGCCGGAGGGCAGCCCCGGGTGCTGCCCGACGCCCCCACGGAGACGGCGACTGCGACGATCACGCCGGCGGCGGTCGACCGTGCGGTCGCGCGTGCGCGTCAGGACTGGCCCGATCTGGACGTGCGCCGCCTCGGCCTGTCCGAACGCGGGCTGGTCATCGAAGGCCAGGCGCAGGCGTGGCTGGTGCGCGACCGCGCCAATGCCGTCGGCTTCGATCCGGCGGGCAGGCGCGCATTCGGTCGTCGCGACGGCCGCGAGCTCGGCGTCCACCATCGGATTGCGGAGATGGCCGACCCGCTGCATTTCGGCACCTTCGGCGGCCTGGCCACGCAGCTGCTGTGGTTCGTGTTCGGTCTGGCGCTGACCGGGCTGAGCGTCAGCGGCGTGTACCTGTATGGCCTGCGCGTGGCCGATGCCCTGCGTGCGCAGGCACGCCGGTCGCAGCGTGCGGGTGTGCCGCGATGACCGCGCCGCGCGATGCCTGGCGCCTGGGCTGGCGCGGCATGGGGCGCTGGCGCTGGCTGTGCCTGGCGTTGGTGGTCGCCGCGTTCGTGCTGCTTCCGCAGGAACTGATGCGTTAGCCGCTGCAGGCGGCGCGGATCCTCATGAGGAGGGTCGCGCTGCCATCGCGACCGGTAGCCGCCGTTGGTCTGAGCGAAGCCCAGTCCGGGAGCAGGGCTCGTTGTTCGACGCTGCCTGCCTCGGCGATGGGCCGTCCAGGGCAATGGTCGTCATAATTGGCCGCTCGCCCGGTCGCGCCGCCCCCGGCGTGCGGGCGCCACGCCAAGAGCCGATGGACCTGCAGACCTTCCCCGACTATCCCTTCACCCCGCGGCGTTTCCAAGTGCGCCCCGGCATCGCGATGAGCTACCTCGACGAGGGTCCGCGCGAGGGCGAGGTGGTGCTGATGCTGCACGGCAACCCGTCGTGGAGTTACTACTGGCGCAAGCTGGTATCGGGGCTGAGCGGTCCGGCTTCCGCCGAGGGTGGCTCCGGCAAAGGCTACCGCTGCATCGTGCCGGACCATGTCGGCATGGGGCTGTCGGACAAGCCCGACGATGCGGCTTACACCTACACGCTGCAGTCGCGGATCGAGGACCTGGACCGCCTGCTGGAGCAGCTCGGGATCGGCGAGGACATCACCCTGGCGGTGCACGACTGGGGCGGCATGATCGGCTTCGGCTGGGCGCTGCAGCAGGCGCGCCGGATCAAGCGGCTGGTGATCCTCAACACCGCGGCATTCCCGCTGCCGGCGGCCAAGCCGATGCCGTGGCAGCTCAAGCTCGGGCGCGACTACAACCTGGGAGCGCTGGCGATCCGCGGGTTCAACGCGTTCGCCGCGGGTGCCGCGCGGGTCGGGACCCGCCGGCCGATGCCGCAGGACGTGCGCGCCGCCTATCTCGCGCCGTACGACAGCTGGGCCAACCGCATCGCGACCTTGCGCTTCGTGCAGGACATTCCGCTGTCGCCGCGCGATCGCGCCTGGAGCCTGGTCGAACGTGCCGGGCAGACGCTGCCGGAATTCGCCGACCGGCCGGCGTTCATCGGTTGGGGGCTGCGCGACTTCGTGTTCGACCGGCACTTCCTCGAAGGGTTCACCACGGCGCTGCCGAACGCGCAGGTGCATGCGTTCGAGGATGCGGGGCATTACGTGCTGGAGGACAAGGCCGAGGTGCTGGTGCCGGCGATCCGCGGCTTCCTGGATTCCCATCGGCCGAGACCTGCGCCGGTTCGCGGCTGAAGCCGCTTCTACCGGCTCAGTGGGGGCCAAGCTGTTGTAGAGCCGAGCTTGCTCGGCTGCGTAGTGGCCGCGGGCGAACAGCAGCCGAGCAAGCTCGGCTCTACGCAAGCGTGGTGCTTCTGTAGGTGCGCCCATGCCTCCGCAAGCATGGGCGCTCCTAAAGGGGAGTATTGAAGCGCTCGCTACAATCTGCGCATGAGCGAAGACTGCAATATCGCGGCGGCGCTGCCGCGCTTGGCCGCCGCGCAGCCCGATCGCATCGCGATGCGCTGCCCCGGTACGCGCGGAGCCGATGGACTGGCGCGCTACGACCTCACCCTGACCTATGCCGAACTCGAGTCGCGCAGCAACGCGATCGCGGCGGGGCTGGCGCTGCGCGGCATTGTGCAGGGCACGCGCACGGTGGTGATGGTGCGGCCCTCGCCGGAATTCTTTTTGCTGATGTTCGCGCTGTTCAAGGCCGGCGCCGTGCCGGTGCTGGTCGATCCGGGCATCGACCGGCGCGCCTTGAAGCAGTGCCTCGGTGAGGCGCAGCCGCAGGCGTTCATCGGCATCCCGCTGGCGCATGTGGCGCGGGTGCTGCTGGGCTGGGCCAGGTCGGCGCGCATCCGCATCACCACCGGTCGCCGCGCATGGTGGAGCGAGGCCACATTGGCGCAGGTCGAACGCGACGGGGCCGCGGCCGCGCCGCCACCCCAAGCCCGGACCGGACCCGATGACATCGCCGCGATCCTGTTCACCAGCGGCTCGACCGGGGTGCCCAAGGGCGTGGTGTACCGGCACCGGCATTTCGTCGCGCAGATCGGGATGCTCGGCGAGGCATTCGGGATCGCGCCAGGCGGGGTCGACCTGCCGACCTTCCCGCCGTTCGCGCTGTTCGATCCGGCGCTGGGGCTGACCTCGGTGATCCCCGACATGGACCCGACCCGGCCGGCGCGCGCCGATCCGCGCAAGCTGCACGACGCGATCACACGATTCGGCGTCGACCAGCTGTTCGGCTCGCCGGCGCTGATGGGTGTGCTGGCCGCGCACGGAATGCCTTTGGAGGGCGTGAAGCGGGTGATGTCGGCCGGCGCGCCGGTGCCGCCGGAGACGGTCGCGCGCCTGCGCGAACTGCTGCCGGATGATGCGCAGCTCTGGACCCCGTACGGCGCGACCGAATGCCTGCCGGTCGCGGTGATCGAGGGCCGCGAGCTGCAGGCCACGCGCACCGCGACCGAGCGCGGCGCCGGTACCTGCGTCGGACGCGCGGTGGCGCCTAACGAGGTGCGCATCATCGGGATCGACGACGCACCGATCGCGCAGTGGTCGGACGGGCTGCTGGTGGACGCTGGCGTGATCGGCGAGATCACCGTCGCCGGGCCGACCGTGACCGACAGCTACTTCAACCGCGACGCGGCGACACGGCTGGCCAAAATCGGCGAGCGTGGTGCTGATGGCGAGGAGCGCGTCGTGCACCGCATGGGCGATGTCGGCTACCTCGATGGCGAGGGGCGGCTGTGGTTCTGCGGGCGCAAGTCGCATCGGGTCGAGACGGCGCAGGGGCCGCTGTACACCGAGCAGGTCGAGCCGGTGTTCAACACTCATCCGCAGGTGCGGCGTACGGCGCTGGTCGGGGTGGGCACGGCGGGAATGCAGCTGCCGGTACTTTGCGTCGAATTGGCCGAGGGCGTGCCGCGCGGCGAGTGGCGGCGGATCGAAGGCGAGCTGCGGGGGATTGGCGCTGCATTCGCGCACACGGCGCGGATCGGGCGGTTCCTGCGGCACCCGGGGTTTCCGGTGGACATCCGGCACAACGCGAAGATCGGGCGCGAGAAGCTCGCGCTGTGGGCGAGCAAACGGGTTTTGTAGGAGCGGCTTCAGCCGCGATCGTGGATCAGTGCGGGCGCAGGACCAGGGGCTCGCGGCTGAAGCCGCTCCTACAGAAAGCATTGGATGTTTCGGGAGGCGAATGAAAATTCTGGTGACCGGCGGTGGCGGCTTTCTCGGTCAGGCCCTGTGCCGCGGTCTGCGCGAGCGCGGCCACGAAGTGGTCAGCTTCAGCCGCGGCCACTATCCGGCGCTCGATGCGCTCGGCGTGACGCAAGTGCAGGGAGATCTTGCGCAGCGCGATGCGGTGATCGCCGCGGCGCAGGGTTGCGATGCGGTGTTCCACAACGCCGCCAAGGCCGGCGCGTGGGGCAGCTACCAGAGCTATCACGCGGCCAACGTGCTCGGCACCCGGCACGTCATCGATGCCTGCCGCGAACACCGCCTCGGCCGGCTGGTCTACACCTCCACGCCCAGCGTCACCCACCGCGCGACCCGTCCAGTCCAGGGCGGCACCGCCGAGGACGTGCCCTACGGCGAGCACTTCAAGGCGCCGTATGCGGCGACCAAGAAGATCGCCGAGCAGGCGGTGCTGGCCGCCAATGACGCGTCGCTGGCCACCGTCGCGTTGCGGCCGCGGCTGATCTGGGGCGTGGGCGACAACCAGTTGCTGCCGCGGCTGGTCGAACGCGCCCGCGCGGGACGGCTGCGTCTTGTCGGCGACGGCGAGAACCTGGTCGATACCACCTACATCGATAATGCGGCGCAGGCACATTTCGACGCATTCGAGCACCTCGCGCCCGGCGCGGCATGCGCGGGGCGTGCCTACTTCATCAGCAATGGCGATCCGAAAACCATGCGCGAGACGCTCAACGGCCTGCTCGCCGCGGTCGGCGCGCCCCAGGTCGACAGGACCGTCCCGTTCGGCGTGGCCTATGCCGCCGGCGCGGTGTGCGAAGGCCTGTGGCGCGCGCTGCCGCTGCAGGGCGAGCCGCCGATGACGCGCTTCCTCGCCGAGCAACTGGCGACCACGCACTGGTACGACATGGCCCCGCCGCGGCGCGACTTCGGCTACGTGCCGCAGGTGACGTTCGCGCAGGGGTTGCAGCGGCTGCAGGCCAACGCGACCCCGTAGTGCCGAGCTTGCTCGGCATGGAAGGCATGCGGCGGAGGGCTGCCGAGCGAGCTCGGCACTACAATGCGGGCATGAGCCCACGTGCGACGCCGTTCCCATCCCTCAAGCCGCTGGCCGGGCGCACGCTGGAGGCCGCGCTGAACCGTGCGCTGGCGCTGGATCCGGAAACCCGCGACGCCCTGCGCAGCCTCGACGGCCGCCGCGTCGCCCTGCACCTCGCCAACCCCCCGCTGGCGCTGCAGGTGAGGGTCGCAGGCGAGCGCCTGGAGGTCGGCCCGGTGGATGCCGCCGACGCGCCCGACCTGTCGGTGCGCAGCACGCTGGGCGGGCTGATCTCGCAGCTGCCCGGCTTGATCGGCATGGGCTCGCGCGACGACAACGCCCCGCCGGTGGGCCGGCTGCGGATCGAAGGCGATGCCGACCTTGCGCGGCGCCTGCAGAAGCTCGCCGGACGCTTCGATCCGGACTGGCAGCAGCCGTTCGCGGCGGTGTTCGGCGACGTGCTCGGCGTGCAGGTCGCCAATGCGCTCGCCGACGGACTGCGCCATGCGCGCGGCGCGGCGGCGGCGCTGGCGACCAATGCGGCCGAGTTCGTCACCGAGGAGTCGCGTGACGTCGTCGCACGCGCCGAGCTGGAGGCCTTCCACGACGATGTCGACGCCTTGCGCGACGGCGTCGAACGCATCGCCGCTCGCGTTGCGCGGTTGCACGCCGGCACGGAGGGCTCCGCATGAAATCCGCGTTGCGGGCCTGGCGCATCGGGCGGGTGCTGTTGCGCTACCGGCTCGACGACCTGCTCGACGGCACGCCGGTGGAGCGCTGGCTGAAGCTGGCGCGGCCGTTCGTGCCGCGCGCCTCGCGCGAGATCGCGGCGATGTCGCGCGGTGCTCGCCTGCGCCTGGCGCTGCAGGAGCTGGGGCCGATCTTCGTCAAGTTCGGGCAGATCCTCTCGACCCGGCGCGACCTGGTGCCGCCCGACGTCGCCGAGGAGCTCTCGCAGCTCCAGGATCGCGTCGCCCCGTTCGACGGTGACGCTGCGCGCGCGATCGTGGAGAAGGCGCTCGACATGCCGATCACCCAGGCATTCGAGCAGTTCGACACCACGCCGCTGGCCTCGGCCTCGATTGCGCAGGTGCACGCCGCGATCCTGCCACCGGCCGGTGACCGGCCGGCGCGCGAGGTCGTGGTCAAGGTGCTGCGGCCCGACATCGAGCGCCAGATCGCCGGCGACATCTCGCTGCTCAACGCGATTGCCGCGGTGGTCGACCGCACCCATCCCAGCGCCGACAAGATCCGCCCGCGCGAGATCGTGCGCGAGATTGAAAGCACCCTGGCGGCTGAGCTCGACCTGCAGCGCGAAGGTGCCAACGCCAGCGTGCTGCGCCGCTTCTGGCTGGATACCGACGACCTGTACGTGCCGGAGGTGATCTGGTCGCACACCGGCGAGCGTGCGCTGACCCTGGAACGCGTGCGCGGCATTCCCTCCGATGACATCGAGGCGCTCGACGCCGCCGGCATCGACCGCCACGCACTCGCCGCCAAGGGCGTGCGGGTGTTCTACACCCAGGTGTTCCGCGACAACTTCTTCCATGCCGATGCGCACGCCGGCAACATCTGGGTTGACAGCGATCCGGCGCGCCGCGCCAACCCGCGTTTCATCGCGCTGGACTTCGGCATCATGGGCCAGCTCTCCGACGAGGATCAGTACTACCTCGCCGAGAACTTCATGGCGATCTTCAACCGCGACTACCGCCGCATCGCCGAGCTGCACGTGCAGGCCGGCTGGATGCCGGCGCACGTGCGGATCGACGAGCTGGAGGCGGCCACGCGCGCGGTGTGCGAGCCGTACTTCACCCGGCCGCTCAGCGAGATCTCGCTGGCCGAGGTGCTGGTCAAGCTGTTCCGCACCGCGCAGCGCTACGAGCTCACGCTGCAGCCGCAGCTGATCCTGTTGCAGAAGACCCTGCTCAACATCGAGGGGGTGGGGCGCCTGCTCGATCCGAAACTCGACATCTGGGCGGTCGCGCAGCCGGTGCTGCAGCGAATCCTGGTCGAGCGCTATAGCCCCAGGCGGCTGGCCTCGGAATTCCGCAAGCGCCTGCCGGAGCTGGTGACCCACGCCCCGCAGATGCCGCGGCTGCTGCACGCCTGGCTGACCCAGCAGGTCGAGGGGCGGCACGAGCTGCGGATGCGCTCGGAGGATCTGGCCGAGCTGTCGCGAGCGGTCCACGCGGCGCAGCGGCGCACGGTCGCGGCGATCCTCGGCATGGGGCTGCTGATCGTGGCGGTGGTGCTGTACGGGATGGATGCCGGCGGACCTCGGCTGTGGTCGGTCCCGGCGTCGTCGTGGATCGCCGGCCTTGGCGGGCTGTGGGCGCTGCTGGCGGCCTGGCCACGGCGTTGAGCTGACCCTCCCGCCCGAGCTGCTGCGTGCGCATGCCCGAACCGCCACCATCCGCCGCGTCGTGCGCGACCGCCTTGCCGGTGCTGTACGCCGACGATGCGCTTGCGGTGGTCGACAAGTCCGCCGGGCTGATGGTCCACGACAGCGCGCTCGCCCGCGGCGAGACCGACTTTGCCGCCGACCGCCTGCGCGAGCAGTTCGGCAGGCCGATCTTCCTGGTGCACCGGCTTGACCGCGCGACCAGCGGCTGCCTGCTGCTGGCATTCGATCGGGAGACCGCATCGAGGCTCGGCAAGATGCTGATGTCGCAGGAGGTCGAGCCCGGCGGCGCGTTCGAGAAAGACTACTGGGCGATCTGCCGCGGCTGGCCGGCGCCGGAGTTCGAGGTCGACCACGCGCTGGACGGCGGGCCCGGCAAACCGCTGAAGAAGCCGGCGGTCACGCGCTTCCAGCGCCTGGCGACCACCGAACTGGCGCTACCGTCATCGGGCTTCGACACTTCACGCTATGCGCTGCTGCGCGCGCAACCGCAGACCGGCCGCTTCCGTCAGATCCGGCGGCATCTCAAGCATGTCTCGCATCACCTGATCGGCGACAGCAGCCATGGCGACGGCCGCCACAACCGCAACTTCCGCACGCTCGGGATCCACCGAATGTTGCTGCATGCGCAGCGGCTGACGTTCACGCATCCGCACACTGGCACGCGCATCCAGGTGCAGGCGCCGCCGGATGTGCAGTTCGAACGCGCGCTGGCGTTGTTCGAAGGCGGCGTCACGTAGAGCCGAGCTTGCTCGGCTGCTCTTCCGGCCGCGCATCGCAGCCGCGGCTGGCGCGACGACTGCGAAGGGCGGAGCGAATCTCCCCCAATCCCTCTTTTCCAAAGAGGGGAGCCAGGCGGTGGCCGCAGAAGATCGAGCGCAACGAAATCCATCGACAAGGGCCGAGGATTCTCTGTTCGCGCCGTCTCGCTTAAAGTCGGCGCATGTCCGACGCTGTGCCCGCCCTGACCATCCCCGAGGCCGAGTTGGCCGAGCGCTTCGTGCGTTCGGCCGGGCCGGGCGGGCAGAACGTCAACAAGGTTGCCACGGCGGTCGAGCTGCGCTTCGACATCGCCGGTTCGCCCTCTTTGCCCGAGCCGGTGCGCGAGCGGCTGCTGGCCAAGCGCGACCGCCGGGTCACCGGCGATGGCGTGCTGGTGATCAACGCGCAGCGTTTCCGCACCCAGGAGCGCAACCGCCAGGACGCACGCGAGCGGCTGGCGGTGTTCATCGACAGCGGCTTGCGTGCTCCGAAGAAGCGTGTCGCTACCCGGCCCACCCGCGGCTCCAAGGAGCGCCGGCTGGGTGCCAAGCGCGAGCGCAGCACGATCAAGCGCGGCCGCGGCACCCAGCGCGACTGGGACTGAGGGCGATCGCTTGAGCCACCGCAGCGACGACGACACCGCCGCCCGCGTCGTGCTTGCGCTGCCGCCGAATGCGCCGCGGGTGCGGCCCAATCGCATGACCCGCTGGATCGGCCGCACCGCGCTGCGGCTGGGTGGCTGGCGCATGGTCGGTGCGTTCCCGGACATCCCCAAGCTGGTGCTGATCGGGGCGCCGCACTCCTCCAACTGGGACGGGGTGTGGGGCTTCGCGGCCAAGATGGCGCTCGGGTTGGACATCAAGATCCTCGGCAAGGATTCGCTGTTCCGGGTGCCGGGGCTGGGCTGGCTGTTGCGCAGGTTCGGTGTGATCCCGGTCGACCGCAGCGCCCCGCACGGGGTGGTCGAGCAGATGGCGGCGATGATCCACGGCGTCGACCGGCTGTGGCTGGGGCTCGCGCCGGAAGGCACGCGTCGGCCGGTGGAGCGCTGGAAGTCGGGGTTCTGGAAAATCGCCGCGGCCGCCGACGTGCCGGTGCTGCCGGCGTACTTCCACTATCCCGACCGGGTCATCGGCATCGGCGAGCCGTTCGTGCTGGGCCGCGACATGGCCGCTGACATCGAGCGGATCCGCGCCTGGTACCGACCCTGGCGCGGCAAATACCACGGCACGCCCTGAGGCCGGCTGCCTGCGGGCCGCGCGACGGCGGCCGGGCGGCCTGAAACGGTTGTTGGCACGGTCTTTGCTCAAAGGCTCTACTGCCACGTGGGATTCCAGCGCCGAGTGCGCGCTACACCCGGCCAGCGCGACCGGGGTCGCCAGTCGCGTCGCCGACCAGGAGAGGGCGCCGTCATCCAGCAGCCATCCAGTCCGTTCCAGTCCTGGGCATGCATGCGGCCGCGCATGCGCCCATGGACTCTGGCTGCATGACGGGCAGCGCGTCCCTGTTCGTGCTCGGTCCGAACACGCTGTTGAGCGCGGTCGGCCTGTTGCGCGGCCCGGACCCGACCGTGCCGACGCCGGCCGAGCGCTGGCAGGACGCGCGGGTCGAGGTGGTCATCGCCGCTGATCGCCAGCAGCACGACATCGTCTACTGCCTGGCCGGATTGCTGCGCCAGAGCCTGCGCCCGGAGTCGGTGGTGCTGATCGACGACGGCGGTTCCGATCGCGACGGCACCGCCCAGATCGCCCGCGAGTTCGCCCGCGCCAACGGGCTGAAGCTCAGCGTGATCGAGCAGACGTGGTCCTTCGGCAGGACCAGCACGATCAAGCGCCAGGCGCGCGAGTTCAAGGGCGATGTGCAGGTAGTGCTGGATGCCGGCACCGTGCTGGAGTCGCCCGATTACATCGAACGCTGCGTGCGCGAGCTGTACCAGGGCGTCGGCATCGCCAGCGCCTGCGGCACCTTGTTGCCGCTGCGCGGCCACGACCGACGCCGTTGGGCGCAAAGCGCGGAATTCGCGCGTTGGATCGGCCAGGACGTGTACCTCGACCCGGCGCTGCGCCGCGACTGGCTGCACCGGCTGCTGTGGTGGATGGGCAACAGCTATCGCGAGAGCGTGGGCGCGGTGCAGCAGCGCTTCTTCAATCGCGGGCACATGGCCCTGTTCGGCGGTATCGGCCACCCGGTGGGCGCTGCGGTGGCATACCGGCGGCAGTATCTGAAGGACCTGTTCGATCGCTACGAGCCGCTGTACGGCGACGAGTTGACCGCGCTGCCCGACCTGTTCATCGCCTTTGCCCTGAGCAACGAGGGCTACCGCAACGTGCAGGTGGCGGAGGTGCAGGCCCGCGCGCTCGGTCCGGAGATCCAGCACATGCCGCAGCTCACGTGGCGCGCGATCGCGGCGTTCCTGCAAAGCTGCCGCGATTTCGACGGGCTGCTGCGCACCCCGCTGAGATGGCCGCGCCGCTGGTGGCGGCAACGCCGCGACCGCGCCCGCGCGCAGGCGCCGCGCTGGCGCGACGCGCGCCGGATCGCCGAGGCCTACCGGCAACCGTTCGGCGAGCGGCTGACCCGGCAGCAGGGCCGGCCGATCGGCTGGGCGCTGTTTTTCGTCGCGATCGAGAAGATCGCGTTTCCGCTCGGCCTGCTGCTGCTGGCCGCGTCGGGCTGGTGGCTCGCGCTGGCGCTGATCATCGCCGCGGAGTGCCTGCTGAGCCTGGGCGTGCTGCTCGCCGTCTCGCCCAGCGCGCCGGCGAGGACCCTGCTCAAGGGCGTGCTGACCATCCCGCTGCGCTATGGCCTGATGCTGGTCGAGCTGGTCACGGTGGTCGATTTCATCCTGCGGCGCCCGGTGCGCACCGACCGGCGCCGGCAGCGTGATCTGGAAAGTCTCGAAGACCCCAACACGTAGGAGCGGCTTCAGCCGCGAACCCGAACCGGTATCCGGCGTGGCCGGAATCCAAGGCGCACCCTATGCGTCTTGTATAGAGGCTTGGCGGCGTCGCGGCTGGTCCAGAAGCTCGCGGCTGAAGCCGCTCCTACGACACCTGCGGCCTGACCAGCTCGCTGAACGCACGCGCCTGCGGGCTCAGGTACTTGCCCTTGCGCACCACCACGCCGTAACTGCGCGACGGGAAATACTCGGCCAGCGAGCGCGCCGCCAGCCGCTGGCGGTCGGCGTCGGTCAGGCAGATCGCGGTGACGATGCTGATGCCCAGGCCCATCGCGACGTACTGCTTGATCACCTCCCAGCCGCCGACCTCCAGCGCCACGGTGTAGGGCACGCGGTTCTGGTGGAACACCAGATCGACCATGCGGTAGGTGGTCAGGCGCTGCGGTGGCAGGATCAGGCCGTACGGCGAGAGGTCGTCGAGCCGCAGCTGCGCCTTCTGCGCGAGCGGGTGGTCGGGCGGGGTGATCAGCATCGGCTCGAACTGGTACATCGGCGTGTAGTCCAGATCGCCGGGCACGTCGAGCATCGAGCCGACCGCCAGGTCGACCCCGTCGGCGCGCAGCAGGTCCAGCCCGCTGGCGCCGGTGACGTTGTGCAGGCTGAGCCGCACCTTCGGATGGGCGGTGCGGAACGCCTCGATGATCCGCGGCAGCAGGTAGAGGATGGTCGAGCTGCCGGCGGCGACGTTGAGCTCGCCGGCATCGAGCCCGCGCAGGCGCTCGCGGAACGCCCCGTCGAGCCCATCGATGCCCTCCACCAGCGGCCGCGCCAGCTCGTACAGCGCCTCGCCCTCGGCGGTCATGACCAGCCGGCGGCCGCTGCGCTCCAGCAGGCGCACGCCGGTCTCGCGCTCCAGCGCCTGCAACTGCAGCGTCACCGCCGGCTGGCTCAAAAACAGCGCCTCGGCCGCCCGCGACACCGAGCCCAGCCGCGCGGTCTGGCAGAACGCCCGCAGCGGCTTGAGACGGTCGCCCTTGTAGGCAAAGCGGGGGTGGCTGGGCATTGGTGCGGATCCGGGTCGAGGGCGGCCCCCTGTAGGAGCGCCCCATGGGCGCGATGCTCTTCTGCCGAACGAAGCAAAAGCATCGCGCCCATGGGGCGCTCCTACAGGTTTCGCGGGAGTTATAAGGTCATCTAATAGCTATCATTGATAAATCTTCATTGTCAAATACATGCCGCACACACAGGGTGGTCTTGACTGCAGGTCCCAGTCATACGGAGCCACCCATGTCGGCAGTGATGATCGAAACCGCGGCCAGCGACGGCATCGAGGTCCGCGCGGCGGCACTTCCGGGCCAGGCGCAGTTGCTGCCGCGTGCCGCCCTGGCCTTGCTCGCCGACCTGCACCGCCGCTTCGAACCGGCCCGGCAGGCGCGGCTGGAGGCCCGCCGCGAGCGTCAGGCGTTCTTCGATGCGGGTGGCCTGCCGGATTTCCGCGACGACACCGCCGCCATCCGCGCGGGCGACTGGCAGGTGGCGGAGCTGCCCCAGGCGCTGCTCGATCGCCGGGTCGAGATCACCGGGCCGGTCGACCCCAAGATGGTCATCAATGCGCTCAACTCCGGCGCCAACTGCTTCATGGCCGACTTCGAGGACAGCACCTCGCCGACCTGGCTCAACCTGCTGGGCGGCCAGCGCGCGCTGCAGCAGGCCGTCGCCGGCACGCTGGAGTGGACTGCGCCCGAGGCGGGCAAGCGCTACACCCTGAAGCCGCACGACCAGCAGGCGGTGCTGCTGGTGCGCCCGCGTGGCTGGCACCTCGACGAGAAGCACCTGCGGGTCGATGGCGCCCCGCTCGCGGCCAGCCTGTTCGACCTCGGCCTGTTCGCGTTCCACAACGCGGTCGCGCTCGCCGCGAAGGACCGCGGCCCCTATTTCTACCTCCCCAAGCTCGAATCGATGGAGGAGGCGCAGCTGTGGAACGAGGTGCTCGACCACCTCGAGCGCGCGCTCGGCCTCGTCCGGGGGCAGATCAAAGTCACCGTGCTGATCGAGACATTGCCGGCGGTGTTCGAGATGGACGAGATCCTGCACGCGCTGCGTTCGCGCATCGCCGGGCTCAACTGCGGGCGCTGGGACTACGTGTTCTCCTACCTCAAGACCTTCCGCCGCCACCGCGACAAGGTCCTGCCCGAGCGCGGCCAGGTGACGATGAGCCAGCCGTTCCTGCGCACCTACTCGGACCTGCTGATCCACACCTGCCACAAGCGCGGCGCGCACGCGATGGGCGGCATGGCCGCGCAGATCCCGGTCAGCGGCGATGCCGCCGCGAGCGTCGCTGCAAACGATGCCGCCCTGGCCAGGGTCCGCGCCGACAAGCTACGCGAGGTCACTGCAGGCCACGACGGCACCTGGGTCGCGCACCCGGCGCTGATCCCGCTGGCGCGCGCGATCTTCGACGAGCACATGCCCACCCCGCACCAGCACCACGTCCGCCGCGACGACGTGCGCGCGCTGGATGGCGGCGACCTGCGCGAGCAGCTGCTCACGCCCGCGCTCGGCACGATCACCCGCGCCGGTTTCCACAACAACGTCGAGGTGTGCGTGCGCTATCTCGCCGCCTGGCTCGACGGCAACGGCTGCGTGCCGATCCACTGGCTGATGGAGGACGCCGCCACCGCCGAGATCGCCCGCACCCAGCTGTGGCAGTGGCTGCACCACGTGGACACACCGCACGGCCACGTGGGCCGCGGGGCCGACGCCGGGCGCGAGCCGCTGCACCTGGACGATGGCGACCCGGTCGACTTCGCCCTGCTCGAACGCGCGCTGCTCCGCCTGCCCAGCAGGCTGGCCAAGTCCAAGGACCTGCCCGGTGCCGGCCGCGTCAAAGAGGCGATCGAGCTGCTCGACCGGCTGACCCACGCCGACACCCTGGAGGAGTTCCTGACCCTGCCGGCGTACCAGCGCCTGTAGGAGCGACGTAAGTCGCGACCTGCGCCATCCCGACCGACCGACCGACGAATCGCGACTCACGTCGCTCCTACAAAAAAACCTTCGCAAGGATCTCCCGATCACCACGCCCTCCCCACCGCCGAATGCATTCCGTAGGAGCGGCTTCAGCCGCGAACCGGAACCGTCTGCTTGCGTTGCATCCGATCGCGGCTGAAGCCGCTCCTACAAATCCCCGCACGACCCCCCCATGGCACGACCCCCCCCGAGACAAGGACCCGCCCCCATGACCACGCCCCTGCCCACCGCCGAGCAACTCCGCCAGCAATGGCACACCGACCCGCGCTGGGCCGGCATCGAGCGCCCGTATTCGGCCGAAGACGTCGTGCGCCTGCGCGGCACCGTGCCGGTCGAGCATTCGCTGGCTTGCCTCGGCGCCGACAAGCTGTGGCATTCGCTGCAGACCGAGGACTTCGTCAACGCGCTCGGCGCGCTGACCGGCAACCAGGCCCTGCAGCAGGTCAAGGCCGGGCTCAAGGCGATCTACCTGTCGGGCTGGCAGGTCGCGGCCGACGCCAACCTCGGCGGTCAGATGTACCCGGACCAGTCGCTGTACCCGGCCGACTCGGTACCGGCGGTGGTCAAGCGGATCAACAACACGCTGTTGCGTGCCGACCAGATCCAGTGCGCCGAGGGCGGGGCCGAGGGTCGCGAGCACATCGACTTCCTGCAGCCGATCGTGGCCGACGCCGAAGCCGGCTTCGGCGGCGTGCTCAACGCGTTCGAACTGATGAAGGGCATGATCGAGGCCGGCGCGGCCGGCGTGCACTTCGAGGACCAGCTCGCCAGCGCCAAGAAGTGCGGACACATGGGCGGCAAGGTGCTGGTGCCGACCCGCGAGGCGGTCGAGAAGCTGGTCGCCGCGCGCCTGGCAAGCGATGTCATGGGCGTCCCGACGCTGATCGTCGCGCGCACCGACGCGGAGGCCGCCGACCTGCTGACCAGCGACATCGACCCCAACGATGCGCCGTTCACCACCGGCGAGCGCACCGCCGAAGGCTTCTACAAGACCCGCAAGGGCCTGGACCAGGCGATCAGCCGCGGCCTGGCATACGCACCGCACGCCGACCTGATCTGGTGCGAGACCGGCAAGCCCGACCTGGAGTTTGCGCGCAGGTTTGCCGAAGCCATCCACGCCCGCTATCCCGGCAAGCTGCTGGCCTACAACTGCTCGCCGAGCTTCAACTGGAAGAAGAACCTCGACGACGCGACCATCGCCAGATTCCAGACGGAGATCGCGACCTACGGCTACCGGTTCCAGTTCATCACCCTGGCGGGCTTCCACGCGCTGAATTACGGCATGTTCAACCTGGCCCACGGTTACGCGCGCCGGCAGATGAGCGCGTTCGTCGAGCTGCAGGAGGCCGAGTTCGCCGCCGCCGGCAAGGGCTTCACCGCGGTCAAGCACCAGCGCGAGGTCGGCACCGGCTATTTCGATGCGGTCACCCAGACCATCCAGGGTGCGCAGTCCTCCACCGTCGCGCTGAAGGGCTCGACCGAGGAGGAGCAGTTCGAACCGGCACGGGCCGCGGCGGCGGCCTGAAGGCAAGGCGAGAAGGCGGGCAGCGGTCGCAGCACCGCGGCGAAGCGGCGTGCTGTCGCAACCGCGCCGGCAGCCGGTGTAGGCGCCTCACCGACTCGTCTTGATCGCAGCGCGGGTCGCTATTCCGGTCAGGGGGTGGTGCTATCCTGCGGACTGATGTCGTTCAGCTTCAGCTGCACGTCGACAGGATCCCGGGGGGGCGGCCGCGATGACTCGCAACAAATTGGCGCCGACGCCCGCCGATGGCCCGGCCCGCGCCGATCCCCAGGCCACATCGCCCGATCAGCCCACATCGCCCGATCTTGCGACCGCAGTGCTCACCTCGGCCGAATTCGAGCTGTTCGCGCAACTCGGCCGCCTGCGCCCGGTGGCGGCCGGCGAACGCTTGTTCCGCCGCGGCGATCTTGGCACCACCATGTACGTGGTCGGAAGCGGGGAAATCGAACTGGATTTCGGCGAGGACCTGGTCGCCAAACGGCTCGGGCCTTGCGAGTTCTTCGGCGAACTCGGCCTGCTGATCGGCGACCACGCGCGCAGCGCCGACGCCACCGCCACGGCCGATGGCGAATTGGTCGAACTGCGCCACGAAGAGTTCCAGCGCCTGGTCGACCGCGACCCCGGCCTGGTCTCCTATTTCCTGCGCCGCGCGATCATGCGCGTGGTGCTCAACGAGCAAGGCCTGATCCGCCGCCTGCGCCGCCGCAACCACGACCTGCAGACCGCGCTGGACAACCTGCACGCCACCACCCACCAGCTCAACCAGACCGAACAGCTGGTGCGCACCGACGAGCTGACCGGGCTGTACAACCGCCGCGGCCTTGTCCTGCACCTGCAGGAGCGCCGCACGGATGGCCCGGCCGGCGGCATGGGCCTGATCCTGGTCGATTGCGACCGCTTCAAACAGGTCAACGACGACCATGGCCATCTGGTCGGCGACCGGGTGCTGCAGAGCGTGGCCAACATCCTGCGTTCGGTGGTCGGCCCGGACGCTATCGCCTGCCGGCTCGGCGGCGACGAATTCTGCCTGCTGGTCCCTGCCGCCACGCCCGCGGACGTGATGCGCTTCGCCAACTACATCGTGAGCACCGCCCAGCACCTGATGCAGGTGGCCGACGAGGCGGCAGCCGCACCGGCCATCTGCGCGCTCAGCGTCGGGGCCTGCCTGGGCGACCCGCAGGCGGACTGGAACGAGTGGTACGCCCAGGCCGACGCCGCGCTGTACCGGGCCAAGCGCCACGGCGGTGACCGGGTCGAATGGCAGGACCTGCCGCCCACGCCGGCCTGAGCGCACCCGAATGGAAATCGCCGCCATCCGCCCGGCCGATGTGCACGCCGAGTCCGAAGCGCCGCAACTGCGCACCATCCTGCTGACCGACATCTGCGACTCGATCAGTCTGGTCGAGCGTATCGGCGACGGCGCCGCGGCCACCTTCTTCCGCGAACACGACCGCCTGGTCCTGCGGCTGCAGCAGCAGTGGCGCGGCCGCCTGATCGACCGCTCCGACGGCTTGCTGCTGTTGTTCGAACGGCCGATCGACGGGCTTGGCTTCGCGATCGACTACGCGCGCGGCCTGCGCGAGCTCGGCACGCAGCGCAACCTGGACCTCAGCGCCCGCGCCGGCCTGCACGTCGGCGAAGTGCTGACCTGGCGCAACAGCGAGGAGGCGGTGCGGGTCGGCTCCAAGCCACTGGAAGTCGAAGGCCTGGCCAAACCGATCGCGGCGCGGCTGATGTCGATGGCGCGGCCCGGCCAGATCCTGCTCTCGGCCGTGGCCGAGCCGCTCGCCCACCGCGCCGCGCGCGAACTCGGCGAACGCGGCCAGCACATGATCTGGAAGTCGCACGGCCGCTGGCGCTTCAAGGGCATGCCCGAGCCGCACGAGGTGTTCGAGGTCGGCGAGCCCGGCATCGCCCCACTGCGCGCCCCGCCCAACAGCGCCAAGGCCTGGCGCGACATCCCGCTGTGGCGCCGCCCGGCCGCGCTCGTGGCCGAGGTGGCCCTATGCGTGGTCATCGCCATCGGCGCCTGGTTCGTCACCCGCCCCGCCCCGGCGATCGCGTTCAACGAGCGGGATTGGGTGGTCGTGGGCGACCTGCGCAATCTCACCGGCCAGCCACTGCTGGATGATTCGCTCGAGCAGGCGTTCCGCATCAGCCTGGAGCAGTCGCGCCACGTCAATGTGCTCAGCGACCTCAAGACCCGCGACACCCTCGCGCGCATGCAACGCGAGCCCGGCACCGAACTCGACCGCGCGATCGCCTCCGAGATCGCGATCCGCGACGGCGCCCGTGCGGTGATCCTGCCAACCGTCGCCGAAGTCGGCGGCCGGGTCCGGGTCAGCGCCGAGGTGATCGACCCGCACAACCAGACCACCGTATACGCCGAATACGCTGACGGAAAGGGCGCGGTGTCGGCGCTGGCGTCGATTGATGAAGTGACCGCGGCGCTGCGACAGAAGCTGGGTGAAGCAATCGCGGCGATCCACGAGAACTCGGCTCCGCTCCCCCAAGTGGCGACGAGCGATCTGGATGCTCTGCGCGCGTATGCATTGGGACAGCTTGCTTACGCGCAGTCTCGCCACGAGGAAGCTAGGAGCTTTTACCGGCAGGCCATCGATATGGATGAGAACTTCGCCCTCGCCTATATCGGGATGGCGCGATCGTCCTATGCCTTAGTCGACCTGCAGGCCGGTATTCCCTACTTGCGTAAAGCCGTCACGCTGAGTGCGAACCTGCCGGCACGGGAGCGGCTGTATTTGAACGCCTGGGTTACACAAGTGGATAAGCCTGTCGCCGCTTTGGGCGAATGGAAAACGATGGCGGCGTTGTATCCGGACGCCTTCCAGGCCTCTGCCAACGTCGCGGCGGCGTCCTACTGGCGAAATGATTTCGCTGGGGGAATCTTGTTTGCGGAGCGTGCTTCGGCCAGCCAATACGAGTTCAGTGCGCTCACGCTTGACACCCTGGGCCGTTTGCAACTCGGCCTTGGTCGATATGACGAGGCGGAGCGCTCCTTCGCGATGGCGCTTGAGGGGGGCTCAGGCTCAGCGGCGGTTGGACAGGCGATAACGCTTGCAGCGCAGGAACGATTCGCCGCGGCCGAGCGCGCGTGGCCGCAAAGTGCGGAGGCGGGTCAACTATATTTCGATCGCGTATCAATCCTGTTGGATCAGGGAAAGTGGAGTCAGGCAAGCAGCCATGCGCTTCAACGGATAGAGTCGAGCCAAGTAGCGCCATTGCGAGGTAGCGCGGCCGAGTTCCCGAAGGTGGTGGTCGACTGGATCAGCGGCAAGCATGAGTCCGCTGGCATCCGCCTCCACGAGGCAGTTGAAGACTCTTTAGCTTCATTGTCTCCGAATCAGAACACAGCGGATGCCCTGCAATATGCATATATGGCTTTGCATGGGGCATGGCTCGCGCAGCGGATGGGAAAACCGAAGGTGGCGCAGGATGTTCTGACCGCCCTTAGTTCCAAAGTGGAACTGATCAACACCCCTCCGGTGATGGGTATGTGGCTGATCGTCGGAGCGAATCAACCGTCGCCCCAAAAAACGCCTGCCGAGGTCGTCGATACGCTAGAGGCGGGCGTTAACGGCAGCGAACCATATCAGTTGCATGTGGCCTTGTTGGAGGCGTACGCGAAAGCCGGCCGATTTGACCGCGTTCGGAGTGAGGCTGAGTGGTTGTCGCGGCATCGAGGGCGCGCGTACTCCGAAAGTGGATGCGGATGGTGCCAGCAACCACTGAACGTGCTCGATTCGAGAATTGCCCACCTACGCGCGGCCGAGATCCTCGTTGCTGTGGGGGACAAGACCCAGGCATCAGCCGAACTCCAAAAATTCGATCGGGGTTGGGGGCCGTTGGAATTACCCGGTCAGCTGCGCTTGCGCCGCAACGAACTACTACGAATGCTCCACTGAATCGGGGTCATGGACAGACCTTGGGTCAAATGCTCCTTCATCAATTCGCGCGTTTTGGCGATCGTCGCCTTTGGTGAAATACGATCCACTTGGCAGCAACTCCAGATCGGCGGCACATCGGAGGGCGGTCCCGGGGGCATGAGCGGCGGGCCTTTGCGCGCGGCTGCATCCAATTCTGACTCAGAAGGCTTATAACCGGCCTCGATCAGGGCGGCCAGCGGGTTTTTCTTGAATAACCGGCGGAACTCGTTGTCGGTACTGAGTAGATCGAGCAGCTTGTCCGCGACTTCGGGATCGAGTGGTGCGGACTTCTTGCCGGCGGCCGCCTTCGAGCCGGTGGTCTTCTTCGTTGCCATTCCCCATTCCCCCTAACGAGGACCCGTTGCAGGCCCCTCGGGTGCGAATCTATCCTTGTCGATGTGGTGGAACAACCACATGTCCCCATAAAAAGGGCGAAGCCCGTGCGGGGCATGATTCTTCGCGAACCCCGAGGGTCGCAATGATTGCGCTACTTGCGCTTCAGACGCGTCGCGGTAGCAACGTCCAATTGAATTGGATTCTGTGACAAGCCTGAGGTCAACATTTCCCTTAACGTCGCACGTGCCTTGGTGATCTGGGCTTTCGATGCCAGCTTAGTAATGCCAAGGAAGCACCATGACGGCGACGCCAGCAGCGGCGACTCCACGAATCCGACCTGTTCCAGCGCCTTTTGCGCATCACGCCTGAATAAGCGACGAAAAGCGTCATCCGTGCTCAGCAGATCGAGCAACCGATCGGCCGCTTTCGGGTCCAGCGGCGCCGACCGCTTCCTGGCAACGGCAGAAACATGCGTGTTGGTATCGAGCGCGACGGACTGCATGGCGTTCTCCTTGTGATGGACAATGGATGGCGTAGCGAGCCCTAGGGTACAGCAGCACGCTACGCTGATCCGCGCGTCATTGATGATCATCGGGGTTGACTCAGGGGGCTGTTTGTATGCGTATACGTCGTTGCGCGGTGTTGTTGCTGGAGCCACGCGAAGAAGTGGGTTTCGATCTGGAGCACTTGCTGGCCGGCGGCAACGGTCTGAGGCGCGAATGCCGCTGGCTGGCACTGGCGCCGCACTTGGGCGCTGAAGTCGAGGTCGATGCCGCCGAGCGTGAGTTGCTCGGCGCGGTGAGCCCGAGCGAATGGATCGACGCGCGCGAGCTCGCCACGGACGCCGCCGCGGTGCTCAAGCGCCTGCTCAAGGAAGGCCTGCTGATCGGCAGCGGCAAGCGCCACGCCGCGCACCGCGAGCGCGACGAGCGTTTGCGCGCGACCTACTGGCACCCGCTGGCGGCGACCCTGCACGCGTTCACGAGGTGGCGCGGCGCCGATGCCGTTGCCAACATGCGCGACAGCGGCACCGAGACCGCACAGCAGATGCGCGAGGTGCTCGGCGCCCCGCCGGTGGAGGCCGCCGACCGCGGCGGAAACGCACATTCTCTGCCATTGCCGCGCAGCACGCCGACCGCGTTCGACGAGCTGCTGGCGCGCCGCGCCACCTGCCGCAACTTCAATGCCGCGCGGGCGCTGCCGCACGCGCTATTCGCGCAACTTCTGGACCGCGTGTTCGCGGCCAAGGCGCAGGTGCGGGTCAGCGACGACACCGTGTTCTTGAAGAAGACCAGTCCGTCCGGCGGCGGCCTGCACCCGGTCGAGGCCTACCTGATCGTGCAGCACGTCGAGGGCGTCGCGCCCGGGTTGTACCACTACCGCGCCGCCGAGCACGCGCTGGATCCGATGCCGTCGCCGGACGGGCCGCTGCGCGAGTTCGTCATGCAGGCCGTCGCCCAGCAGCACTGGTTCGCCGACGCCCACGTGCTGGTGCTGCTGTCGCCGCGCTTCGATCGCACCAACTGGAAGTACCGCCACCACGCCAAGGCCTACCGCGCGGTTGCGCTGGAAGCCGGGCACCTGTCGCAGACCCTGTACCTGTCCGCGACAGAGGCGGGCCTCGGCGCGTTCATCACCGGCGCGATCAACGAGGTCGAGGTGGAACAGGCGTTCGGCCTCGATCCGATCTGCCAGGGCGCGCTGGCGATCTGCGGCTTCGGCTGGCGCGGCGAGGTAATGGAGACCACCGAACTCGATCCGGCCGGGGAGATCTGGGTATCGGAAGCGGAGGCCGCGGGGCAGCTACCCGACTGATCCGGTGCCTGCCTTTGTAGGAGCGCCCCATGGGCGCGATGCTTTTTGTTCCGGTCGCCGTCGAGTTCAAGCGCATCTCGGCGACCTGGCATCGCGCCCATGGGGCGCTCCTACAGAGATCATTCGATTCGGGCTGGGCTGGTGGATCCCGATCACGCGGCCCGGGCGTCTATTCCGCGATCGGCGCGGCGGTAGCCGATCGCCTCGGTCAGGTGCGCGGTGGTGATGTGCGGGGTGTCGGCGAGGTCGGCGATGGTGCGGGCGACGCGCAGGATGCGGTGCATCGAGCGGGCCGACAGCTGCAGGGTGTCGACCGCGCGTTCGAGCAGGTCCTGGTCGCGCTCGCTCAGGCGGCAGGTCGCGGTGGTCTCGCGCTGGCTGAGCTGGGCGTTGGCCTTGCCGGCGCGGCAATGCTGGATGGCGCGGGCCTGCACCACGCGCGCGCGGATGTCGTCGCTGCGCTCGCCCTCGGGGGCGTCGGGCCGCAACTCGACCGGCGGCAGCCGCGGAACCTCCACGTGCAGGTCGATCCGGTCGAGCAGCGGGCCGGAGATGCGCGCGCGGTAGCGGCGGGTGGCGTCCTCGCTGCAGCGGCAGCGGCCGCTGGCGTCGCCGGCCCAGCCGCAGGGGCAGGGGCAGGGGTTCATCGCCGCGACCAGCTGGAACCGCGCCGGGAATTCGGAGCTGCGCGCGGCGCGCGACACCGTCACCAGCCCTGACTCGAGCGGCTCGCGCAGCACTTCCAGCGCACGGCGGTCCCATTCGGGCAGCTCATCGAGAAACAGCACGCCGTGGTGCGCCAGCGAGATCTCGCCCGGTCGCGGTTCGGCGCCGCCGCCGACCAGTGCAACCGCGCTGGCGGTATGGTGCGGCGAGCGGAACGGGCGCTGGCGCCAGCGCGCCGGGTCCAGTCCGCGGCCACTGACCGAGGCGATCGCCGCGGCCTCCAGCGCTTCGGCTTCGCTGGCCTCCGGCAGCAGGCCGGGCAGGCGCGAGGCCAGCAGCGTCTTGCCGCAGCCGGGCGGGCCGATCAGCAGCAGGTGGTGGTTGCCGGCCGCGGCGATCTCCAGCGCGCGGCGCGCGTGCACCTGCCCGCGCACATCGGCCATGTCGGGGCCGTGTTCGCGCACCGCCGGCGGCGCGGTCGCCGCCGGCAGCGACTTGCGGCGGTCGAGCATCGCGCAGACCTCGAGCAGGGTGCGCGCGGTATAGGCCTCCACCCGGCTCGCCAGCGCGGCCTCGGCGCCGTTGCCCGCCGGCACGATCAACTTGCGTCCGGCATCGGCCGCGGCCAATGCGGCCGGCAGTACCCCGTCGACCGCGCGCAGTTCGCCGGTCAGACCGAGTTCGCCGAGGAACTCATACTCATCGAGCGCCTCAAGCGGGATCTGCCCGCTCGCGGCGAGGATGCCCAGCGCGATCGGCAGGTCGAAGCGGCCGCCGTCCTTGGGCAGGTCGGCCGGTGCCAGGTTGAGCGTGATGACCCGCGCGGGGAACTCGTACTGCGCGCACATGATCGCCGCGCGCACCCGGTCCTTGGCTTCGCGCACCGCCGCCTCGGGCAAGCCGACGATCGACATAGTTGCGTCAATTAAATCGGTACCAATCCAGCCGTCACTGCCCTCGGCGCTGGTTTGATGTGAACCGCCTCGCGCGCGCGGGTAGGCGCGCCCGCTCCGGTAGAGGGAGGCTGATGACTAGCGTCTCAGTCCGTGCGATGCTCGTGCCTTATTCTGCGGGTATGGGGGTGCCTAGATGTACAAGGACGAGCGTGACATCTACTTCTACGACGCGATTACCCGCGTCTGGAATCGCAAGTACAAGGGATTGGCGTCGTTCCCGCATTACGAATTGGCAAAGGCCATTAAGGAACTGTTCGACGCGGACCGTGCGGAGTACATCCAGAAGAACACCCTCCAATCAACGTACATCACCGACATGCGACTCCATCAGGATCGATGCGAAATGTTGATTGGCTTTGCGGATACCGTCGCGGCTGACCCGACGCTCAATGACCGACCCGCTCGCAAGCGTCGTTTTGTAAAGAAAGCCGGAGGTGAAGGCTTGGAGCATTCGGCGCACATCATTTGGCATTACGAAAACAAAGCCAACAACAGTGCATGCAATTTCTACCTGGAGGGCGCGGTCGGTTTGCGCTCTACTACTATTGTTCGATTCCTGAATAGATTACTTCGCGCCTACTCGGACGTAAGCAAAAAGTTCTATGTGCCTGACCCGGAAGGTACTGTGGACGCCGCCGGAAACTACACGACCATCAAGACTCGCCCGAAAATAGATTTGATGGGGCATCCGTCTCAGGAGTTTCTCAAAGACCTGAAGCGCGGCGAACTCAGTGAGCTAGAGCTGTACACCGAAACGCAGCGAAACAAGATTTGGGACTCGAACGGCTATGCCATCGAGGATCGGCGTTCCGTCATGATCAAGCCTAACTCTAAGAAACAAAAGTTGATCCCCAAGGCGAAGAGTTTGCTCGATGGTGTGTTGACGAAAACAGTTAAAAGAGACTATGAGTACGCGCGCGTCAGCTTCAAGACCGAGACGAATGTGCCCAGGAGTGTTCGCATCTTTTCGTCGAACTACAATCTTATCAATGACGACACATACGTAAAGAAGGAACGTGTCAAAGCACTGGGCGGGAACCTCCCGAACGCTTTCGACTCTTTTTACGGTCCCATACTCAATCGAATGCGGGGCTTGGCGGGCATTTAGTCCATGGGAGTAGGCGATGTTTGCTCTGATATTCTCGCCGCTGTCTTATTTGCGCATAAGACACGAATCCAAGTGGATTACCGATTGGGTGTACCCCCTTGTGTTTTCCACCGTTTCCGTTGCGCTCATCTTTGCTTTCGGCGAGAAGGGTGCGATCTCCGGCAGAGACGGACTGATCGACCGCCTGCTCCTCGTCAGCTCAGTGCTGCCCGGTTTCTATATCGCCGCACTCGCGGCGATCGCAACGTTTAACAGGCCAGACATTGATGAGTTCATGCCGGAGCCGACGCCGCGCCTATCTGTCGATATCGGCGGACACGGCAACGTGATTCGATTAACTCGTCGCCGTTTCCTTTCTCATTTGTTTGCCTTCCTATGTTGGGAAAGCCTAGCATTGATGATTGCATGTGTATTCGCCGGCATCGTTGGGAAGGAAGTTATCTCGCACTTCCCGGCGACGCTCGCGCACTGGGCTACGATTGGGTTCACGTTTGTCGTTCTGCTCGTCTTTTGGCAGATGATTTGCGCTACGTTTCTTGGTCTCTACTACCTCGGAAATCGACTGCATCACCCGACCTATTAGCCTCGCTGCGCACGGCGCACAAGCTAATCTAGGATTTTCTGCGCCAATTTACCGCCCGCTGATCCACGCGGAGCGCGTCTGCCAAGATACTCTGCCAGCATCTCTTGGGGTGACACACCTATCGCCTCAGCAATTTCAACAAATTCGACTAAATCGATCCGACGCTCGCCCCGTTCGCATTTGGAGACGAAAGTTTGTGTATTTCCGAGGCGCGCTGCCAGCTCAACTTGAGACACGCACTGTTGCTTCCTCGCTTCTCGCAAGATTCCTAGTAACAGGCGATAGTCGGGGTTGTGAGTGGAGCCTGTCATGTGCCTGACCGCTGGGTCAGGGCACGCTAAAGTCCGTTGCAGGATAGTCCAAAATCGGCTATATGTGTTGTGTTGGCACGGGCAAGCCTTCCGTGGCCACAGTGGTCAACCTACAAAGGAGCAGGGGAATGCAGAAGCAGGTGTTAGTGGCGGCACTTCTCGTGGGGATCGCGGGATGCTCAAGTGGAGCGCAGTTACCGCAGGATCAGGGCAGTAATTCAGCCGGCAGCGGGGGCTTGGTGGATGAATTGAGCGCCGCCTTTACTCCGAGTGCTTGGTCGATTGAGAAGGTGAGCTCCGGCATCGACGGCGAAACATATACGGCTACCCGAGTGTACTCGTTCCCGGATCGGCAGACGCAGCTCCAGGCGACCGCTTCATGTGTCGCGGGAACGGGGATCAGTGAACTCGTCATCGACTCATACCTAGGCGCGCCGGAGAATCCACACGATGGAAGCGCCTTTGTAACTTCGACTAATGGATTTGGATTCCAGGTCGCGACGGGTCGGGTCAAGTCTGTGGACGGGTCCGTCGCGGATCTGAGCTCCTACTTCACCCTCGGAGTAGATTACAACAACCGGCTCATGTTTGACTTCAACAACCCGATTTCGCAGGCGGCGATACCGCAAGCTCCTGGCTACAGTTCTCTCGCTTCGATGGTTGAGGAGGGGGATATCAACTACGCGAGGCTATTGCTCGCTGCTGTCCCGATGACGGTCGAAGTTAAGAATGGTGCGGGGCTGTTTGAGCTTGAGATTGACAGAAGTGAAGAGTTAACTGAAGCGCTTCAGGCGTGTGGTGCGGGATCAGCGCTCCTCACGGAGCAATATGTGACCCGCGTCCAAGAAGTAGAGCAACGCGAGCGCTCTGCAGCACTGGACGCGCTTAAAGGCATCTGCTTAAGCCGGGGGCAGATCAACAAATCCTTGGTGACTGATTCTTTCCGTATGGGCAGTCGCTCGGATGAGTTTCTCGCAAAGATCGAACATTTCTCCATCCCGTTGGATTGTGCAACTTCGGCTCCAGATGAGCTGTCGAAGTTCAGCGCAAACATCGACGGCTACCTGCTCAGAGCCCAGGAGCAAGGAACCCCTTGCTCACGAGACGCCCTCTTAAAGAGTGCGGCAGAGATGGGGCTTGATGAAGCCGTTTGGGATATGTATCTAAAGAGCTACTGTCAGGCTTGACAGGCCTCTAGACGTACTGGCGGGGTGCTGTTCGGCAACGGACAGCACTCTGCGCTCGCATCATAAGCACCCGATCCGCTTAGCCCTCGCAATAACATTCTTGACCCCCGTAGCAGTCCACTGCCTTCCCCGCTGAGTCTCAATGCGCTGTTTGTTCAGCAGCGCGGCGATTCGCGAGAGGGGTGGGCTGCCCGTAGCAGACATCGCCGCTATGTGCGGCGAAACAGATTCGGCGAATCGATCCGCCTTCTCAACGGCGAACTTGCTCGCGCTCCGTGCTTGCTTAGCAGCATTGGGGTTTCCGAGAACGATGCCCTTCGCCTTTGCGCTCTGCAGCGCCGCCTTCGTCCGCTTGCCGATCATCTCGCGTTCGTACTCTGCGACAGCCGCGATGATGTGTATGGTCAGCTTGTTGGCGTGAGGTAAATCTGCCGCCACGAACTCTACTCCGGATTCCATAAGTCGGGTGATGAAGTAGACATTTCGCGCCAGCCGATCGAGCTTGGCGATCACTAGTACCGCCTTCCTGGCTTTCGCAAGGCGGATGGCTTCATTCAGCTTAGGTCGTCCACTGTTGGCTCCGGACTCGACTTCTTCGTACTCCCCAACGATTTGACCTCGTACGCCGAGCACATGTGCCTGTACTGCGGTCCTCTGGGCACCTAATCCAAGCCCCGTTGCCCCTTGCCTCTGCGTCGAAACACGGTAGTAGGCGACGAATTCCAGCATTTCTGTGGTTCCTTATAGAGCCCATATGTTCCTTTGGACTTTATAGAGAGCGTCAGCGAGGGCAATCTTTTCAAACAAGATCGATCTTTCTGACGAAACAAGATCCATCTTTCGGCGGATAAGCGGCTCCGCCAGATAAATACAGGACCACCGTGAACCTGGTCCTGTCTTATGTCGACGTTTTCAGCCGAAAATCTCCAAGCCGCCTACCTGCAATGGCTATCTGAACCAGACGTCGAAGACGCTGTCGCCGGGACGATCACGTTCAAGCGAACCTTCAACGGGCGCCCTATTTCCGAAAAAGCCGCTGCTGACGCTGTCCGCGTGTTCGGACGCATGCTTCAGTGCCATGCCTACGGAAACCGATTCAAGAAGGGCAAGGCATGGTTGACGTTCATCGCCGTCAACGAAGGTGGTCGCGAACCCGGACAAAAACATCCGCATGTGCACTTCTTTCTTGAGGTGCCCGAAGGTTGGTCCACCGACGGCTGGATGGAAGTTGTTAGAAAAAAAATCGATAAGATTGAATGTTTCGGCTCAGAAAATTGTGTGGTAAAGCCAGTAGTTGATGGCGGATGGCTCGATTACATGTTTAAGCGAAGCGATAAGAACTGCTACGCAGATGCGCTCGATATCATCAGTTTGTGGACCAAGAGCCGGTCCAACTAAGGTCGTACCGAGGGTCTTCCTTAGCTCAACCACAGGGCGCTGATGGCGCCTTGATGGCGGAGCTTTGCCAAAAAGAAACGGAAACAAACAATGAAAAGAAGAGATCCGAACATCAGCCGTCTGCTCAGAGACGCGCAAGCCAAACTGAAAGGGACGAGTCGCGCACAAGGGATCGAAGCGAAGGTGCAGCAATTAGTTCTGCTAGCTGACGGGCTGATCCAATTAGTCGATGCGCTTTCAACGGCACAGACAAGTCCCAGTCGATGAGAAGCCGGCTGTTACAGGAGGCGACTAAACACCTACGTCGCTTCGAAGCGCGAAAGCCGCTTCATACGTTGGAGCCGCTTGTCTGAACCAAGCTTCAGACGTCGCATATTCAGCCCTCGAACGATTTGATGCTCGTCGTTTCGGAATCTAATGCTCGCTTCGAACCCAAAGTCATTGAGGTACTGCTCCAGCTCGTCGGCTTGAACGTGGGGTAGCAAGGTGTCCCAGCCCTCTTCCGTTGGGTCGCGGGACAACACTGCTTCGACGTCCCGTCGAAGCACGATCGTCTGAATCATTCGTTGCAACTCGCCGGCAAGTGCCCGCCGCGAGCGGGCGCGCTTCTCAGGGTCCTCCACATCGATCGCCGCCCTCAATTCTTCCAAGATAATTTTTCGCTTTTTGGGGTCGATGACTAGCAAGTCCTCGATCTCGGCATCGAGAAGCTGGATTTGTTGTTTAAGCCGATCCTGATTGCGCTCGAGGTCTCGAAGAAGAGACAGGGTACTTGTGGGCATCGGTCCGCTATCTGAGAGCATCGCTTGATTTAGATTGCCGATCTTCTTATCGATTGCTTCGAGATCGTTACGTGCGTTCTCCCGGTCGGTTTTCCTGCCACGTAGCTTCGTCGAAATAGCTTCTCCGCCAATCAGCTTCTCAATGTCCAAGTAGTCGAGGCTAGAGAGGATAACCTGCTCCACAGGCTCGTAGCGGAATGCTCTAGTTTCACAGCCGCCACGAGAGACCGCTACCGAGCACTTCAAATATTTGCTGTCTTTAGTCTTGCCGCCCTTATCTAGGTAGCGCATCGTGGATCGACATGCAGCGCAATGCACCAAACCGGTGAAAAGGTTGGCAAATGTCCGCCCCTTGCGTCCTTTGCCTCCGTTGCGGCGGCGATCTGCCGCCAGTTGTGCCTCGCGGAAGACTTCAGGACGTATTACTTGAGGGTAATAGCCTTGAATTGGTTCGCCGACTGGCATGCGGAGTTTCTTCTTGTCGGGCGAGATTTCTGTCTTGTGAAGCTGGAATTCGCCGAGCACGGACCGATTGGTGAGGATTTTCTTTATGTATGAGTCGCGCCAGATCGGCTTTTCCTTGTTCTTGGCTCGAAGGCTGGTCTGCCGGGTGATACCCCAAGCCTTTTCGTTCCGCTCGTTTAGCAATCGGGCAGTTGAATAGATGCCATAGCCATTACAGGCGAGCTCGAAAATCTCTTCAACGACGGCGGCGCGCTCGGGGATTGCCTCAATGACACCTGCTGCTCTGTTTACGCGGAGCCAGGCGGGCACCGTTGCAGTCAGGATTTTTCCTTCGCTAACGAGCGTCTTTCTCTTTTGGCTCCACGCCGCGGAAAGCAGGTTCGACTTGCGAGCTGATTCACCGTGAGCCCGCATCATTGAGCCAAGTGCCACAAATAGCTTGTATTGGTTTTCTGCAAAATCTGCAGCGGAGTAGCGCATGCCGTCGTCTAACGTGATCACGACGACACCACGCATGATGATCTCAGTGAATGTCGCCATCGCCGCCAGTGGCGTCTGCCGAGTCAATCGATCCATTGATTCCACGATCAGGTAGCTGCCGAGTGGAACCAGATTGTTCGAGAGAGCGTTCAGGAATCGCCCAAGAGCGCCCTGCTCGTTGTCTCCCCGGAAGGCGGACTTGCCAATGTCGTCGTAGTTCTCGACGAGTTCCAGGTTGTTGTCTGCTACATACTGCTCGGTCCGATCGTACTGACGCCTAAGGGAGTCGCCTTGAAGCTGCTCCTTGGTAGACATGCGTACGTACGAGTACGCCTTGACGACGGACTTACGCGGAAGGGTGACCTCTGACATTGGGGTGCCGTTGGAGGCAGGGAAGTTGGAAGCGCCGTTGGTTCCTGTCTCGTCCACTGGATCCAGCTCGTCATGGCGCGGAATTTATTACTATACAACAGGGACATCCGCGGAACGCCGCCGGCCAGATACACCTCGACCCGTACTTCGGGCGCGCGCACGCCCGACCGTGCACGGCTGTGCACGAGCGCCAGATTCATGGCGGCGACTCAGTGGTGCGGTGCGGAGGACGGCGGGTGCGCCGCCGGCGCGGCGCCGAGCTGCGCTTCCAGCGTGGCCACCGCGCGCTGGAGCTCGTCAAGCTTCTCGCGCGTGCGCAGCAGCACCGCGCGCTGCACCTCGAACTCCTCGCGCGTGACCAGGTCGAGCTTGCCCAGCCCGGTCTGCAGCACCGACTTGAAATTCTGCTGCAGCTCGTCGCGCAGCTCGCGCGAGGACTCCCCGCGCAGCCCCGGCGGCACCAGGCTGCTGAGGCGGCGGGCGAGGTCGTCGATGTGGCTGAGATCGATCATCTGGATGGCTCCTCCGGCAGTGCGTGCAGCTTGGCGGGCCCACCGTGGTGATGCCGTCAGCGCGGGCCGCGCTGCGCTGTCGGAAAAATCTGACGCGGGGACTCCGGGCCGGAACTCTGACGCGTGGTGCGGCACTCTACCGCAGGCATCATGGCGAGGGGTCGCGCGTTATCCTGCCGCCGCGGAGCATGCAGACGCCCAGTGTCGAAACACCAGGAGAAAGCCGGATGAAGATGGTCATGGCGGTGATCAAGCCGTTCAAGCTCGACGACGTGCGCGAGGCGCTGGCCGAGGCCGGCGTGGCCGGCATCACCGCCACCGAGGTCAAGGGCTTCGGGCGCCAGAAGGGCCACACCGAGCTGTACCGCGGCGCCGAGTACGTGGTCGACTTCCTGCCCAAGATCAAGCTGGAAGTGGCGATCACCGATGATCAGGCCGACACCGTGGTCGAGGCGATCATGAAGGCCGCCGGCACCGGCAAGATCGGCGACGGCAAGATCTTCGTCTGGGACCTGGAGCGTGCGGTGCGGATCCGCACCGGCGAGCTGGATGGGGATGCGTTGTAGGTTTGCCCCCTCTCCCGTTTGCGGGAGAGGGTTGGGGTGAGGGCGCGCGACAGTGCGATAGGGGCAAAACGGCCCAGTCGAGCGGTGTGCTGTGTAGCTTCGTCGCATGTGCCGTTTCGCGTGCCCTCATCCGCCCTTCGGGCACCTTCTCCCGCAAACGGGAGAAGGGGACATGCTGCAGGGTCAAGGCGTCCTGGGCCTTACTCGCCCAGCGCCTCGGCCACGAACGGCGGTGCCACCAGCGCGCCGCGATGGATGTCGGCGCTGTAGTACCTGGTCTTGAAGCTCTTCGCGCGAGCCTCGTCGTCGCGGAAATCGAAGCCGCCGCCTTTTTTGGCCAGGGTGCAGCTCCACCAGCCGGTCGGGTAGCACGGTTGCGGGAACGGCAGCGTCTTGAACGCGGCGAAGCCGGCCTTGCCCATTTCGCCGCGCATCTGCTGGATCAGCTCCAGCAGCACCAGCGGCGATTCGGACTGCTGCACCAGGATGCCGTCGTCCCTGAGCGCGCGGAAGCAGCTCTCGTAGAACGCGCGGTTGAACAGTCCCTCGGCCGGCCCGACCGGGTCGGTCGAGTCGACGATGACCACGTCGAGGCTGCCGGGCGCGCAGTTCTTCATATAGGCGATGCCGTCGTCGAACAGCAGCTGCGCGCGCGGGTCGTCGTTGGACTCGCACAGTTCGGGGAAATACTTCTCGGCCATGCGCGTGACCTGCTCGTCGATGTCGCACTGCACCGCCTGCTCGACGCCGGGATGCTTGAGCACCTCGCGCAGCGTGCCGCAGTCGCCGCCGCCGATGATCACGACGTTCTTCGGTGCGCCATGGGTGAACAGCGCCGGGTGCGACATCATCTCGTGGTAGAGGAAGTTGTCGCGCGTGGTCAGCATCATCGCGCCATCGATCAGCATCAGGTTGCCCCAGTCGGTGCTCTGGA
Organism: Novilysobacter longmucuonensis; assembly: GCF_046600735.1. Lineage (NCBI taxonomy): Bacteria > Pseudomonadati > Pseudomonadota > Gammaproteobacteria > Lysobacterales > Lysobacteraceae > Novilysobacter > Novilysobacter longmucuonensis. Next base: position 87,669 of record NZ_JBJMAW010000009.1, read on the forward strand.
AGATCTCGATCTTCTGGAACGCCGACTGCACCTCGTCGAGCTTGCGGGTGATGCGGAAGCCGATCGCCGAACCGGAGGTGTCGAAGTTCTCGTAGTGCCACGTCGTGTCGGTCATCGTTGTGTCCTGTTTTTGCTCGTCATCCCGCGCAGGCGGGGACCGGAGGCTTCGTCGCGAAGTGCCGTTCAAACGAAACGCGTGTCCGCAAACCTAAGTCACTGGGTTCCCGCGTTCGCGGGAATGACGGTCTCGGGAAGGGCCGCGAATTGTAGCGAACGCCAGCGTAAGGCCCCGTGCATCCGTGCGATGACAGCCGCGTTGCGGGCCGGGCGCTAGAATGCGCGTCCCTCACGTCCGTGGTTGCAAGCCGATGTCCGACTGGTCGCCCGATCAGGCCCGCAAGACCTACTCGATCCCGCACTGGAGCGAGGGTTATTTTGATGTCGACGCGGCCGGGCGGATCACGATCCGGCCCCAAGGCGACCAGGGCCCCACCGTGGCGTTGCCGGACATCGTCGATGCGGCGCGTGCCAATGGCGCGCGGCTGCCGATGCTGGTGCGCTTCCCGGACATCCTCGGCGACCGCCTCGGCAAGTTGCAGGGTGCATTCGCGCAGGCGATGAGCGAGGCGGAGTACCCCGGCGGCTACACCGCGGTCTATCCGATCAAGGTCAACCAGCACCAGGGCGTGGCCGGCACCCTGGCATCGCATGCCGGCGAAGGCTTCGGCCTGGAAGCGGGCAGCAAGCCGGAACTGATGGCGGTGCTCGCGCTGAGCCGGCCGGGCGGGTTGATCGTCTGCAACGGCTACAAGGATCGCGAGTACATCCGGCTGGCATTGATCGGGCGCAAGCTCGGGCTGGAGACCTTCATCGTCATCGAGAAGCCCTCCGAGCTGCCGCTGGTGATGGAGGAGGCGAAGAAACTCGGGGTGACGCCCGGCCTCGGCGTGCGCATGCGGCTGGCTTCGCTGGGCGCCGGCAAGTGGCAGAACAGCGGTGGCGACACGGCCAAGTTCGGACTCAGCCCGCGCCAGGTGCTGGACCTGTGGAAACGCCTGCGCGATGCCGGCATGACCGATTGCCTCGGCCTGCTGCATTTCCACATGGGCTCGCAGATCTCCAACGTGCGCGACATCGCCAGCGGCATGCGCGAGGCGACGCGCTATTTCGTCGAGCTGTCGGTGCTCGGCGCCAAGGTGCGTTACATGGACGTCGGCGGCGGCCTCGGGATCGACTACGAGGGCACCCGCTCGCGCAGCTACTACTCGATCAACTACGGCGTGAAGCAGTACGCGCTCAACATCGTGCAGCCACTCAGCGAAGCCTGCACCGAATACGGCCTGACCCCGCCGCGCGTGGTCACCGAGTGCGGCCGCGCGATGACCGCGCACCATGCGGTGCTGGTGGCCAACGTGGCCGAGGTCGAGCAGGCGCCGGAGGGCCGGGTGCCCGATGCCCACGATGACGAGCCGCCGGTGATCCGCCACCTGCGCGACATCCACGGCGACCTGGACGCGCGCCCGGCGGTCGAGCTGTTCCACGAGGCCCAGCATCACCACGCCGAAGGGCTGGCGGCCTACGCGCTCGGCCAGATCGACCTGACCCACCGCGCGCGGCTGGACGATCTGTTCTACGCGATCGCGCATGCAGTCCGCGCGCGATTGAGTGCGGCCGAGAAGAGCCACCGGCCGGTGCTGGACGAGCTCAACGAGCGCCTGGTCGACAAGTACTTCGTCAACTTCAGCGTGTTCGAGTCGATGCCCGATGTGTGGGCGATCCAGCAGGTGTTCCCGATCGTGCCGATCGAGCGGCTGGACGAGGCGCCGCAGCGGCGCGGCATCATCGCCGACATGACCTGCGATTCGGACGGGCGCATCGACACCTACGTCGAGAGCGAGACGCTCAGCAGCTCGATGCCGATCCATGCGCTCAGGCCCGGCGAGAGCTACCGGCTCGGCTTCTTCCTGGTCGGTGCGTACCAGGAGATCCTCGGCGACATCCACAACCTGTTCGGCGATACCGACGCGGTTGAGGTGCGGGTCGACCGCGATGCCGACGGCGGCTACCGGCTCGTGCAGCAGCGACGCGGCGACACCGCCGACGTGATGCTCGACTACGTCGGCTACGCATTGTCCGACCTGCGCGAGGCGTACCGCGCCAAGGTCGCCGCCGCCAGCCTGCCGGCAGACGAAGCCGATCAGCTCAGCGCCGCGCTGGAGGCAGGCCTGACCGGCTACACCTATCTGGACGATGCGCCGCTGGGATGATGACGAGCTTTTTTTGACGCGGATCAGAGCGAAAAAGGCGGATAAGGCCAACAGAAGAAAGTTCTATCCGCGTTGATCCGCGTCAAAAGCTTCGCGTTCGAGTCCGGTATCAGGGTGCGCCGATATTTGGACGATGCGTCGCAGCGATGCTTGTTGTCTGATGAGCCTGTTTGATGCGGATCAGAGCGAAGAAGGGCGGATAAAAGACGAACAAAGAAAAAGCTCTATCCGCGTTTTTATGCGCGTTGATCCGCGTCAAAAAGCTTTCGCTCGACCGAGATCAGTCCCAAGGAGAGATGTCTCATGAAAGTCGGTTTTATCGGGCTGGGTGCGATGGGTGCGCCGATGGCGCGCCACCTCCATGGCGCCGGGCTGCTGGTCGCGGTCGACAACCGGACCCGGAGCAAGGCCGATGCGTTGGCCACCGAGCTGCGCGTGCGGGCGGTGCGCTCGGCCGACAACTTCGCCGATTGCGACGCGGTGGTGCTGTGCGTGTCGCTGGATGCCGACGTGCTGGAAAACGTCGCCGCGCTCGCGCGGGTGCTGAAAAAGGGTGCACTGGTGGTCGATCACTCGACCGTCTCGGTGCAGACCGCGCGCCGCGCCGCGGCAATGCTTGCCGCCGAGGGAATTGGTTTCCTCGATGCGCCGGTCTCGGGCGGGGTCGAGGGCGCACGCAAGGGCACGTTGTCGGTGATGGTCGGCGGCAAGGCCGATCATCTCGAGCAGGGCAGGCCGCTGCTGCAGGCCTACGCCGCGCGCATCAGCCACATGGGCCAGACCGGCGCCGGCCAGGCGACCAAGGCGGTGAACCAGGTGCTGGTGGCCGGCATCAACGAGGCGGTGTGCGAGGGGCTGGCACTGGCCGAGAAGCTGGGACTGGACGCCGAGCGCCTGGTGCCGACGCTGATGGCCGGCGCGGCCGGCAACTGGTTCCTCGGCAAGCGCGGCGAGACCATGCTGCGCGACGAATTCGCGCCGGGCTTCAAGTGCGGCCACATGCTCAAGGACCTGCGCATCGTGCAGGCGATCGCACGCGAGGCCGGCACGCGCACCGCCACCGTCGAGCAGGCGCTGGCCGACTATGCCGCGCTGGTCGAGCGCGGCCACGGCGACAGCGACACCTCGGCCCTGATCACGCTCAAGCGCGGCGGCTGAAGCGCACGGCGTTTTCGTAGACTGGGCTGACAAGCCCAGCGCTGTTCGGGATGTCGCAAAGCGCTGGGCCTGTCAGCCCAGCCTAGCGGTCAGTCACGCGCCACCTGCAGCCGCCGGTGTGCGGCACGCTCGCCCAACACCGCGCCCAGCCAGGCGGCGGCCAGGGTCAGCACGATCGCCAGTGCGTTGTACTGCAGCATCGCCACGATCGAACGCATTGGCGCGGGCCCGCCCGGTGCGGCGAATGTGCCCAGCACCGCCAGCGTCGCCAGCCACACCGCGGCCATCAGGCCCAGCGCCAGCCAGCGGAATCCCGGCCGGCGCGCGACCCAGCCGCCCGCGCCCATCGCCAGCAGCACGCCCAGGATGTCGGCCAGCGGCAACGGCCCCAGCGCGGTGTCCAGGCCGCGCTCCAGGTCGCTGCCGAACAGATGGACGACCAGCGCGAGCACGATCAGCGTCGCCAGCGCGGCGATGCACCCAAGAAGAATGCGCACGTCCATTGCCGTTCCCGTGCCGATGATGCGGCGAGTCTAGCGCACGGCACGGCGGCGTTTTCGACACGGACCGGCCGCACCAAACGACCATGGCGTGCTCGATCCCGCAAGGCGCATGGGCCCGATTGAGCCTCGTCGCCATCCTCGCAACGGGCGCGCGCGATCGCCCCGTGGCGCGCGTCTGCAGAAGTCGTGCCCTACTGCACCTTGATCGCCATCGCCGGCAGGCCGCCGTTCTCGAGCTTGCGCTTGGCCTCGGCCAGGTCGCTGGCGGTGCCATACGGGCCCATGCGTACGCGATAGACCGTGTTGCCACCGATCTGCGCCGACTCCACCCGCGCGCCCAGCCCGAGCAGGGCGATGCGCGCCTTCAGTTCCTCGGCCTGGCCGGAGGCCTTGAACGCGCCGGCCTGCAGCAGGTAGCGGGTGCCATCGCCGGCAACGGCGCCCGATCCGTCTGGCGCAAGCGCGGCGTCGGCGCTATCGCGCGGGGATGTCGCTGCGGTGTCATCGGCGGACACCGGCCGTGGCAATGCCGCCGCCTCGGCCGGGTCCTGCGACTGGCGGCGCTCCAGCGCCTCCAATCGCTGCGCCTCGGCGCGCTCGGTCGCGGCCAGTTCGGCATCGCTCACCGGCACTTCCCGGCCCGGCAGCAGGGTATAGAAGTCGTACTCGGGGCCGGTCCGGGGCTCGTCGCCGGGCGCGGCGCGGTTGCCCCCGCCCTCGGGGACCACCACGTCGTCGGCGCCGGCGGCGACCGGTGCCGGCCTGGCGTCGGGATTGGGCTGCGGGCGGAAGAAGCCATCGCCCTCGGACTCCAGCAGCCGCGGCGTCACGATCATCAGCACCACCGCCACCAGCGCGCCGAGCACGGCCCAGGCCCAGCCCGGCAGGCCGCCAGTACCGGGATTGCGTCGCGCCTGCGATCTGCCGCGTCGTGCCACTACATCACCTCGGGGGCGCTGACGCCCAGTAGTTCAAGCCCGTTGGCGAGCACCTGGCGGGTCGCCATCGCCAGCACCAGTCGCGCATCGCGGGTGGCGGCGTCCTCGACCAGGAACTGGTGGTCGTTGTAATAGGTCTGGAAGGTCTGCGCCAGTTCCAGCAGGAATGCCGCGACCTGGTGCGGCTCCAGGTGTTCGCCGGCCGCGGCGACCACGTCCGGGTAGCGCAGCAATGTGACCACCAGTTCATGCGCGGCGGCGTCCTCCAGGTCGAGCCGCTGGGCCAGGCCGTGGTCGCGGTCGAAGACCAGGCCGCGTTCATCCATCTGCCGCATCAGGCCGCACATGCGCGCGTGCGCGACCTGCACGTAGTAGACCGGGTTGTCGAGCGACTGGCTGCGCGCCAGGTCGATGTCGAAAGTCAGCTGCGAGTCGGGCTTGCGCGCGACCAGGAACCAGCGCGTGGCATCGCGCCCGGCCTCATCGACCAGGTCGCGCAGGGTCAGGTAACTGCCGGCGCGCTTGGACAGCTTCACTTCCTGGCCGCCGCGCATCACCGTGACCATCTGGTGCAGCACGTACTCCGGCCAGCCCTGCGGGATGCCGGCATCGAGCGCCTGCAGTCCGGCGTGCACGCGGGCCAGGCTGCCGTGGTGGTCGGCGCCCAGTTCGGTGATCGCGCGCTCGTAGCCGCGCTGCCACTTGGACAGGTGGTAGGCGACGTCCGGCACGAAGTAGGTGTAGCTGCCGTCGGACTTGCGCATCACGCGGTCCTTGTCGTCGCCGAAATCGGTGCTGCGCAGCCACAGCGCGCCGCCTTCCTCGAAGGTGTGGCCGTGGGCGACCAGCTCGCGCACGGTCTCCTCGACCTTGCCATCGGTGTACAGCGAGGACTCCAGGAAATACACGTCGAACGCGACCCCGTAGGCGGCAAGGTCGTCGTTCTGCTCGCGGCGCAGCCAGGCCACGGCGAAGCGGCGGATCGCGTCGAGGTCATCGGCGTCGCCGGCCGCGGTAATGGTGTGGCCGTCGGCCTCGACGCTGGCGCCATCCAGATAGGCGCGCGCGACCTCGCTGATGTAGTCGCCGCGATAGCCGTCCTCGGGCCAGTCGGCATCCTCGGGGGTGCGGCCCTGCGCGCGCGCCTGCACCGAGATGGCGAGGTTGTTGATCTGCGCGCCGGCGTCGTTGTAGTAGTACTCGCGCGCCACGTCCCAGCCATTGGCCTGGAGCACGCGTGCGATGCAGTCGCCGATCACCGCGGCGCGGCCGTGGCCGACGTGCAGCGGCCCGGTCGGGTTGGCCGAGATGTACTCGACCCCGGCGCGATGGCCCTGGCCGGACCGGTTGCGCCCGTAGTCCCCGCCCTGCGCGAGGACATTGCCGATTTCGCGCCGCCAGGCGGCCTCGTCGACGTGGAAGTTGACGAACCCGGGCCCGGCGATCTCGACACGCGCGATCTCGGCACTGGCCGGTAGCGCCTCGACCAGCGCCTGCGCGATCGCGCGCGGATTGCTGCGCGCCGGCTTGGCCAGCAGCATGGCCGCGTTGGTCGAGAAATCACCCAGGCCGCGGGCCTTGGGCCGCTCGATCACGAAGTCCGGGATGGCGAGGTCGCCCGGGAGGATGCCGGCGGCCCGCAATGCATCGATGGCCTGCACGACGAGCGCGCGGAGGGTGGCTTTCACAAGGTTCTGCGGAATATTGCGGAACCGCGCATTGTACGCGGGCCCGCTCGCTGTTGTAGGAGCGGCTTCAGCCGCGATCGGACATTCCCATTGCTGGCCCGGACACCCGATCGCGGCTAAAGCCGCTCCTACAGGGGGCATGTGGAGTTACACCCACCCTCGCGCCGCCAGCGAGACCGGCGGGCCGTCGGCGATCACGAAATGGTCGAGCAGGCGCACATCGACCAGGGCCAGCGCCTGTTTCAGGCGCGCGGTGACCGCCCGGTCGGCCGCGCTCGGCTCCGGGTTTCCGCTGGGATGGTTGTGATTTGACGTGTGGGGATCGTTAGCCTCTTATCCGTGAACGACCCACCAGGATGATCTGCTTATGGAATTGATCTGGGCCACTGAAGATCTCCGGCTGGCTGGGATGTCCTACAAGGGTCTTCCGATCCTGTTGGACAAGGACATGGCAAGCGTTGAGCCAGCGAACCGGTTCTTGAGATACCAGCTTGTTCATCGAGGAAGAGTGGCCAGCGTTAAGTCGTGGAAAACGTTTGGACAGCACGTCTACGACTTCTTCTCATTTCTAGAAGCCAACGATCTACGCTGGGACGAGAGGCGAGGTCTCGAAGGGGAAAGCCAACTTGCTGCCTATCGCGACTACTGTTTGCGCATATGTAGGCTAAAGCCAAGAACAATCAATCAACGGCTAGGGACCATCGTTAGGTTCTACGAATACGCCTATCGGCAGAACTGGATCGCTTTTTTACCCTACGAAATGGAAACCGTTGGCCGTGGTCGAGATACGAGCCTGCTCGAGCATCTAACGCCATTCAGAAAGGGGACTAGGTCTGCGGACGTCATGCTTCGCGCGCAACGCCCTGAGGTGAAATACCTTTCTCGCGACCAGCTAAGGCTATTGCTAGCCTCAATACATAACGACACGCACAAGCTTATGGTGCGGATGGGACTTCAAGTCGGTTTGCGGCGGGAAGAAATAGCCACCTTCCCCACAGCTTATATAGCAAAGGCGCGTCAGCGCGCAGGCCGCACGGGAATGATTAAAATTCGGCTCGTGCCGACTGACGGTAATGGGCTGAAAACCAAGGGAAATCGCGAACGCTCTGTGTTCTTTCCTGCGGGACTCGTCGATGATCTATGGGACTACATTGTGCATCAGCGGGCTCAACTGTTGAGGCATTCAGAGTCCGAGCCAAGCCAGCTATTTCTTACATCGCTAGGGACGCCGTGGGCGAATGATGGAAAAGGATTCCTAAGAGTACTTAGAGACATTGGCAACAAAATCAACGTTAGTGTTCACCCACATCTCCTGCGACATACCTACGCAACTTATACATTGGCGGCGCTGCAGACCAAGCGCATCGGGATAGACCCGCTTGTATTTATACAAAGGCAGCTCGGGCATGCATCCATATCGACGACTCTTTGTTATGCGCATATCGCCAGCGAACTTGTCCTAACTGCCGTCACTGCATACGACGATGAAGTTACGGAGTGGAGCAGATGAGCGCTAGACGAAAGAATTTCGTCGTCAGTGAGCTAGCGCCAACTACTGAACAAAAGTGCACAAATGCGGAGTCGACGCTCCCCCTTCTACACGGCAGCACAATCGTAAGATTCCCGCCAAGTCCGTTGCCCTCACGCAAATTCGATTTCGGCCCATTCTATGGGACTGGAGCTGATGAGGTGACATCTGCAATTCAGCACCAAGTCTGTCGCTTCCTTGAAGGCAAAGACCGGCAACTAGAGATCCCTAGCATCATCACAATCTGCCGTTTGGGAGCGCGCTCATTTCTGTCTTTTCTCAGGACTGAAGCGGTTTGGCGCGGAAGATCGGTCGTTCTGACCGATATAGATCGTTCGATGATTAATCGGTACTTGGCATATATTCGGATTGAGAAAGCCAGTCTTTCAGGTCGGCGCAGAACTTACAGCACCGTCAAGTCTGTAATACTATCGCTGAGTGCGCGAGGACTAGTGGAGGGGCGTGCACTATTTCCGGATAACCCTTTTCCTCGAACAAGAGGACAGGGACACTCGGCCAAGGGCTATTCGCCGATGGAGCGGCAGTCAATAGCACGGGCGTTGAGGGAGGCGATAGCTCCGTTATTCCAAGTAGGGTGCGGGGAGCCCTCCAGGCGAATGCTTGTGTACTGCCTGCTTAGCGTGGCATTACGGACTGGTCGCAACCTTTCACCTCTCCTGGATTTGGATGTTGATTGCTTGCGTCCGCATTTTAAAGAGGGCATGAAACTTCTCGTTGTGACAAAGCGTAGAAGTGCAATTGAATCAAGCATCGCTGTTCGAGGTCGCGAGACGGCTGATTCGATTGTTGGTGTGATGCCAAGCACTGTTCGCCTGATACAGCGTGTCACGGAGCTTTCCGAGGCGTATCGAAATGAAGCCCCCGAAGCAATTCGTAACAAGCTATGGTTGTTTCGCTACCGGGGGAAGGTCAGATGTTTAAACCCCTCACATCTAACAGTGCCCGCGCGCGAGCTTTCGGCTCGTTTCCATCTAGTTAACGATGAGGGTGCCTTGCTGAGAGTGAATACTGCGCGGATGCGAAAGACATTCGCAAATCGCGTGTTTGAGATCACCGAAGGAGACCTTCACGCTACGGCCTCAGCAGCGGGGCACACACCGAGCGTCGCAGATGATCATTATCTCGCCCCAGATCGACAATCCGAAAGGAATTGGAGATTCATGGGTGAGATGCTCGCAAGTGAGCTCAATGACGGAAAAGTCGGAAGCGGATCGGAGCCCACGCCAGTGGGTCGTTGCCGTGACAACACGTATGGCGAGTACGCGCCGAAGAGCGGCGCTCACTGCACAAACTTCCTCCGGTGCATGCGATGCCGATCATACGTAGTCACGGCAGAAGATTTGCATAAGCTGTTTAGTTTTTATTGGCTTTTGGTCAGCGAGCGAAAGCAAGTAAGTAGCCGCCAATGGTCGCGTCACTACGGCTCGATTGTCCGAGCAATTGACCGGGACATTGCCGAGAGAGGGGTGACATTGAAGCTCTTCTCTCAATCCGAAGTTGATTCCGCCCGAAAACAGGCGTTGGATCATCCACACCCCTATTGGTCGGAAAGAGGGAGTTTGTTGATGGAGACGTTAGGATAATGAAAGAGTCTCGACAGACCTACGCCCACGAGCTCGAAGAGAGCGAGAGGGCGAGACTTATTGTGAGCGCTGTAGAACTTGAGGGAAGAATGCAGGCGGTCAGCCGCTATCGCGACCCGGTTTGGACTTTGGTGGGAGGGCCCACGAACGTGTCGATGTGCCGTCGCAAACTTGACTTTGGCAACGTGCCGGACTGCTACAGAGAGTCCTTCAAAGCAATTCTATACACGTACCAAAGTGAGGGCAGACGGAACCGTCCATGCCCCGGCGATGCCTTTCTCACGCATGTCTTCATGTGCGCATTACCATTTTTTCGCTATTTGGTTGCAATAGGCGTGAAGAGCCTTGGTAGCGTTACACCCGTAGCTTGCGCGGGCTACGTCAATGCGTGCCGTAAGGAGACTACAAAGCAGGGGAAGCCATTGCAGCCGGGGTCGATACAACTTCGATTTCTGACGGTAGAGATTATTTACGATCTAAGTCAGCGTGGGAGCGATCCGATGCCAACGCATCCGTGGCCCGATTCTTCTGCGCAGATACTTGCGGGCGTCGTGGGGAAGAATTCGAGGGCTCTGGCTGAGGCCAAAACTGCGGTCATTCCAGATAAATTTTTCGTTTCAGCATTTCAAGCCGCCTCCAGGTTGTTGGAGGCAGCTGATGAGTTGCTTCTATTGCGTGACACTTGGGCGGGACTCATCAAAGAGTCGCCTGACGAATACACGTCCGCCACCCGTACGAAATATCTTGCCACACAAGGTTGGCGGCGTGGCGGAGCGCGCGGACTCCAGAACGCCTTGGTGGACCTCCGAACAGCTTGCTACATCGTAATTGCTTCTCTCTCGGGGTGCCGAAACCATGAGCTCGCATATCTTGAGCGCGGCGCAACATACAGCACCGTAAAAGATGGAGAAAGATACTGGTGGATGCGTTCGCGCTCTTCAAAGACTTACGTCGGAGCATGCGAGTGGATGATTCCCGTGGCAGCCGTTAAAGCGATAAGAATTCTGGAGCGCTGGGCCGCCCCCTATCAGGCGGAGCTGCGCCAAACAATTGAAGATCTACGTAACGAAGATCCGTTGAATCCGGTCATCGCGGAGGCAGAACGCCACGTCAACGCGCTGTTTTTGGGCAAGCACAACGGCGGGACGCCCCGTACGATCGACGTTGCGACGTGGAAATATTTGTTTGATGTTTTTGGAAAGAGGCAGGGAATAGAGTGGGAATTCAAAAGTCATCAGTTTCGGCGAACGTTCGCAGTCTACGCTGCGCGCAGTAAGTTTGGAGATCTCAGATACCTAAAGAGCCATTTCAAGCATTGGTCGATGGATATGTCATTAATGTATGCTCTTAATGATCTTCAGGAAACCGATCTTCTTACGGATGTCGCTGGCGAGGTTGAAGATATTCAAACGGAGTTGCTCGATTCATGGATGAGCCCAGGGACGCAACTCGCTGGAAGGGGCGGCAGGAACATAGTGCGATTCCGTGATGCCCATCCAATTCCTCTTTATAAAAGTCAATCCGAGATGGTAAAAAGCATCTCAAAAGGGGTGCATATTCGCAGCAACGGTCACGCATGGTGCACAGCAGACGCGGGATCGGAGTGTGTGGGCAATGGGGGATTGGATCGGTCCCGCTGCTCCGAATGTGTTCACGGTGTAATTGGAGCAGAGCATCTCTCCTTCTATGAAAGGATGAGACAAGAACTCCGCGGGTTGTTAGACCTCGATGACATTGGAGAACCTGGGAAGGCTAGGGTACAAAGAGACTTGGCTAGATGCGAACAAGTCATCTGCGACTTAGGCAAGGGGGGCGCCACAGATGACTGACAAACGGCTTTCTGGGTCGGATCGGCTTCAGCAATTGTTGCTGGCAATTCGCAAGGTCGAATCTGGTCGATCCAAACAGATTGGACCGCAAAAACTATCCATTGCGGCGGTGGCTCGGGAAGCGAATGTAAGCCCCGCACTAATACACAACAGCTACCCCACCGTTGCAGCGCTGATTCGAGAGAAGCAATCTACCAACGGCCAGTCTCGCGCTAGCGCCCGGCTTGAGAAGCTGGAGCTCTACAAGTTGAGAATTCGAGAGCTTCGGGAAGAAGTTCTGGAGACTAGAAGAAAGCTCTCCCAGATTGCTTCCATAAATGAAGTTCTGGTCATCGAGAACGCCCGCCTCATAGCTTGCTTGGATAACCCCGATGTAGTGGTGCTACCTACACCAAGAAGGCGCTAGCCAACGCTAGACATCGGCATGTGCAATAGCGCATGGTGTATGTTTAGAGGCTTGTTTGACGCGGTGACACTGGTGGATTGGCGGCCCAGTATCGCTGAACTAGGGATGGAATGATGCGCGATTATTCAGCTCTCGATGCCGAAGCCCTAATAGCAATTTCCGATCCGATTGACTGGGCCTATACGGTCTTGAACAAGGCAATCGCTCAGTACGATCCATACCCGGAATGGGTAATAGCTATGCAAGAGCGCGTGGAACGGATGGATGCCGCCGCGCTGACTGCGGTTCGCGAAGCCTTGGGAGGAAAAGTACCCGTTGACACCCTTGGCTATGACGGCCACGAACTGTTCTACGATTTCTTTCCGTACGTCGGGCCGCATCCCGAGGCGAATAAATTCTACGCCGCGATGCGCGAGCTCGGCGGAGATGTAAGGCATGAGAAGAGCCGAATGGCGCTCAGTCCGCCAGAGGGTAAGGCGGAAGTTGTCAAAGACTCCGCGGCGGACGAATAGCGATGGAAGCTGTCGTTGAGCGAGTGCTCAACAGCCACCTTTTAGCGGGCTCGCAGCGATACGCTTTCCGGGCGTCTCACCGTTTGCAGGGCAGCGAAGTATCTGAAGCTGGCTGCTACGGCACCCTGGCGCCATCCATCGTGCTGGTCGGCGCGCGCAACGAGGATCCATTGTGGCAGAACCTTGGCGCAGTCGGCTGAAACCTTGACCAGAGTCGTCATCGGGGTAACGTCGGAAATTCGCGCCGGAATGCTTCGCCTAAGAGTCGATCTTGGTAGCGTGATGCAGATCAACATTTTGTCACTACCACGGAGATGCCATGGAGCCCGTCGGCGTCCTGCTGCGCACGCACTTTTCCCTGCATCATGGACAGACGATAGCCTCCGGCGACCTCTTCGCCGGCATCGATCCTCCGCCGGCCAAGCTCATGGAAGGGTGGGACTATCCAACTGCCGTTTCTTGGGCGTGGTGCGATGGGGTTCACTTCCGCGGCTGGGCGTACCACTCCCAAGTGATCAATTAATCAGCAACACCTGCCGGGCATACACTTCCCGATGGGATCAAATGTTCAAGGTGAGCTAACGAATGACTGGATACAACACCAATTTGGCTGCCGAGTTCTATGTGCTATCGACGCTGCATCGTCTTGGTGTGGATGCAAACCTGACGCTAGGCAACAAAAAGTCGGTGGACATTGCGGTCGTCCGGGGCACCGGCGATGCCATCACGGTGGATGTCAAAGGTCTGGCCAAGGCAACGGGTTTCCCCATCGACAATGTGAAGCCAGGGACGCCACGACATTATCTGGTGTTCGTCTGCTACATGGGGACGATCGGTGAGCCGACAGTGCCGCCGCGCAGCTGGATCGTGCCATCCACGGAACTGGAACCTTTTATCTACAACGCACCTGGAGGCCGGCGGCTGGTTGGCGCCGGCACGCTACGCGACAAGGCACTGCGCTACCTCGAAGCATGGCACCTGATCACTTGATGTGACGGATCCTGGGCGAGTCGCACGTCATGGGCCCTCCATCAGCGCCCTTGGTAGAAGCAGACGTTGCGGAACTGGGCGCTGTCCGGATCTTTTAGCCTGGATGAAGCCGCTCTTGCGTCGCTCCATCCACATCAGCTCGCGGATCTCTTGGTCGGCTGTGGTCGCTGTTCCTGGATTGGCTATGGACATGTCTTCGCTACCCGACAGCCCCCTACTTAGCTCCACGACCATGAACTGTATGCATTAAACACCTGCGACAGTTCGTGCGGGGCCTTTCCATCGACTATCCCGGAGTGATAGGAATGCTGGATTGATGACGGCTCTTTACCGATCGAATTTGCTTGGTATGGCTTGATTCTAGGCGCTGCTGCTAGTTCCCAGTAGGACGTATTGATAGTTCGCAACCAAGTAAAAAGCCTAGCTTCGCCCCCCGCCGCTTCGATGTAGGCACGGGCAGACTCCAAGCTGCGACCTGAAGTGCAGATGTCGTCAACGACCAGCACAACCTTATCCCGAAGATTGATCGCACCTTTGTTCGGGGCAGCCGCAAAGTTTTTATGTGGATGCTGGTTTAGCTGTATCGACTGAATTTGGTTAACGAATGTTCGCTGGGCGGCCTTGATGGGCTGGCTTTTAGCGGCAGATGTGTGGCGAATTAACAGGTCATGGTAAAAACTCATGCGAAGGCACTTGCCTAAGCGCATCAGTGCCGCCTGCAGACTGTCATCGCTGGGAGTTGCCGCCGACGCACTGTGCCCCGGGTACGTGCAGATATATTTCACCCCAATCAACAGGCCGCTAAAATACAGTGTTGAAATTGTGAGATAGAACCAAAATTCCGGATGCCCGTAGCCAAACTTGGCAGCTTGCTTGGCATCCTCGCCAAACAGAGCATAAGCGTCAATCATTGTCGAAAACGGCCCCGCAGAATGATAAATCAGCCCGCCATTATTTAGGGCGAAGAAAAGCGGGTGTTTTCTCATCGCAAACACAAAACAAAAGCGCGCCAGCTCGCTGACGGTCTTCACCGCAAACCCATAGCTTGATAATTGGCCATACCAATCCGCCCGAATATGAAGCAAATTGTTATTGACACCCGCCCGCATATCCTCGTCAGTTCCGCCGAGTAAAATGGTCTCATGCTTTTGCACGCCATACTGGTTCAGCACGGGCACCACAGAATCGGCAAGGCGCCGGGACGGTTTTCCATCCTCGTGCGCACCGTGGGCCGCGATCTTGACCCCGGCCAGTTCTGAAAAGTATTCGTGCAAACTCGTTGTCTTGTTGTAGGTCCACTTTCGATTGGACCACAGAGCAACGTGCACTCCATTTTCGGTCAACTGCTTAGCCAGCTTCGCCAACTGTTTTAGGACAGCCTTGTCCACCTTGTTGTCTTCATTGGCAATGGTTCCAGACACGCTGATCAGCAACAACTTCAGGCTCATGATCCACCCCCAAACAGATCCGTCTGTTGAGCTTTACTGACAACGGATATAGATACAGCTTGACGGACAGACTCCAAAAATTCCTGATGCTGCCGCGGAACCACGAAGGAGGCATCAGCCACTCCGTGATCGGGATGGTTCGGGACACCTTCGACCATCAGGTTCAGCGACGGCCGCCCTAACGCCTTCGCGAAGCGGATTGTATGGGCAGTGCCAGAGCTACGCCGCCATTCGGGGGCAATTACGCAACGCGAAAGCGCAGCCTGAAGGCGGTTGCGCATAACAAAGTTTTGCCCCGTTGGTTCTGAATACGGCATGTATTCGGATAGCAGCAAGCCCCCGCTCTCAACAATGTCATCTGCAAGCCGAATATTGCTCGATGGGTACGGCCTAAGGATTCCGGTCCCAAGGACAGAAATTGTGGGAACACGCAAAACGAGCGCCCATTCGTGGGCCACCGAGTCGATACCCTTTGCCAAGCCGCTGACCACGGGAAGTCCATCCTGGGCCGAAACCGAAACGGCAAACTTGGTTAAAAAATCACCTACAACAGTTGGCGATCGCGTGCCGACGACGGCCACGCTGTCAGCAGACAGTAGGTCAATATTTCCTCGGCAGAACACCCATAACGGACGAGTTTCATGAGGCAGATCAAGGAAGCGAGCCGGGTAGAGTGGGTCGCCATGACAGATCAGATGAACATCAGACGCTCGCAAGTGAGAAATAAGTTTCTCACCAAGATCCATTAGCTTCTCTTCGAGGTTGGTCCTCGAATGACTTTTCAGAGAATCATGGAGAAGCGGATCCAACTCCCCACTAGCAATCTTATATGCGGCTTCCGGGACTCCGCCTAGCTCACGCAGAGTCTTGAAGCCCACACCTTTTATTTGGCTTAGTCCCAAAAATAGCGTGGCGTTCTTATCGTATGAAGGCATGGGTATTAGCGCCCCCTCTGCCCGATCACTGTCAACAGTTGGTCGCGCACATTGCGTCCCTTGTCGTCGGTCTTATGGGCCATCAGGTAGACCCCCTTCCCACCACTATGCTTCGCCCACAGATCGCCGACCATGCGCTTCTCCTTCTCCTGATCGGCAGTGAAGCGATCGGCGCCTTTGTATTCGACCACCAGCAGTCGGCCATCTTTCAGGCGGACCACGAAGTCTGGATAGGTGCGCTGGGTTGCCGTAGGCATCCAGAACTGACTGGGGTGGACTAGGTTGCGCACCCAGAACTCGACCTCATCAAGGAAGTCGATCGCCTGGGCGCACTCAAATTCTTCGGTGATGACGCCCTTGCCCGTCTTCCAATCTAGGTCGCCCGGCACCGGGTAGTAGTGCTTTCGGAAGCGATAGGCGCCCTTGTAATACCAGCGTGCCGGATACATCGACATGTCGGCGGGGTAAGTAAAGGCGTAGTCAGGCTCACCATTGCTGACCAGCTCCAGTCCGTCATGGAACAGCGCCTGCTGGAAGCCCTCCCGGTAGGCACCGCCTTTGGCATGAGCCAACTGTTCGCCGAGCTTCCGCCGAAGGATGAATTGGCCCTTGAGCAGTTGGGCGAGCGAGAAGCCGCGATCATCCATCAGGCTCCTGATTGCCCGTCGCAGCCACTCGCGTTTCACAGGTTGCTTTACCGATGGCTCGCGGATCTCAAGGTCCAGCCACCCGACAAGATCGACCTCGGTGCGGTCCTGGGCAAAGCCCGGCAAATAGGTCGCCACGTCATCCTTGATCTGGTGGAACTGGACGACCTTGTCGCCGAGATAGACCTCGAAGGTCATGCTGTCTTCGTTGAACTTGAACGAGGACAAATCAGGCGGGCTGGCCAGCAGGTCCCAGTCGAAGGTTGCCGACACTGCACCGCGGTCGACGAGCTCAAGCTCACCCTGCTCCAGCGAATATAGGCGCGGGACCTGGAACACGGCGCCGCGCTCGCTGGGTGCCTTGGCGGCTAGCGTTGCTTGTTGGTGGCGCTCGATCGCTTCACCAACTGCGTCCTTCTGCCGTGCCGGCACAGCGGCCACGATGGCCTCAACCGTAGCGACGTCGAGTTCATCGGTAATCTCGACCGTTCCGCCCTTGCCATCCTCATCGGGCGTAAAGAGCACGCGCTCCTTGTCTCGTTCGGGCGCGTTGGTCAGATCCGGTGCCTTAGACAGGGGAATGCGGGTGGTCGGAAGCTCAGGCGGCGTCGCAACGCCCCCCTTCAGGGGCAGCTTTCCGTCATCAGGCTGGTCCTTACGGATTGCAGCCGCGGCCTCCATGGGATTGAATCCGATGTTGATCAGCGACTGGGTAAGCTCGCCCGCCGCCTTGCCGAAACTCTCGGTAATGACGTGGGCGTAGGCCTTATTCATAACCTCCTGCTTCCGGCGGGTGGCATACGGCATCCGCAGCACACGGCCGAGCAATTGCTGGATGTCCTTGTCGCTCTTGACCTGGGCCACGGAGCAGAACACATAGGCAAACGAACAGTCCCAGCCTTCCTTCAATGCTTGTTTGGTGATGATGACTTCGATCGGACAATCCTTGGCGAACAGGTCGATGCCATCGATCTCGCGTTGGTCTCCCGTGGCAATGGCGACCGCCTTCTCGTTGACGCCATCAGTCTCGATCAGGTGCCTCTTGACCTCCTCGACCGTGGCTGCGCCACGGGAGTTCTCAGCCTGGATCAGCAGGATTGGGCGGATGTACTCGGGTTCGTCCAGCGCCGTCTTCGCCAAGGACTTGCGACGGGCCACAGCACTGCTCACTGCCGCCTGCCACTCCCCGTTGTGCTCCTTGAGCACGACTGGGAACTTGATCATGTTCTCAGCCTTGAGCTCGAACGCTGACACGCTGACCAAGACATTCGATGAAGCCACATCGGGAGTGGCCGTGAGCTCGACAACTGCCTTCGGACCCAATCGCTCGTAGACCGTGTAGGACAGCGGAGTGGTGGCGTTATGGGCCTCGTCCATGATGACGAGTGGTCCGTGGAGCTTAAGCAGGTTGGCGAACGATGCCAGGGCCTTGCCGTTCGCGCCTTTCTCCAGATATTCCAATTCCTTGGCGCTGCCACCGAAGTGTGGCTCCAGGTCTTCGTGATACTCGTAGACCTTGCGTCCCTCTTGGTTCTCCACGCGAAGTGCGGCGACGGTGGAGATCACGACACACACTTTGGTGCCAAGGTCCGTGGGTCGGATTTGGGCGAAGTCGACAACATCGAAGATGGCAACCTGACCACCGAACGCATCGTCCAATTCCTGACGATAGGGGTGGCGCGGATCGCGAAAGGCTTCCAGCGTCTGGGCCTTGATCTGGGTGGTGGGAACCATCCACATGACCAGGGGAAACTCGCGCTCCAAGTAAGCGGTGCTCGCCGTTTGGATGATGTGGGCTCCCATCACCGTCTTGCCGCCACCTGTAGGGATTCGCAAGCACACATAGGGCACCGCTGGCTGGTCTGGCATCGGCTTGTAGTCCGCAACCAGACCTTTATCTACGGTGTTGACGAAGGCCTTCTCCGGACCCTCAAGGCGGGCGGCCTCGAAGAAGCGCTCCAAGCTGTCCAAGGCGCGGCGTTGGTAAAGCTTGAGTGCGAGAGACATGGTTAGTGCGCCTTGATGTCGTAAGGGGTCTGCTTAAAGGTGATCTCCAACTCACGCAGTTGCTCTTCGGGCAGCGCGCAAGCCTCGCCATAGATCACCTTCGGCCCATCGAACGGCGCCAGAGACCGCAGCACGCGCTTGGTCAGGACGTTGCCGCCACTCTTGCTGTCGTCCCCCAGGATGCCGTTAAACAACAGGTAGTACCCGACCCCAGCATGCTCGCCAAGAAGGGCTTCCTTCTTGGCGCGTGTGGAACGCGCAGTGCCGGTTTCAGCGAACCAGACATGGGCGGCCAAGTGCTCGAACCGGATGCTCTCGCGGATGTGTCCGTTCTCATCGAAAACGGGCACTCCAAGCTTGTAGAACCGAAATCCACCGCCCCCTTTCCAGCCGACGGCTGCGGAGATTCCACCCTGCTCACCTTCAACAACCTTTACCATTCTAGGTTGGCAATGGCTACGGGCGTGCTGCCCTTCTTCAATTCCGATCCAGCGCCGTCCCATCTTGTGCGCGACAGCTGCGGTTGTCCCCGAACCTAGGAAGCTATCCAGGACTAGGTCGCCTGGGTTGGTTGCGATATCCAGAATTCGCTTGATTAGCCGTTCGGGTTTGGGGGTAGCGAACGTGTCGTTCTTCCCCATCAACTGGTGCTGCTCTTTGGCCGCCTCATCGGTATGGCCTACTTCGTCTGAAGGCCACCATGTCCAAGGCACAACACCCTCGGTTTCATCGAGGAAGCGGATGATATTGGGTTGTGAGTTGTTGTTCTTGCCAAAGTAGATCCGGCCGGCCGCCTTGAGCTTCAGGAACTCGGGCTCGATCGTGCTCCAGCATCGTCCTTCGGGCGGGACATGAACCGCGCCCCCCGGAGCCGTGATTGAATACATCTGATTGGCTCGATAGCCCTGAGCCGTCATGGGAATGGGGCGCCATCGGCGATTCGATGCTGGATCGATGTTGCGGTAGACCTCCGCCTGCTTATCCGTGAAGGGAACCCGATTTCGAATTTTCTTGAATCGAGCTGGATCCTCCGCGAAGACCATGAGGTAGTCGTGGACATCACCAATTGCTTCTCGGTTCTCTCGCGAATAGCGCTTCTGCCATACACACGTTGCAACAAATCGGCCGCGGCCAAACAGCTCGTCGAGGATGACCTTTAGGTAGTGCCCCTCGTTGTCATCGATGGTGATCCAGATTGATCCATCCGCGGAAAGGAACTTTCGCAACAGCTCAAGCCTGGGATACATCATGGACAACCATTTGGCGTGCTCCAAATTGTCGTCGTATTGTTCGAAGGCGCTCTTCGTGTTGTAAGGCGGATCTATGAAGATGCACTTCACCTGCCCTGCGTAGTAGGGCAGCAAGGCCTTCAGTGCGTCGAGGTTGTCCCCTTCGATGAGCATGTTCGAGGAGTCGACATCGCCATGGGACAGGCGCGCCACCGGCTCCAGGAGCCGGTAGGGGGCCAACGCCGCGCGGGTCAGGTCGGCGTCTCGGTTGAACCAGGACAGCAAAGGCATTCAGCGGATCTCCAGAAGCAGACGGACAGTATCCTTCACGAACCAGCATACCGGCCACCTTCGCAGGGGCTGAGATGCCCTAAGACATTGTCTCCAAAGGGGTTCATAGCCCTAGCTCATAGGAACGATTACCGGCGCATGCGGAGCATCACCCGCGGCCACTGAAGTCCCGGCCCGCTGCCGGCCAAGAACGAACCTTCCGTCGGCGCGCAATGACACGCACTTGCCAACGCCTGGCCGTGCACCCAGCTGCCCCACCATGAAGGGCTTCCTGGTCAGTGTTGAAGTGGCGCACGATGCGCGTGCTGGTGAAGGCCGTTGCACGGTGTCGCGACACGCCCTGAGCGTATTGCGCAGGTATAAACCAGGCTTCAGGGAATTGCGCTAAAGGCCGGTCAATTCGAGGGGCACGCTCATGAAACAAGATGATGAATGGCTCGATCGTGAAGGACTTTACGAACTGGTCTGGAGCGAGCCCGTCTCCAAACTCGCCCCCCAGTTCGGATTATCTGGAGTCGGCTTTGCCAAAATGTGCAAACGCATGGGCGTCCCACTCCCGAATCGCGGGTTCTGGGCACGCAAGCAAGCTGGCCAGTCCCCTCGCAGACCGCCACTGCCCAAAGCCAAGCCCGACCAAGACCAAAAGGTTCAACTTCGACGTCTGACTGACGACGCGCAAATCGCTTTTTCTGAAGCCAAGCAGAAGGCGGCCGAGGCAAAAAGGGCCATGCGAGACATCGAATTCCCCAGCGAGCTGGTGGATCCACATCCATTAATTCGAGCCGCAACGAACCGATTGAAGAGAAAGACCGGGTGGAGCCACCACAAGGGGCTTCGGTCGGCGCCCGACGAGATCCTGAATATCGAAGTCACGGAACGCTCTTTGGACCGGGCGCTGTTGATAATGGACGTTCTGCTCAAGGCAACTGCCGGCAGGTCCGGAGAGGTCCGCATTAACTCCGAAAAGAAGGAAACCTTGCTCCGTCTAGACGGCGTTGATCTTCCCATTACCCTGACAGAGCACGTCGGCCGCACACGCCATGAGATCACTCCCGAGGAGAAAAAAGCGCAGGAGCGCTACTGGAACAGATCATACCGTGATAAGAACGCCCCTTATCCACACATCCCGCAATACGACTATCACCCAAGTGGCCAGCTGACACTGACCGTGGGCCGCTGCCCATCTAGGACCTGGCGAGACACTCCCAGGACGCAACTCGAAAAGCGCCTATCCGAGATCATCCCGGGCATTGCTGCTGTAGCCATCGAGATGCGACAGCGCGAAGAGGAACAGGCGCAAGCGGAAGCCGAGCGGCAAGCAGCAAAGGATCGCTATGCCACCAAGATGAAGGAGCGCTCCGATGAAAGACAGGCTTTCAGGCAACTAAGGAGGGATGCGCGGAACTGGGCGATGGCGAACCAGATTCGCGCCTATATCGATGGTGTAGCGCAAGGCAAAGAGCACGGCGCACTGCATTCGGATGCTGCCGCATGGGCAGCATGGGCGACGCAAAAGGCCGCATGGGTTGATCCAATGATCAAGGTGTCTGACAGAGTCCTAGACGCACCGGAACCTGAGCGGCCGAGCTACTGGTGGTAGCGACGGTTGCGTCCGCTATCGGCCAGAAGCGGTCGCTTGCTACTAAGCGATGGTCAATGCCTTGAGGCCATCAATGCCCTCGAACTTTGCAGGTCGGATGATCTGCTTTTCGACCCGACTGCGCGCATACACTCGTGTCAGCCGCCAAAATTCAATCGTCCAGCAACAGGTGGTTTCGACTCCGCCAGCGCCCCCATTGCAACGGTAATCCGCGCAAGCTTGCCCGGGGTGGCCGGAAAATCCGCCAGACGTCGTTACAGCCTGACAGCGGTGCGAGCTCCATTTCGTCATATCGACTCGGGCGCCGGTGTTTACGAACTTCTCGAACAAAAAAGGAAACTCATGATGGCCATTCGCTACTTGCGGCAAGGTGCTGTCATGCTTCTATTCCTGCTGATTGTCGGCTGCGCCAACCTGCAAACGTTGGACCGTCATAGCCGATTGCCCCTCGCTGATGGTGCTGGGCGCGCGATCCATTTGGATGCCCAGCAGCGTCTCGTTGTATTCACGGCGGAGGGGTACTGCGCTGAGCCTAGTCCCGACGCTCTCGCCGCGTACGCCGCGGCGCTGGGCGTTGGTAGCGGTAGCCTTCCCGGCAACACTGTCGCCGCATCCACCGCCTTCAACGGCTTGGCTGGCTCGATCGGCTTGCGTACCCAGTCGATCACGTTGATGCGCGACACCTTGTATCGCACGTGCGAAATGATGTTGAACGGCAAACTCTCCAGAGCACAGATTTCGGTATTAATGGCGCGGAGCCAGGATCTCACAGTAGTAATAATGGCCATTGAGTCCCTGACGGGCGCCGTGGTCGCGGCACCGGTGACGCTTGCCCCAAGCGGGTCCGCAAGTTCGTCTGCGGCAATAGTGGGCAATGCTGAGAACCTCAGTGCCGCGCGTGAGCGCGAGGCAGCCGCTAGATCGAGCTACGTGACGAAGAAGGCAGCGGCGGAGCAGTCGGCAACGGAGCATACCCAAGCCATGACCGCGGTCGCGACCGCCCAGGCACAGGTGACACCAACAACCCCGCAGAATGATTCTCTGCGTGCAGAGCTGGCGGCGGCAATGAAACGCGAGTCCGCAGCGGCAGCGGCAAAGGCGGCGGCCGACCAAGCCGAGGCTGTTGCGAAACAAGAAATGGAAACATGGGCCGAGACGTTGGCGATGCTTGAAAAGCTCAAAGATTCGGCGATGTCTGGTTCGACCGCCAGCGTAGGAGGAGTAGCGCACGCCGGCGCAGCGGTCTATCAACCGCAAATTGACAGCGAAACTGTGAAACACATCTCCAGCACGGTGAAGGTGTTGGTCCAGGAACTGTTGCAAAAGACGTATTTCAACGAGACGTGTCTGGCAGTATTTACAGAGCAGGAGTTCGAAAATCCCCGCCTGACTGATGACGTCAACGAGCTGAGGATTTTGTGTTTGGAATACTGGAAGCTGAAGAAGAAAGAAGCGTTCCAGTGATATTCTGGAGTGCCACCTGCCAAATCGTCTCGACACTTCGCGGCGCGGCTTAAATCAGCTCTCGGTTCGACGTCCGCTTTGGGTCGAAAGCGGACGTCGGTCGATCACATCAGCAGACTAGACCCTGGTCGGCTTGTCTCCAAGCGGTCGCTACGCGTCAGCCCCATCGTCCGAAGTTGAACCTTGGGTCGCTTCGCCTTCGAGAGCTGCCCGAAGGGACTCGAAGATTGACGCCATCGGCTCGCGATATTCTTCGCGCAAGAATTTTGCGTCCTGGAGCAGTCCGCGAACAGCGGATCGTGGGTCCACCGCGTCTTTGTCGCGCACGTCCTTGGCCGGGATCGTGAAGAACCTGTAGTCCGGAAAATCCTGTCGGAGCCTTGGCAAGGTAGCTGCCTGGTCGTTATCCAGAAGCCCGGCCACCTTCTTGTAACCCATTCCCTGGAGAAGACGGCAGACGTGTCCCATGTTCCCGGCGCCGCCAACGCCCCAGCCGAACAGGTGGCCCGGCACGCGGCCGATCGGCAGCTGACGCGCCACGACCGGATACAGCATCACGTCGTCCTGACCCTCGGTAAGCACGATGCCATCATCTTGGAAGAACAGCTCTCGGGCATCCAGACCAAACGTGTGTGGCGCCTTGGTGTTGGGGTTCTCTGGATCGTGGATTTTCTTCAGCGCCGCCCGGCCCTGATCGCTGAGCTGGTAGACGTTCGAGCCCTCGCCTTCGGCGGCGATCCGAACGAGCGCAGCACCTTGAGCGATCGCTGCAGGGTCAATGAAGTACGGGGAATGCGTCGCAATGACGATCTGCATTTCGGCAGACAGCCGGACGATGGCACGCACCACGCGTCGAATGATCGCCGGATGGAGGGACAGCTCGGGCTCGTCAATGGCAACGATACCGCCGGCAGAGGTACTCGTGAGCGCGTCGACGATGGAGAACAGGCTGACAATGCCTTCGCCCGCACCGTCGCTGGAGTGGCTCGCCGCCCCGTTGCGCAGACGAATGTAGTAGTTGCCCTCCGATGACTGATCGATGGTCCACTGCGGGATGTATCCCAGCAGCTCACCGAGCAACGCGTTGAACTTGCTAGGATCTTTCTCGATTTCGAAGAGCCGCATCTCGAACGAAGTCAACTCCGCCATCCGGCGGGCAGGTAGGCCGACCTGTTGTTGATAGTCCTGCAACGTTCCCTGCGCTCGCGCGAAATAGGGCTGGAAACCTCGGCGCGAAGGGACCACGCGGATCGGATCAGGTTCGTACCCGGGCCGAGCCGTGACATCGACGTCATCCCTTGTATGGACCGATTGACTGCTGCCTGCGGCCTGGCTCTCGATCACCTCGGTTTGACCTTCGACACGGCCAGGCTGGCCGTTTTCTCCAGCGGTCCGTTTCTCAAACTCGTAAACGATTCGCACGAAATCCGCGTGTTTATTGCGAACCCCCTCGGAGAAGCTCGGCGTCTGGTGGCCTGATCGAGCCCGCAGCGCTTCGATCACCGTCGACTTACCCGAGTTGTTGGCGCCAGTAATGACTGTTAGGCCACTGCCCTCGCGCCGGTCCTCCGGCATGGCCAGATGAATCACGCGCTGCACGTTGAAGCCGCGGTACCCGGCAATCGAGAGTGTCTTCAATAAGCTCAAACGGAACTCCGCAGTCTCTTGTAGGCAGCTTGGTTATGTTGACACGTAGTCTAGGAGGTACAAGGAAGCTGCTCTTCGGATTAGCGGCCCAGCCAGGTGCGCAGCTGACTCGACTGCCGCGGACTTCCGTCAGGGTCGCGAAGCTCCCTTCGCCTACCCTCCATAGCGTTCCCTAATCTTCTGCCCTATGACGTCCGCTTGCGGCCAGAAGCAGCCATTACCGCTGGGTCGATAAAAGTTGATCACCGCAACGTTTCTAGCGTTTGCTGGGCCAAGGCAGGTGCCCATCCAGTTCCTTCAGGCCCCCGTCGTCCTCTTCTCGGCTATGGGCGATAGATTCCGTCCTCTCGGGCAATTCCTCAGCATCTAGGCGCAAGAGTGTCAGCGTCTGGTCCCTTGAGGCATCGTAAATCGCATCTTCAAGCACAATGCCGCCCTCGACATCGTCAAACCAGACATCCGCATCCAGCTCGATCGGCCCGGCTCCGGCTGAATTTTTGCGCAATGCTGCAGACATTGAGTGGTCGGGCAGCGCGATGCCGGAAGGGACCCAGAGCTTCGCGTCACGCAAGGCAGGAGAGCGGAACGCGTACTTCAATTTGCCCCCTTGCGAAACGACGAATGCACATGGCTCGGGAGAGAAGGCGACCATGCGTGAGCCGGTCGCCAACAGCGATGCATTGAACTGCTCAGCCAGATCCGCCATGGACTGGGCATTAATCTCCATCTTGAGCACCTCCGGCCTGAACAACGACACGGGGAGCAAAAGCTCCGCAGCGAAGATATCGCAGCACACCTCGTTAGGCGGCCGACGCTCGTAGCTCCAGGACAGGTCACCATGTTCCGACTCCAGCTCCAGCACAACGTGCCCGATCTCATGACAGATCGTGAAGCGCTGGCGACGCTCAGAATCTCTGGCATTGACGCCAATCGTGTGACGGCCTTTCACCGTCATCGTGTAACCGGCCTCGCCTTCGCCAAGATCATCGTCAACGATGGCCTTGGCGTCGATGTGAGCGAGATACGCCTCTAGCGAAACAGGAACTGACGTCGGGGCCACTGCCCGGACGAATTTTCGGGCGCGTTGCTCTGCTGTGAAGTCATTCATCGTCTGCATCAATCACCCTTTGAGCGCGCTCGATTAGAGCCTTCGGTTCGGGCCTGGTCGCTCCGCGATGACGGACGCCATACGCCACTTCGAAAGTCTCGATTGGTACTGAAGGACTCTCAAGTACGTATCGGACCAAGGCCGCATCCCCGGAAGGGTGGTCCGATAGGTAGACCAGTATCTCGGCGTCCCGAGCTGATGGCTTCAAGATCCTGATGAGGCGCTCCAGAACCTCGGACGAAGGGGACTCCTTCTGACCCGTTTCCAGACGATGTATGTAGGCGTGATCCACGTCGGCCAATTGGCCCGCTTCACGCAACGACAGCTCACGACGCTCCCGAAAAAACCGCAGAGCCTCTCCCAGGGGGGGTAACGACACGATGCCTCCTTGACAGGCGGAACTTATTGCCCTAGCTTGTTGTCTAACTGGACAACAGAAGCCCTCCCAGATATGTCCCATAGGGGTCAGGAGGGCCGTAAAGCCTACCATGACTGTTGTCTGTGCAGACACCATAACGAAGAGCTAAGAAGGAAAGTGTGACGCAGGGCGTGCGACGGAGTCGCCACAAGCTGCATCGAACCATAGGAGAAGGCAAATGAGTAACGACCAGAAGCACGACGACGCCGAAGCCATCGATGACCAGATGCTCGACGAGGTCATCGACCTCGCCGACTACGCTAGCCGGAGCGTGAAGCCCCCCAAGGCCAAGGGATATCGGATCCGCGTGAACCGAGAGTCCTTCGTCTTCGAACTCCCCAATCCGACTCGGGAGCAGATCCTCGAAAAGGCCGGATTAGTCCCAGTGAACCTGTGGACTCTGCGCCTCAAGCTGCATGGGGGCGCCTTCGATCGGATCGAACCGAACGAGCATGTGGATTTGACCCAGCCGGGTGCCGAGAAGTTCAAGGCGCTGCCCAACGACCAAACCGAAGGCTGAGTTCATGGACGCTCGGCGCGAGTTCGACCTTCCCCCCGAAGATGTCCTCTTCCTGGACGGCTACGGTCGTCCGTGGGAGACCACGGTCGACGGCAGCCAGTGGGTCCTGATCCATGACTTCAGTACGCAGCATGGTGGCTATACCTCGGCAGCGGTGACGGTCGCTATCCGGATCGAGACCGGCTATCCCCTAGCCGCCTTGGACATGGTCTACGTCCACCCACCTATGGCTCGCCGTGATGGCCAGCCTCTTCGGCGTACCCAAGCGCATCAGGCCATTCACGGCACCCAGTACCAGCGCTGGTCGAGGCACTACACCGCCGCCAATCCGTGGATTGCGGGCGTGGACGGCCTTGAGCGGCACATCCTATCCATCGAGGAATGGTTTCGCCGGGAGATGCCACTATGCGCGTGATCCTGACTTTGACCGGGCAGCACCACGCGCAGCTTCAGCAGCACCTGTTCCCGGGCGACGGCGAGGAGGCCGCTGCGATCCTGCTTTGTGGACGCTTAAAGAGCGCTCACACGCATCGCTTGCTCGTTCGCGAAGTCCATGCGATCCCCTACTCGGAGTGCTCGGTACGCACCCCGGTGCAACTCACGTGGAGAACCGACTGCATCGTGCCGCTACTGGATCGTGCAGAGCGCGAGGGTTGGACACTGGTGAAGGTACACAGCCATCCCACCGGGATCCCAGAGTTCTCGGAAACCGACACCGCGGGCGATCTGCGCCTTCTACCGGCTATTCGCGACTGGGTCGAAGCAAGTGATCGCCTTCACGCCAGTGTGGTGATGCTGCCGAGTGGAGCCATGTTCGGGCGCTACCTCGACCGGCATGGAACTCTGGTTGCACTCGATGCCATTCAGTGCGTGGGAGACGATCTGCGGCGGTGGGCTATCGGTGCCACGCTGGGCGAGTCCGCGGCGTCGCATGTCGCAGCCTTCGGTGAGGAGACCTTCCGCTTGCTGGGCGACATGTCGATTGCCGTCGTCGGATGCTCCGGGACGGGCGCCCCCCTGATCGAGCAGATCGCGCGCCTCGCACCGAGGGAGCTGGTCCTGGTGGACGATGATGTCGTCGAGGTTCGAAACCTAAACCGCATCCCGAATGCCACTAGGGAGGATGCGGAAGCCAGGCGCCGCAAGGTCGATGTCTTGGCCGATGCGGTTCGACGCATGGACCTTGGAACGACGGTCCGCGTGGTGCCCCGGAATCTATGGAGCGCAGAAGCCGTTCATGCGGTTGCCGAGTGCGACTTGGTATTCGGCTGCATGGACAGCATCGATGGCCGCTTCCTCCTCAACCTTCTTGCGACGGATTACGTGCTCCCGTACATCGACGTGGGCGTCCGCCTCGTCGCCAACGAAAAGAACGGCAATATTCAGGCAGCTTGCGGAAGCATCCACTACCTGCAGCCTGGCGGGTCCAGCCTCATTAGCCGGGGGCTCTTTACGATGGAAGATGTGAGAGCCGCGGGGCTCCGTCGCAGCGATCCAGATGCACATGCCCAGCAGGTGAAGGACGGCTATATCCGAGGTGCACCGACTTCGCGGCCAGCAGTGGTCAGCATCAACTTTCAACTGGCCGCAATGGCGGTTACCGAACTGCTTGCACGGCTCCACCCGTTCCGTGACTCGCCCAACCGCACCTATGAGCACCTGCAACTGGATCTGGCAGACATGACCATTCTGCATGAGCAGCACAGTACGGTTTGCCCCATCATAAAAGGTCGGGGCGGCCTAGGAGATCGAACCCCGTTGCTAGGCTTGCCCGAGCTTTCGGATCACGCAAAGTATGGCTAACTTCTTGAGGGACCTGATCTGCACGCTGCGAAGCGCGGCACGGCCACGCTTCCGGATTGTCGAGATCGAGGACGACTTTCCAGAGGTGCTGGAGAAGAAGGCACTGTACGTACTCTCTGAGGGCGGAGACACCTGGGCCGCCGCGATGGTCTGCCCCTGCGGCTGCCAAGCGACCCTGCATCTGAACCTCTTCGCAGATCAGCGTCCGTGCTGGCGGCTGAACCTTGAAAGCGGCGGATCCCTAACCCCATCGGTATGGCGTCGGGAACACTGCGGCGCACACTTCTGGTTTCGTGGGGGACGTGTCTATTGGACCTCCGACCAACCCTATGCCCTTTTGCGCGATCTGCGGCTGCTTTGGGGACACTAGGCTGATCAGTCGAACTGATCCTGCTGGGCGAACACGTTGTGGTTTCGCTGCTGGGCAGCGATAAGAGTCCGAGAGCCGGCTTCCGACACACCAGATTAGGGGTTTTCCTACTCCGGGGCGCGGCTTCGACTGACTGTCTCCCGTTAGGTCAACTGCCACGCTAGGCACTGGTCGGCATACGTGTGGGCCGTAGGCAGTCCAACGCACGTTGGGGCGCAGGGACAGCGCCCTGCCGGCCTTCATTCCGGGAGCTTCGATCCGATGAAGGTGCATGACCCCAAGTGGCGACGGCGGTACCTCCGGCCGCTGATATTCCAGTGCAGCATCGCTGTGGCGGGCGTGAGCGTGGTTGTTTGGTGCTGGGGGCGCGGCTAGGTGGGTCGCCCTACCGAGGAAGCTGGGAACGATAGACCCATCGCGGAGGAGCCGGGGGCGTACCGACCTAAGGCTTCGACATCGGGCCCAAAAAGATGGCTTTGGCTTTGGCTTGGCATTGTTGAAATCCGTCGGCATGACGGTCGAGAAAAGCACTCATCGCTCCGCGAAATCTAAGTGCATCGGCAGGAAGGGATAAGCAAAGCGACCGAGCGACCGTAGCGGCGAAGTCGACCTGACGTTTTGTAGGTGAGCGAAGGTCGGGGTCAAGCGCAAGTTCTACTCCAGCTCCAACGCAGGAGGCGAGCCTGGCTATGAGTTGGTCATGCATCTCTTCCGACGTTGCACGGCGCCACTGCGCGTCGAGTGCTTCGCTAATCAGGTCGGATACCGGTACCTGGAGCGCCTCAGTCCTACCTTCATCGAGCAACCAGATGACCATATCGTGACTCGCGATGGAACATATATGTAGACTACAAGTATAGGCGTAGCCGTAAAAGTAGTCCTTCCGTAGCTTGCGCTGATGGAAGCGGCTACCTTGCAGAAGCGTCTGGGTTCGGCAATGCGGGAGCGCCGTACGGCGCTAGATCGCAGTCAAGAGAGCTTCGCGGACCTTATAAAGATGCACCGCGCTTACTACAGTGCAATAGAGCGTGGCGAGCGGAACATTACGTTACATACGATGTATCGAGTTGCGCGGGGGTTGGGTGTCAGTGTCAAGGACTTGATGGAAGACGCAAGACTCTAGGCCTGGCCAGTCGGCGACAGTAGCTATCATTTTGATTGTTATGGGATTCTGGTGTAACTAACTGTTACAAACTAGCCTAATCTCATAGCCGACGATCACCGCCGCCGCGTTCAGCGCCAGCGCGCGCCGCACCACCTCGCGCGGATGCACTTCGGCGCCGTCCAGGGTGCCGCGGAACAACTCTTCGAACGCGATCGCGCGATGCCGGGTGTCGAGGAAGAGCGCGGCGAATACCTCGTGCGGCAGGCCGCGCAGACGCTGGGCGAAATAGCGGCCCGCGGCCTGCGGATCGCTCAGCGCGGCGCCACGTTCCAGGTCCGCCGACAGATGGCGCTGGCCCAGCTCCAGTGCGGCGGCCAGCTGGCAGACCCGGGCCGGGCCGAGGCCGGGCAATTTGGCCAGTTCGGCCGGCGTGCATTCCAGCAGTCGCCGCAGCGGCCCGTGGCCGGCGAGCAGCTCTCGCGCGGTGCCGACCGCGTCGCGTCCGCGCAGGCCCGAGCCGAGGAAGATCGCCAGCAGTTCGGCATCCGACAGTGCGCCGGCGCCGCGCGCCAGCAGTTTTTCACGGGGGCGTTCGGCCGCCGGCCAGTCGCGGATGTGCATGTTGGAATCCATGGACGTAGGAAGGACAGACAACGGACAACGGAAACCTGCGAACAGGTCCACACCGTAGTGCCGTCGCGCCGGGCGCTGCATCGGCCGCCCCCGTGCCATCGGGTAAGCTAACGGCCGATCTGCAGGTAGGGATTTTCTTCACCGATGGCCGAGCCGAGCCTTTCGCTGCCAGGCACACGGGTGCTGCTGTGCGTGTGTGGCGGGATCGCCGCGTACAAGGCGGCCGAGCTGGTGCGCCGCCTGCGCGATGCCGGGGCCGAGGTGCGCGTGGCGATGACCGAGAACGCCGGTCGCTTCGTCGGTGCGGCCACCTTCCAGGCGCTGTCGGGCCATCCGGTACGCGCTTCGCTGTGGGACGAGGCCGCCGAGGCG
Source organism: Novilysobacter longmucuonensis (assembly GCF_046600735.1). Classification (NCBI taxonomy): domain Bacteria; kingdom Pseudomonadati; phylum Pseudomonadota; class Gammaproteobacteria; order Lysobacterales; family Lysobacteraceae; genus Novilysobacter; species Novilysobacter longmucuonensis. The sequence continues at coordinate 118,689 of NZ_JBJMAW010000009.1, forward strand.
GCAATGGGCCATATCGAGCTGGCGCGCTGGCCGCAGCGCATCCTGGTCGCGCCGGCCAGCGCCAATACCCTCGCCAAGCTTGCCCACGGCCTGGCCGACGACCTGGTCAGCACCTTGTGCCTGGCGACCGACGCACCGGTCGCGGTCGCACCGGCGATGAACCGGCTGATGTGGGCCAACCCGGCGACCCGGGCCAACATCGAGATCCTGCGTGCGCGCGGCATCGCGGTGCTCGGCCCGGCATCGGGTGGCCAGGCCTGCGGGGAAGTCGGCGAAGGGCGCCTGCTGGAGCCGGACGCGCTGGTCGCCGCGCTGGCGGAGCCGGTCGCGTGAGCGTGGATGCACGATCGGCCGGCTCGCCTTCGGCCTGGACCGGCCGGCGCGTGCTGGTCAGCGCCGGCCCAACATTCGAGGACGTCGATCCGGTTCGGTTCATCGGCAACCGCAGCAGCGGCAAGATGGGGTTTGCGATCGCCGATGTGGCCGCGCGCCGCGGCGCCAAGGTGGTGCTGGTGGCCGGCCCGGTCGCATTGCCGACCCCGTCCGGTGTCACCCGGATCGATGTCCGCTCGGCGGCGCAGATGCATGCAGCGGTGCTCGCCGAGGTGACCGCGGCACGGCCGCTCGAGGTCTACATCGGTGCGGCGGCGGTGGCCGACTACACCCCGCGCCAGGTCGCCTGCGGCAAGATCAAGAAGCAGCCGGGCCAGAACACGTTCACCCTCGAACTGGTGCGCACGCCGGATATCCTGGCCGAGGTCGCCGCGCACGCGCAGCGGCCGTCGCTGGTGGTCGGCTTTGCCGCCGAGACCGACAACGTCGAGGGCTATGCGCGCGGCAAACTGGTCAACAAGCGGCTCGACCTGATCGCGGCCAACCGCGTCGGTGTGCCCGGCAGCGGCTTCGAGGCCGACGACAACGCCCTGTCGATCTACTGGCGCGATGGCGAGTGCGCACTCGGGCCATCGCCGAAGACGCAGCTGGCCGAAGCGCTGCTCGACGTGATCGCTGCGCGGTTGATGGCGGCCCAGGATCAGGTGCGGGACGCGGATCAACGCGGATAGACACGGATCAGAGCGAAGGCGGGTTCAATCAGCGAGATGCGCGAATGCTGCTGTTGCGCTGTTGTTCCCGCGCAGCGGGTAATCCAGAGCGGGGACGTCGTCCGGTTTAGCCTGGCTCTGGCTTCGCCGGGAAAAACATGAGTCGGCATTGCGCCGATGGCGGATTGCCGAGGTCCGGAAAAGAAATCCAAAAAGCTTTATCCGTGCCCATTCGCGTAAATCCGTGTCAAAAGCTCCACAAAGGCGCCCCATGCACCACACCCTGCAACTGAAAATCCTCGATGCGCGCTTCGGCGACCAGTGGCCGCTGCCGGCCTACGCGACCCAGGCCAGCGCCGGGCTCGACCTGCGGGCGGCGCTCGATGCGGAGCTGGTCCTGCAGCCGGGCGATACCGCGCTGGTACCCTCGGGCCTGGCGATGCACCTGGGCGATCCGGGACTGTGCGCGGTGATCCTGCCGCGCTCGGGGTTGGGCCACAAACACGGCATCGTGCTGGGCAACGGCACCGGCCTGATCGATGCCGACTACCAGGGGCCGTTGATGATCAGTGTGTGGAATCGCAGCGGACAGGCTTTTACGATGCAGCCGGGAGATCGCATCGCCCAGCTTGTCGTCCTGCCGATCGTGCGGGCGACGTTGCAGGTGGTCGATGCGTTCGAAACCAGCGCGCGCGGAGCCGGTGGCTTCGGCCATACCGGCGTTCGCTGAGCGGCGGGCGTGTGACCATGCCGGCAGATCCCGTGCAGCCATCCAGGGGCGGAACATGAATCTCAACATCGAACGGCCACAGTTCTCGGCCGAGCAACTCAAGCCGCTGCGGCCGGTGGTGATCGCCGCCGCACTGCTGCTGGCCGCCTGGTTCGCGTGGAGCGGCTGGCAGCAGCACCGTGACGATGCGCGCCGAAGCGACCTGCAGCAATCGCGCGATCTGGCCGTGCAGTCGGTGCGCTCGGCGCTGCTGTCCGAGCACCGGCAGTTGGAACAGCAACTGGCCGGCACCGGCTTCCAAGCGGCCATTGCCGAGGGCGACCTCGAACTGGCCGGCACCCGTCTGACCGACGGCTGGCCCGGCGCGAGCAGTGGCCAGGTGCTCGCGTCCGATCTCGATGATGCCTACAGCGCGTTGGCCGAATCCAAGCAGCCCGGCAGCTACGGCCGCCTGGCCGCGCTCGAGGCGGCGATCGCCACCGACGGTCCGGTCGCCTGGGTGATCCGCGACGGCAGCGCGATGCAACTGGTCCTCGCCGCGCCGGTGCACCGCGGTGAGCGGCTGGCCGGGGTGGCCACCGTGCAGATGCCGTTGCGGCGCATCGCCGCCGGCGTGGAGGACGCCGAGGTTGCGGACGACAGCTACCTGGCCCTGCGCCAGAGCAGCCAGAGCGTGATCGAGCGCGGCGATACCAGCCTGTCCAATGGCGCCGAAGCGCTGGCCGCCAAGGTGCCCGAGAGCAACCTGCGCGTCGTTGCCGCCGTGCCCGACGTGGCCGGCGGCCCGTTCGGGTTCGGCGCACTGGGCTGCTTTGTCGCCGCCGCCGTGCTCGCGCTGCTGGCCCTGCTGGCCTGGCGCCCGCCGCAGATTCGCACCTCGCCTGCCGACGCCGATGCTGACGAGACCGGGGACGCCGCCGAGCGGACCCTGGCCGAATCGCTCAAACAATCCCCCCCCACACCTGCAGCGGTGCCCGTGAGCAAACCCGAATCCAGACCAGCCGCGACTCCGGTCGCGATCGACCGCGGCATCTTTCGCGCCTACGACATCCGCGGGATTGTCGGCCAGAGCCTCGATGCCAGCGTCGCCGAGCTGATCGGCCATGCGGTCGGTTCGTTGATGCACGAGCAGGGACTCACCGACATCGTGGTTGGCCGCGACGGTCGGCTGTCCGGCCCGGATCTGGTCGAAGGCCTGATCCGCGGCCTGCGCAAGGCCGGTCGCAATGTCACCGATATCGGCATGGCGCCGACGCCGCTGATCTACTTCGGCGCGTTCCACCTGCGCGCCGGCTCCTGCGTATCGGTCACCGGCAGCCACAACCCGCCCGACTACAACGGCTTCAAGGTGGTCGTCGGCGGCGAGACCCTGTCGGGCGACGCCATCACCGACCTGTACGCACGCATCGCCGACGACCGCCTGCACACTGCCGAAGCGCCGGGCAACCTGCATTCGCGCGACATCAACGAGGACTACGTGCAGCGCGTGGCCTCCGACGTGCAGATCGACCGGCCGCTGAAGGTCGTGGTCGACGCCGGCAACGGCGTCGCCGGCGAGCTCGGCCCGCGCGTGCTCGAGGCGATCGGCGCGGAGGTCACGCCGCTGTACTGCGAGATCGACGGCACCTTCCCCCACCATCACCCCGACCCGAGTGACGCGGCCAACCTGGCCGACCTCATCCAGATGGTCGGCCGGCTGGACGCCGACCTGGGCATCGCCTTCGACGGCGATGGCGACCGCCTCGGCGTGGTGACGCGCGAAGGCGCGAACATCTATCCCGACCGCCTGCTGATGCTGTTCGCCGCCGACGTGCTGGAGCGCAATCCCGGCGCGATGATCATCTACGACGTCAAGTGCACCGGCCGCCTGCCCGGCCACATCCTGCGCCACGGCGGCAGCCCGCTGATGTGGAAGACCGGGCACTCGCTGATCAAGGCCAAGATGCGCGAAACCGACGCCGAGCTGGCCGGCGAGATGAGCGGGCATTTCTTCTTCAAGGAGCGCTGGTACGGCTTCGACGACGGCATCTACGCCGCCGCGCGCCTGCTGGAGATCCTGGCGGCGCGACCGCAGAGCCCCAGCGAGACATTGATGGCACTGCCCGATGGCGTGGCCACGGCCGAGATCAAGGTCGAAGCGCCGGGCGGCGACCCGCACAGCTTCGTCGAGCGCTTCGTGGCTGCGGCCAAGTTCGAGGGCGCGCGGCTGTCGACGATCGACGGCCTGCGGGTGGACTGGCCGGACGGCTGGGGCCTGGTGCGCGCCTCCAACACCACCCCGGTGCTGGTGCTGCGTTTCGACGCCGACAGCAAGGAGGCGATGGTCCGGATCAAGGCCGACTTCCAAGCGCAGCTGCTGGCGGTAGACCCCAACCTGCAGTTGCCCTTCTAAAAGTGGTGCCGCGCAGCGGCACTCCGATTGCCCTCCCCTTCAAGGGGAGGGCAAGGGAGGGGATGGGTTAGCCTTCCCGCTCCCGCGTTTCCTTCTCCCGCTTGCGGGAGAAGGTGCCCGCAGGGCGGATGAGGGCGCACGACACCCGTCAGTCGACGCAAGCCCGTTCCGCGCGCCCTCACCCCAGCCCTCTCCCGCAAGCGGGAGAGGGGGTTGTCCCCGATGACCGGTCAGCTGTCCGCGCCGTCGGGCGACTTGATCTCGCGGTAGCGCTGCAAGGCCCCCTCCAACTCGCCCTCGATCTCGCCGCGGTCGCGGCGCTGCTCTGCCAGCAGGCTTTGCTGGCGCAGCAGCTGGTCGTGCTGGGTCTGGATGGTCGCGGTCAGCGGCTTGGGTATCGGCTTGCCGCCCAACTCGCTGTCGCTGGCGCGTCGCAGCAGGCTCAGCAGGCTGTGGCGCAGGCCGGCGATCCCGAGCTGGGAGGCTTTCACCGTCTCATCGAGCAAGGTGATGCGGTGCTGGAAAGCGCGGCGCAGCTCGGCTTCGCTGGCATACGACTCGGCCATCGCGCGGTCGCGCCGCGCCGCCGCAGCCAGGGCGGCTGCCGCAGCGGCATTGGCTTCGGCGTCGGCGTCGGCGGCGGCGCGCTCTCCGGGAGTGAGCGCGCGGTCCACCGCACGGGTGGTCAGGCCACTGACGGCGCTGATCTCGGTGCGGGCGTTGTCGACCGCCGATGCAGGCAGCGCATCGCCGCAGACACGGCGGCCGTTGTCGTCCCAGCAGTAGACCTTCTTGGCCGGTGCCGACTTCTGCGCAAGCGCGAGCGGAGCCAGGCTCAGTAGCAAAGTCGCGGTCAGCAGTGCAATGGATTTCTTCATATGCAACGGTAGCTTGTGCAGGTTGTTTCGAAGAGCTAAAGCAAGACTCGGGCCACGATGCGGCAACCCCGACTTCGCCGGCTCAGGCCGCGCCGAGACTGCCATAGGCCTGGCGATACGCCAGCAGGCGCTCGCGCTGCGCGGCAAACTCGGTGCTGGTGCCGGTGAAGGCCAGCAGATCGCCGAGGCTGGCGACCGCCACCACCGGCAGTCCCTGTTCCTGCGCGACAGTTTCTGCCGCCGAGCGTCGCGAGACCGCCGGATCGACCACCTCCTGCCGATCCAGCGCTATCACGATGCCGGCAACCTCGCCGCCGGCCTGCGCGATGATCGCCAGCGCCTCGGCGATGGCGGTGCCGGCGGTGATCACGTCGTCGACGATCAGCACGCGGCGGCCGCCCAGCGGCGCCCCGACCAGGCTGCCGCCCTCGCCGTGGGCTTTGGCTTCCTTGCGGTTGAACGCGACCGGCAGGTCGCGGCCGCGGCGCGCGTACTCGCAGGCCAGCGCAGTCGCCAGCGGGATGCCCTTGTACGCGGGGCCGAACAGCAGGTCGAAATCGGGCTGGTCGTGCGCGGCCGCATGCGCATCGATCGCATCGGCGTAGCAGCCGGCCAGCTCGGCCAGGGCCGCGCCGGAATCGAACCGTCCGGCGTTGAAGAAATACGGGCTCTGGCGGCCGGACTTGAGGGTGAACTCGCCGAAGCGCAGTGCCTGAGCGCGCAGCGCGAGCTGCAGGAATCGGTTGCGGTGGTCGGTCATGGGGGGCTTTGGTCGATGAGGGCGGGCGGCCGGCGGCCAGGCGTGTCGCCTTGCGCGGACCCGTGCAGCCAGTACAGCAGCAGCTGTTGTGGCCCCGCGTCACCGCCGGCCAGTCGCTCGCCGCTGTCGAGGAACCCGGCCCGGCGATACGCGGCCAGCGCCGCGGGGTTGTCGCGATGCACGGCCAGGGCCAGCACCCGCCGCCGCGGGTGGCGCCGGCGCAGGTCGGCGCAGCACGCACGCACCGCACGCGTGCCGTAGCCGCGGCCCTGCATGCGCTCATCGATCAGCATCGCGCGCAGGCCGACGCTGGGTGCGCCCAGGCTGCGCCCGGCGATCGCATTCGGGGCGAAGTCGAGCCGATAGAAGCCGACCACCGTCCGGTCGGCGAACACCGCCATCGGCTCGCTGAGCGGGTCGCGCTCGGCGTCGAGCAGATTGAACGGGTGATCGCCTACGCAGGCGGTCTGCTCCGGCGCGGCACGCAGCGCACGCACCTCCGGCGCCGAGCCGGCATCGACCGGGGCGACGTGGATGCGGACAGGCGGGGGCGACGGAGCCGGCATGAGGTGAATGATAGGCCACACACGTCCGGGTCCGGCCGTGATCGCGTTGTTATGATCCGGGCACTCATCCCGCGGAGCCCGCATGCGCATCATCAGCTTCAACGCCAACGGGCTGCGCTCGGCCGCCCGCAAGGGGTTTTTCGACTGGTTTCCGGCGCAGGACGCCGACCTGCTGTGCGTGCAGGAAACCAAGGCGCAGGAGCACCAGTTGGGCGGGCCGGACGGCCTGGACAAGAGCTTCCTGCCGGAGGGCTACCGCGCGTTCTTCCGCGATGCCACCAAGAAAGGCTACAGCGGCGTGGCGATCTATTCCCGGCGCGAGCCCGACGAGGTCCGCACCGCGCTGGACTGGGCGCCGTTCGACGAGGAGGGCCGCTATATCGAGGCGCGGTTCGGCAACCTCAGCGTGGTTTCGTTCTACATTCCCTCCGGCTCGTCGGGCGAGCTGCGCCAGGGCTTCAAGTTCGAGGTGATGGACTGGCTCAAGCCGGTGCTCGACGGCTGGCTCGCCAGCGGCCGCGAGTACGTGCTGTGCGGCGACTGGAACATCGTGCGCTCGGCGCTGGACATCAGGAACTGGAAGTCCAACCAGAAGAACTCCGGCTGCCTGCCGCCCGAGCGCGACTGGCTCAACGCCCTGTGCAGCGATGCGGCCGGCGACCGTTGCTGGGTCGACACCTACCGCGCGCTGCATGCCGAAGGCCAGGACTACACCTGGTGGAGCAACCGCGGCGCGGCGCGCGCCAAGGACGTGGGCTGGCGGCTCGATTACCAGCTGGCGACCCCGGGGCTCGCCGGCACGCTGCGCGGGTGTGCGATCGCGCGTGAGCCGCGCTTCTCCGACCATGCCCCGTTCACCGTCGACTATGCCTGGGAGCTTGGCCGATGAACGACGCGGCGGCGGGAGCCTACAAGGGCTGGCGCGGCATCCGCCGTGCGTTCGGCACGCCATCGGCGTTCACGCTGCTGCTGCTCGGCTTCGGCTCCGGCCTGCCGTTCCTGCTGATCGCCTCGATGACGCTGTCCACGCGCCTGCGTGACGTCGGGCTGGACCTGGGCAGCATCGGCCTGATCAGCCTGGCCAGCTTCTTCTATCTGCTGAAGTTCCTGTGGGCGCCGCTGATCGACCGCTATGCATTCCCGCTGACCGCATTCCTCGGTCGCCGGCGCTCCTGGCTGCTGGCGTCGCAGATCGGCGTCACGGCCGGACTGGCGGCGCTCGCGCTAACGCGCCCGGAGATGGACGTGACCGCGCTGGTGATCTGGGTGCTGATCGCCTCGTTCGCCGGCGCCACCCAGGATTCGGCGGTCGATGCCTACCGCATCGAAATCGCGCCGGTGGATGCGCAGGCCGCGCTGGCGGCGACCTATACGCTGGGTTACCGCATCGGCCTGATCCTGGCCGGCGCCGGTGCGCTGTACCTGGCCGAGTTCCGCGGCTGGCAGACGGCCTATTTGGCGATGGCCGCATTGATGCTGCTGCCGATCGTGACCACGCTGCTGTGCCGCGAACCGGTCGCCCCGGAGGCGACCGTACAGCGCCGGATCGACTTCTTCGGCGCGTTCTGGCAGCCGTTCTCAAGCTTCTTCTCGACCAATGGCCTGGTGCTCGGGCTGGCGCTGCTGGTGTTCGTCGGCCTGTTCAAGTTTCCCGACCAGGTGATCGGCGTCATGGCCGGGCCCTTCTATCTGGACTCGGGCTACAGCAAGGCCGACATCGCCACGGTATCGAAACTCTACGGCGTGTGGATGGGCATTGCCGGCGCGTTCCTCGGCGGCGTGGCGGTGGCCGCGTTCGGCTTCCGCCGGATGCTGTTCCTGGCCGCGATCGGGGTGGCGGTGTCGAATCTGGCGTTCGTGCTGATGGCGCAGTACCCGTCGCAGATATGGGCCTTCTATGCCGCGATCAGTGCCGACAACCTGTTCCAGGGGTTCGCCGGGGTGGTGCTGATCGCTTTCATGTCGTCGTTGACCGACCGCAATTTCACCGCCACCCAGTACGCCCTGCTGGTGTCGCTGGCCAACCTGCCGGGCAAGTTCGTCGGCGGGTTATCGGGTTACATTGTCGAGGCGAGCTCCTACGTCGCGTTCTTCGTGCTGAGTGCCCTGACGGTGGTTCCGACAATGATGCTGCTGATGTGGCTGTGGGGTCGAATCCAGGAGCCCGTGCGCCACGTCGAACAAGGGTGAGGCTGTGTCATGAGCGAGATCGTGTTGCGCGACATCGATCCGATACTGTCGGAGCGCATCCGGCGGATCGCGGAAGGCCACGGCTGGAGTGTGCAGGACGCGCTGATGCACCTGCTCGAACACGGACTGTTCGTATGCGAGGGCGAGATGGCCGGGCGGTTCGATGACTCCGATGCCACTGCGCTGCAGGCCGCGATCGCGGCGCTGGAGGAGGTACCGGACGATCCTGGTTTTTCGCTGATCGGCCGCGCCGAACCGGCCGAACCGGCCGCACCGGCCAGCCGCGGCCCGGACCAGTCGATTGCGCGGCATCTGTTCGAGGGGCATCCGATGCCCGATGTGCCGCAGGGAGAACGGCGGCCGAACAAGCGCGACGCCGAGTAGCGCATCGGACGGTCGCCTGGTGCCGGGCGGCGTATTCACCGGCGGCCAGGTGCGGCGGGTTGAAAACCCGCCCTACGGATCTCGTACTGGTAGGGCGGGTTTCAACCCGCCATCGGGCACCGCGTGGCGCTCGGTCCCGCTGCAGGCGGGAGCCTCAGCCCGGATACACCGCGCCGAGCACGCGTGGCCCGCGCGCCCCGCTCACGCTCGGCAGGTTGCCGGGCAAGCCGGCCAGGGTCTGCCGGGCCAGCCACGCGAACCCCATGGCCTCGACGAAATCCGGATCGAGCCCGTAGTCGGCCGTCGACTGCAGCGTCGTCTGCGGCAGGTGCGCGGCAAGCCGCTCCAGCAGCCGCGGGTTGCGCACGCCGCCACCGCAGACGATCACGCGGCGGGTGCGTGGTTGATGCGCCCGCAGCGCGTCCGCCGCGGTGACCGCGCTCAGTTCGAGCAGCGTGGCCTGCACGTCCTCGGCGGCTTCATCACCGCGCAGCGCGGCCTGCACCCAGTCGAGGTGGAACTGTTCGCGGCCGGTGCTCTTGGGCGGCGGCAGGGCGAACCACGAGTCCTCGAGCAGGCGCGCCAGCAGGGCGGCATCGACCTGTCCGCGCGCCGCAAACGCGCCGTCAGCATCGTAGGGCTGGCCGAGGTGGCGTTCGCACCAGGCATCCAGCAACGCATTGGCCGGCCCGGTATCGAACCCGCGCACGGTGCCGGCGGTCGATGAGGCGGTACGCGGCAGCAGGGTGAAGTTGGCGATGCCGCCGAGGTTGAGCACCGCCCGGTCCTCCTCGGCCGCATGCAGCATCGCGGCATGGAACGCCGGCATCAGCGGCGCGCCATGGCCGCCGGCGGCGACATCGCGGCGACGGAAATCGGCCACCGTGGTGATGCCGCAGCGCTCGGCGATGAGGTTGCCGTCGCCGAGTTGCCAGGTGAACGGGTGGTGGCCGTCGAAACCGGCGCCATCGGGGCGGTGGCGCACGGTCTGGCCGTGCGAGCCGATCGCCAGGACCTGCTCGCGCGTCACTCTGGCCTCGTCGATCAGCTGCCTGGCGGCGTCGGCGAAAGCCTCGCCGATCTGCACGTCCAGCGTACCCAGTTCATCCAGCGAATCGGCCGCACCGCCCTGGCCAAGCGCGACCAGTCGCGGGCGCAACTGCGTCGCCCACGGATAGGTGCGGCCGAGCACGAGTTTGCAGGCGACGGGCCCGGCGGTTGCGGGGGCGTTGAAACGCACCAGCGCGGCATCGATGCCGTCGGCGCTGGTGCCGGATATCAGGCCGAGGAACAGGCCGTCGGCGGCCGCCCGGCCCGCGACGGCCCGCGGATCCGCCGGAGCGGCGCTCACCGCCTCAGGCCTTGGTCTTGCCGCCCTTGGCCTGTTCCGGCGCCGGCCGGGCGTCGGCGTAGCGCACGCTCTCGACCTGCTGGATGCGCGCCAGCGCCGGCGCGGCGTGTGCGCGGAACGCCACCAGATCGGCGCCCTTCAGCGGCTCCGGCGGCGGCATCGTCACCGACAGCGGGTTGCGGTGCACGCCCTTGACGCGGAATTCGTAGTGCAGGTGCGGACCGGTCGCCAGCCCGGAGCTGCCGACATAGCCGATCGTCTGGCCCTGCGCCACGCGTTGGCCGACCTTGTACTTGCCGAAGCGCGACATGTGCGCGTATAGGGTGGTGTTGCCCTTGCCGTGATCGAGCACCACGGTGCGGCCGTAGCCGCTCTTCCAGCCGACGAACTGCACGCGCGCGTCTCCGGCGGCCATGATCGGGGTGCCCGTGCCGGCGCCGTAGTCGACCCCGTCGTGCCGGCGGGTGCGACCCAGCACCGGGTGCACGCGGGCGCGGCTGAAGCCGGAGGTGATCCGGGCGTACTGGACCGGCATGCGGATGAAGCTCTTTTTCAGCGGACGGCCGTCGGCGGTGAAGTATTCGGCCTTGCCCTCGCGCTCGAATCGGAATCCCGAATAGGTCTTGCCGCCGGTGGTGAAGGTGGCTGCGAGCACGTCGCCGGTGCCGATGCGCTCGCCCTCGCGCCAGACTTCCTCGAACACCACGCTGAAACGGTCGCCCTTGCGGATGTCGCTGTTGAAGTCGATGTCGTACTGGAAGATGTCGTCGGCCATGCGCACGATCGTGGCCGGCGACAGCCCGGCCTTGCGCGCGGCCACATACAGCGAGCTGGTGATTTCGCCGGTGGCTACTCTGGTGCGAGTCTGGGTCGGGCGCTCGATCAGGGTCTCGGTGATCGTGTCGCCGGCCAGGCTGAGCTTGACCCGGTGCGTGTCGTCACGATCAAAGCGGATCGCGCGCAGCCCTGCATCGACCGGCAGGTCGAACGCCAGCTCGGTGCCGGGGCGCAGCCGGGTCAGCACTTCCTTGACCCCTGGATGGTCGAGCAGCCGGTACATCGTGGTCGCCGGGATCTCGAGCTGCTCGAACACGCCGCCCAGGGTCTGTCCCGGTTCGATCCGCACGATCTGCCAACTGTCGTCCTGCGGGCTCTGCGCGCGCGACAAGGGCAGCGGCGGCAACGCGAGCGCCATCGACTGGCGCGGCGCCTGCGCCGGCGTGGACGGCTTCGGGTTGAAACCCGGCACGATCGCCACCACCAGCATGCCCATGGTCGCGAGCAGGCTTGCCTGCATCCACTGGCGGCGCGACCAGCGGCCGTTGAACCCATCCGGGAGCCGACGTGCCAGCACCGGGCGACGCAGGATGGCTTCGCGCAAGGTCGCCAGGCGCTCGCGACGCTGCGGGCCGGGCCGCGGTGTTCCGGTGTGGTCGGTGGTCATGTCTCGTCTCCGGCGCGAGGTCTGGAAGGACTGGTGTGAAGGGTATGTAGCGGGGTTACCATAGAGACGCGAGAAATCGGAGTCAAACCCTTGAGCTGAATGATTTTTTTGGGTTCCCGTTTTTTTAACCGGGGGTTAACTTCGTTCGAGGATCGCGTCACGTTTTCACCTCCCCACCAGCAGCGAGTTCACCCGTGTCCGTGCAAGCCTCCATCGACCTGATCGGCCGCGGCGCCGATGAAATCCTTAAGCGCGACGAACTCGAAGCGCGCCTCGGCGCGTCCATGAAGCCGGGCGGCCGCCCGTTGCGGATCAAGGCCGGCTTCGACCCGACCGCGCCGGACCTGCACATCGGCCACACCGTGCTGCTCAACAAGATGCGGCAGTTCCAGGACCTCGGCCACCAGGTGGTGTTCCTGATCGGCGACTTCACCGGAATGATCGGCGACCCGACCGGCAAGAACGTCACCCGCAAGCCGCTGACGCGCGAGGACGTCCTGGCCAACGCGCAGACCTACGCCGACCAGGTGTTCAAGGTGCTCGACCGCGAGCGCACCGAGGTGCGGTTCAACTCCGAATGGTTCGGCCGCATGTCGGCTGCCGACATGATCAGGCTGGCCGCGCAGCACACCGTCGCACGCATGCTCGAGCGCGATGATTTCGCCAAGCGCCACAAGGCCCGGCAGCCGATCGCGATCCACGAGTTCCTGTACCCGCTGGTGCAGGGCTACGATTCGGTCGCGCTGGAGGCCGATGTCGAACTCGGCGGCACCGACCAGAAGTTCAACCTGCTGATGGGCCGCGGCCTGCAGGAGCACCACGGCCAACCGCCGCAGATCGTGCTGACCATGCCGCTGCTGGAGGGGCTGGACGGCGTGCAGAAGATGAGCAAGTCGCTCGGCAACTACATCGGCATCGACGAGCCGGCGATCGAAATCGTCACCAAGGCGATGAAGATCGGCGATGCGCTGATGTGGCGATGGATCGAGCTGCTCAGCTTCGAGATCTCCTCGGCCGAGGCGGCCACGCTCAAGCGCGACATCGAGGCCGGCCAGCTCAACCCGCGCGACCTCAAGCTGCGCCTGGCGCGCGAGCTGGCCGCTCGCTTCCACGGCGCCGGAGCGGCCGAAACCGCGGTCGCCGGCTGGAACGCCGCGGTCCGTGGCGAAGGCGACACCGCCTCGCTGCCGCTGAACGAGGTGGCGATTCCCGCCGAGGGCCTGCGCATCGCCGCATTGCTGACCGCCTGCGGCCTGACGCCCAGCAACTCCGAGGCCAACCGCAAGCTCAAGGAGCGGGCGGTGCGCATCGACGGCGAGGTGATCGAGGACGCGCAACGCGTGTTCGCCCCCGGGTTCGAGGGCGTGCTGGCGGTCGGCAAGCGTACGTTCGCGCGGGTGCGTCTGATGGCTGCCTGAACCCGCGGATGAAGCCGCCAGAGGTTTTTTGTCGGAGCCTCTTCCAAAGCCCGCTCCGGATGTGCACAATGCGCGCCCCGCCACCCTGGAGGGACGATTTGAAGGGGTGGTGGGGTTGGCAAAAAGCGCGTGACGGGCTGTTGACGGCCCTGAAA